>JAUNDR010000027.1 GCA_030525985.1 Slackia sp. | reverse complement strand
CTTTCGGGTGCGGTTGCCATGTGTCCCAGGGTTTCGATTCCTTTCTTGCGGAGCGCCTCTTCGGCTTTTGCGCCGACTCCCGACATGGTCCGAACAGGAAGGGGAGAAAGGAAATCGCGCTCACGACCAGGATAGACCACGGTAAGACCTCGCGGTTTGTCCATGTCAGAAGCGATTTTCGCTATGGTTTTGCTGGATCCTATACCGATAGAGCAGGTGATTCCGAGCTCGGCGACGCGCATCTGGATTCTGCGCGCGATGGCGACGGGATGCTCGGTGTTGACCTTCGTCGGTGAAACGTCAAGGAATGCCTCGTCGATGCTGACTTGCTGGAGCAAGGGGCTTTCGTCCAGGAGAATGCTCATGACGGCACGTGAAATCTCTTTATAACGCCCGAAATGGCCGTGCGTCCAGATGGCATGAGGACAAAGCTTTTGCGCTATCGACGAGGGCATGGCGCTATGAACGCCGAATGCGCGAGCTTCGTAACTTGCCGTTGAAACGACGCCGTGCTTGTCGGGATCGCCGCCTACGATGACGGGTTTTCCTCGCCATGCAGGATGATCGAGCTGTTCTACCGAGGCAAAGAAGGCATCAAGGTCGACGAGCAAGACGGCGGGGCCATTCCATGCCCGAGGCGAGAGCTCTTGAGCGTTATCAGGCATGGAACCTCCTTTGTGTCCGAAAGATAAAAGAGCGAATATCCGTTCGTTTTTAAGAGTATAACGGTATTTTGGCTGCTATGATGAAAAATTCTTTGCACCATTTAAATAACGAATATATGTTCGATTTCGATATTTTTCTTATGATTGATTCGTAACGTATCGTGAACGATGGAGGCTCAGAGTCTATCTTCAAAGCGAACGGGTTATCATGAAAAAGTTGTAATGAATTGAAGCGTAGATTGCATACGCAATACACCTCAAGGGGGAAATTCGATGGATGCAAAGAAATGTCGTACTCTCGGCGTCGTCAGCATCGTCTGCGCCGGCGTGAGTTTGCTTTTCTTCGGCGCATTGCTCGATATCGTCGGTTTCATTATCGGTCTGATTGCCTTGACCAATGCGAAAAAGCTTGTTGCGATGAATTATTCCGATCCGTACGCGAACGACGCTGTCAAACTCGCCAAAATCGGTGTTGTTTTGAGCTTGGTTGCCCTTATCGCCAATTTGCTTACGGCGGCATTCTTGGCTCCCGCATTGCTGGAAGGAACGGCTAACGTTTCGGGTCCCATGTTCTAGCATTCGATTGCCTTTGATTTTCGTATCGCGGATGATTCGGTCGAACAGGTCGAATCATCCGCGATTTTTTTTCGCACGGTTTTCTTGCGTATCCGGTTTGCCGGTCAGGATGACGCTGTTTTTCTTTCCGCCGTGCGGCGTTGTTTCTGCTCTACGAATCCGTTGATTGTCGATATGCGTTTTTGTCCCCAGTCGAGCTTGCTTAAGGAAGATAGGCTTGCAAAGTCCTTTGGTACCTTCATTTTCCGTGGGTTTTCCCTCAAGGAAAGACAAAATAGGGCCTTAGAACGGCTCTCAGAGGCTTGTTTGTAAAACCCCAGGTCAAGTAGGGTGAAATTCTCCGTTTTGAAAAGTTTTTCTACGAAATCGGCTCAGCGGGCGATTTCGATGTCGAAACAGCACGATTGCGTAGAGCTTTCGCGCTCTGCTATCGGTTCGATCGTTGTATCAAAGCATTTTGATTCGGCGTCGGTTGCATGACCCGTTACTTCCGAAAAACGAAGATACGGGCGTGGTGGACTCCGAGAGTTGTGTTCGGCATGAAGCAAAGCGTCGAGGGGCTCTTTGAGGAAGATGCCAGGATGGGCTTACGATGTTCGAAGCAAAATTCCGCGATGTTCGTTCTAGGATGCGTTGCTGTATGGCAATCATTTGAAATGCGCTCATCGGCTGGTCATTCCGGACGATTCCGTTTCTTATGCCGAAGGAAGCGAAGAATGACGAAACTATGCCATCTCGTGTTTCAGGGTGGAATTCGATATGGGATAGTTATTGCGACTCGGCGACGGCGAGGGATTACATTCGGATTGCGTGAGCCTTCGAGGAGCGTTCAGGGCTTGGGCGTAACGGACTACGATTTGTGTAAAACTCGTTGTGGATGAAATCATCCATATTGCCGTAAAGTCGATGAAGCTCGACTGCGCTTGCAAAAAAGCGCAGTCGGAGATTGCAGCTACTCGAATAAATAATAGATATTGGTTTAAAAAACGAACAAACGTTCAATAATGTTGTTCGTTTTTTGTTCGAAAAATAATTATGATAATATATCTTATGTAAAGCTACGAAGGAAAAAACAATAAACCGACAGGCATTGCGATACAGTCGTTTTCCCAGATGAAATGGCTGAAATGACGCATATCGGTTTATCGCGCTTTTCGTCGTTTGGTAAAAATCTACGTAATTTGCGCCGGATTTGCGCCAGGGCTCCCGCATTGCTGCTGAAATGCAGGCTTATATCATAATCAGTGCGTTAAAATCTGAGCGAGTTAATCGACTCCAAGAAAGGCGGTTGTCCCCCACTACGTCTGGTGGTTTTGGCGACCGTCTTTCCCGTTTCACTGACCATCTATGTTTCAAGCAGAAATCCGGCGCGCCCTTCATGACCGACGCGGGTACCCCACCCACTGTCTTTGCGACGGTTCCTTGGCTTTCTTTTCGCATCCCCATGCGAGGGGCGCCTTCGATTCGGCGGCGTCCCTCGGCGCGCATGTTTTCTCTATCGCAGGGAACTTCGGCTCGTTCCCGCTCGTTTTACGACGGTTCTTCCCTTCTTGTACGGTATTCTTTAAGCACCGTCCGAACGGATCGAGTCGGGCTTTCGTGAACGGAGAATCTCATGCTGAACAAACTGCTTCAATCCATCGGCATCGGCGGCGCGCGCGTCGATACGCTTCTTGCCACGAGAACGTGCGTGCCGGGCGGCGTTCTCGAGGGCGAGGTCCGCATTTACGGCGGCAAGGCCCCGCAAGATATCGAGGCCATCCATCTCTCCTTCATGACCGAATACGAAGTGGAGTCCGACGACCATACCTATAAGCGCAGCGCCGATCTGGGAAGCGTTCGACTGACCGACCGCTTTACCGTTCAAGCGAACCAGGAATTGACCATGCCTTTCCGCATCACGGTGCCGCTCGCCACGCCGGCGACCATGGGCAAAAGCGTGGTATGGGTGCAGACCTGGCTGGATATCAAATCGGCCGTCGATCCGCAAGACCGCGACTACCTCGATGTCAAGCCCCATGCCCTGGTGGAAGGCTTCATCAACGCTGCCAGCAGGTTGGGCTTTCATCTGGTCGAAGTCGATTCCGAAAAGGCCGCCTATCGCGGCGCGAACTCCTTGCCGTTCGTGCAGGAGTTCGAATTCAAGCCTTACGGAGGAGAATTCCGCGGCAGGCTCGATGAGCTCGAAGCGGTATTTCAGATCGGCGAAACGAGCGCGAACGTCATGCTTCAGGTCGATCGTCGCGCTCGCGGACTTGGCGGCTATCTCGCCGAATCCATGGGCATGGACGAATCCTACGTCGGCCTTTCCTACACGCAGGCGGACCTTCCCCGTCTCGATGCCATGCTTGCCGACACCGTAAGGCGCTTCTGCTAGATTCTTTTCCGAAGAAGCCGATCCGCTTTCGGGGACTTGGCCGCCTGCGATACGAATACGGATCGGATTCGGCGTCTTTTGAAACGACATCCCGCGCTCTTTCCTCTTGAAACTTCGGCTGTGCGTTGCAATAATCAAGCGAAAGCCCCCTAACCGGGGCTTTCGCTTGCATCTCGTAGAAAGTTGTCCGCATGGCCGCATCGTCTTCTTCCATCGCGCCGAAAAACCATGTCGCGCGCGGTATTCTCTTCACTGCCATCGGCGCATGCTGCTGGGGTTTTTCGGGTACATGCGCCCAGCTTTTGACGGATAGCTACGGCATTCCCGTTCCCTGGCTCATCACGGTGCGCATGTGCGCCGGCGCCCTGCTGTTTTTGGCGGTATGCCTTGGCAAGAATTGGCGCAGTTTCCGTGCGGCGCTGCGCGATACGCGCTCGCTTCTGCATATCATGCTGTTCGGCCTTTTCGGCGTTTTGCTCACGCAATTCAGCTACATCACCTGCATTGCATATACCAACGCAGGTACGGGAACGGTGCTCGAGCGCTTGGGGCTCATTATCATTTTGGGCTATATCTGCCTGAGCGTACGACGCCTCCCCCGCCTGCGCGAAGCGATCGGCGTGGTGCTCGCGTTGGCGGGCGTATTCCTTATCGCCACGCACGGCAATATCGGCAGCTTGGCCATTCCCGCCCAGGGCTTGTTCTGGGGATGCATGACCGCCGTCGCCATGGCGTGTTATACCCTGATGCCCGTGAAGCCTTTGGCGAAATGGGGCAGCTTCATCGTGACGGGCATCGCCATGTCCACGGCGGGCGTCGCCTCGGCCGTCATGCTGCAGCCGTGGAAGCTCGACGTTCCCGTAACCGGAGAAGTCGTCGTCATCGTGGCGGTCATGGTGGTCGTGGGCACCTTCGCCGCCTATGTGTTCTATCTGCAGGGCGTCAACGACGCAGGTTCTATGCGTGCGGGCCTTGTCGGATGCTTGGAGCCGGTTTCCGCCATCGTGATTTCCGCCGTTTGGCTGCATACGCCTGTGGGCATTTTCGATATCGCTGGCGCGACGCTCATTTTGACGATGGTGGTTCTGACCACGCAGAAAGACGAGGGGGCCGCCCACGATAGATTTTCCGGTTCTTTGCGCGACGTTCCGCTGTTCCAGGGCAGCGCATCGCGTTTGGGCTATTACGAAGCGCGCCGGGCGACCGTCGAGGATTTCAATGCATTTTCGGCGCTGCTCGAAGCGGGACACGCATCGATGGCGGAACTGGGCATATCCGAACAAGGCGATAAGAAATATCCTTCCGAGCGACGCGTCATGCGCGCCATCGATCATGGCGATGCCTACGTGGTGACGATGGATGCGGACGCCGCCAAAGCGGATGCATCCGCCGACGATGCGCGCGTGATAGATTCGGTCGCGTGCGATGCGAGCGGCCGTCGTGTCATCGGCGTGTTCTCTTTGGATATGGACGGCGATGCATCCTATGCGCGCGCGGAGGGAGCGACCTGGACGGATTTCAGCGACATGCGCGTGGATGAGCGAAGCGAATACGCCGCCTTGCATTGGGTGACGGTCGATCCCGCCGCGCGGCGAAGCGGTGTGGGCATGTTCATTCTCGGCGAGGCGGAGCGCATGGCGAAAGCCGCAGGCAAAGCGTGCATCCGTGCGGATGTGTACGAGGGGAACACGCCTACGCGCAGCATGTTCGAGCATTACGGATTCCACTCATGCGGAACGATCGTGCTGAAGAACAGCCTGGGGCGCAAACGCCGTCGCGCGGCGTACGAGCTCATTCTTTAAGGCATTTTGCCAAGGAGGATTTCTCCGTTTCCATGCTTTGCATGGACGAAACGCAAAGCGTCCGTGCCGAAACCGTGAAGCCTGCCGTTTGTCGGTTGACCGCCACGCATTGCGCGGGATATGGTGTGCGTCATGTTTTCTTCCGTAGTGAAAATCTATCGACATGCGCGTCTTTTAAACGACTTCGCCCAAAGCGAAGCCGTTTTCGTCATGCCGTGCGCTACGAGCCTTTCGGCGATGCTCATCTAAGCCGCTTTCCAAAACCCGATTTTATCCGCCATCCGAGCCTTGATGCGATTCGCCTCGCACGAGGTTTGTTTCGTGTTCTCTTATTTGGAAAGGACTTTCTCTTGAGCTCTACCCCTGTGCAAAACGACGTCCGCAAAGCGACGCGCCACGAAATCATGGTGGTCGGCGTCGTCATCGCCGGCGCATTTCTTGCCATTCTCAATCAGACCGTGCTTGCCCCCGCCCTTCCGGGATTGATGGAAAGCTTCCAGGTCAATGCCGGCACGGCGCAATGGGTCACCAGCATCTATATGCTGGTGAACGGCATCATGGTTCCCATCTCCGCATATCTGATCGACAAATTTCCCACACGCAAGCTCTTTTTCGCTTCCATGATCGTATTTATCGCGGGTACGGTCCTGTGCGCGATGGCGCCGAGTTTCGAGCTGCTGATCGTCGGGCGCATTCTGCAGGCGGCAGGCGCAGGCGTTCAGATGCCGCTGGTGGCCGTGGTTCCCATGCTGATTTTCCCGCCCGAGAAGCGCGGAACCGCCATGGGCATGGCCGGTATCGTGATGTCGGTGGCCCCTGCCGCGGGACCCGTGGTTGCCGGCATGATTATCGACTCCATGGGCTGGCGTGCGATGTTCTGGTCGATCGCGCCGCTCGGCGTCATCGTTTTGATTGCGAGCATTTTCTTGCTGAGCAACGTGGGCGAGCTGAAGAATCCGCGTCTCGATATGCCTTCCGTCCTGCTTTCCACCGTTGCATTCGGCGGCCTGCTTTACGGTTTCTCGAGCGCATCGAGCCTCGGCTGGACGAACCCGGTCGTCATCGCGGTCATCGTCGTCGGTGCCGTATGCCTGGTGCTTTTCGTGCTTCGCCAGCGCAAGCTTGACGAGCCGTTGCTGCAGCTCGCTACGTTGAAATCCGACATCTTCGCCTCGTCCGCCATCATCGTCACGCTGATCAACTGCGCGGCGGCCGTGACCAACGTGACGCTGCCGATCTTTCTGCAGAACGTATTGGGCGCAAGCGCCATGGAAACGGGCATGGTCATGATGCCCGCCGCCGCGGTCGGCATCATCATCAGCCCGCTTTCGGGCGTCATCTTCGACAAGTTCGGGCCGCGCTGGATCACGATCGGCGGCCTTGCGGTCATGAGCGCGGCGCTTTTCGGCTTCTCGCAGATCGGGTCGGATACCACGTTGCTTGTCGCCGCTGTTTTGTGCACGTGCATGGCGGCAGGCCAGACTATGGCGAACATGCCCGCCAATACCTGGGGCATCAATGCGCTTTCCAACGACATGATCGCCCACGGCAATGCCATCAGCAATACGGGCCGTCAGGTCGGCGGCGCCATCAGCACGGCGTTGATCGTCACCGTGATGACCATGGTGAGCTCTTCGAACGCGTCGCTCGGCATGGTCGAATCGACCGCCGTCGGCGTTCAGGCGGCATACGGGGTATGTGCGCTCGTGGGTGCCGCTACGCTGGTGTTTTCCGTTGTAAAGGTCCGCTCCAAGAAAAAGGAGGCATAACGATGAATGCCGTGACGGTTGCAGCCATCATGGAGCGCGATGCCTATTCGTGTTCCGCGCAGTCTACGCTCAAGGACGTGACGAAAGAACTTATCGAGCGCGGTGTGAACAGTCTTCCCGTCGTCGACGAGGACAATCGCGTGGTCGGCTTTATCAGCGACGGCGATATCATGCGCGCCATCGCCGAGCATAAGACCCGCTCCATCTTTTCGGGCGGCGCTCCGACGATGCTGTATTACGATGACGAGAGCATCGAGCAGAAGGTGCTTTCGCTCAAGGAGCGCAACGTGATGGAGCTCGCGACGCGCAAGGTGCTCTGCGTCACCGAGAATCAGAGCGTGGGTCGCGTGGCCGATACGCTTGCCAAAAAGAAGTTCAAGAAACTTCCCGTCATCGACGAGCATGGTCGCCTTGTAGGCGTCGTCCGACGCTCCTCGATCATGCGCTACGCCTTCGAACTGCTCTTCCATGACGAAAATGCAAACGATCAGGTGAAATAACCCTGCATCGGCGCATTTCGCGGGCCGGGATTCTCCTGTCCGCATCCGAAAGCCTCCCATGCGGGGGCTTTCGTCGTATTCGGCGCCGAAAAGAAGTTTTTCGTTTCCGTCTTTCACATTTCTTTAAAAACGCCCCGCATCATCGATAGATGTACAGGACGAAAAGGAAAGGAGACGGTTTCGATGGCTTGTTTGCTGGAAACGAGGGACCTTACCAAGACCTTCGGTCGAGGCGGCGCCGTCCAAACGGCGGTTGATGCCGTGAATCTGCACGTCGAGAAAGGACGCGTCTATGGTCTTCTAGGGCCGAACGGCGCGGGCAAATCGACCTTGCTCAAAATGGTGACGGGCATGCTACATCCCACATCGGGCGATATCGTATTCGACGGGCATCCGTGGCGCCGCGAAGACCTTTACGACATCGGGTCGCTCATCGAGACTCCCCCGCTGTATCCGAATCTGACGGCGCGCGAGAACATGAAGGTGCGCACGACGTTGTTAGGAATCGACGAAGCGTGCATCGATGCGGTGCTTGAGAAGGCCGGCATCTCCCGCACGGGATCGAAGCGCGCAGGGAGTTTCTCGCTCGGCATGAAGCAGCGTTTGGGCATCGCGCTCGCTTTGGCGGGAGATCCGAAGCTTCTCGTGCTCGACGAGCCTGCGAACGGACTCGACCCGATCGGCATCGAAGACCTGCGTGCGCAGATACGGTCGTTCGCCGAGGCGGGCATCACGGTGATCGTTTCGAGCCATATCCTCACCGAGGTCGCCCATGTCGCCGATCGCGTCGGCATCATCGTGCAGGGAACCTTGGCTTTCGAGGGCGATTTCGAGGACGGCATGGACCTCGAGGCGCTTTTCATGGATATCTGCCGTCGTATGCCGGCCGATTCGCTGGCAGGAGGCGTGCGATGAAGGGATTCGGCATGGCTTTCTCGCGCAATGATGTCTCCGTATCGGATTCGTCGTCCGATCGGAGGCGGCCGCTCGGCGGTTTCACGGAGGCTTTCAAGGCGGAAATCGCCAAGGGAAAGCGGAGCGCCGCGCGCAAGACGGCCTTGATAGCGCCTGTGCCGGTTTGCCTGATAGGCCTGATGAGCTCGGGAATCGTGACGGGCGGGCTTGGTCCGGGCGGCGTCGGGTTCAACACGTACGGCTGGTGCTACTGGTATACGCTGCTTCTTCCCGTGGCCATCGCGCTCATAAGCGCAGGTGTGGCGGGCATCGATGCACGCGGAAAATTCCACGGCGTGATGAGCGCTCCCGTCGATTTGCGGGCGGTTTGGCAGGCGAAAACGGCCTATGTTCTCGTGCTTGTCGCCTGCGCGAATGCCGTGGTGGCGCTGTGCTCTATCGTCGTGCATCTTCTCGGCGGCAGCGCGGTAGGACCCGGTGCGAGCCTGGTCATGACGCTTCTGCTCACGGCTTCGTCGATCTGGATGGTGCAGGCGGGGCTTTTTCTCACGATGCGGCTCAAGACGCTCGCGGGCATCGCATTGCCGCTGATCGCTCAGCTTGCTCTCGGCATTGCATTGTACGGCAGCGACTTGTGGTGGCTCGTTCCCCCGGCGGCCGCTATGCGGTTGTGCTCGCCGTTTGCGGGCGTGGCGCCCTCGGGCGTGCCGCTTGCGGCGCACGAGGCGTACGGCGTCATCGATATCGGGTGGTTCGCGGCGCTTGCCGTTTGCGTCCTGGTGGGATGCATGCTTGTTGTCGCAGGAAGCGCGTGGTTTCGCAATTGGGAGGCGAGATAGCCATGACGACGAACCGTTGCCGAAATCGCCGCGCCGTTTTATCGTTCTCGCGCGCCTTGCATGCCGAATGGCTGCGTTTGCGCCGGTCTTCCTTGATTGCGTTGCATGCGGCGCTTTCCCTCGCACTCGGTCTTGCTGCGGGTCTGTACTTCGCGATGACGCCGTGGAATTCCTTGCTCGGATACGATGCGTTCGTGCAGCTTCTCGGGGCGGGCGCGCCGTTGCTTGCGGGCATCGCATGCGGTCTTGCTATCGATGTGGAACGCGAGGCGGGCGAATACGCCAATCTGCTCGGACAGCCGTCGCGCCGCTGCGCGCTTGCGGCGAAGGGCATGATGTTGCTGATGTTAGGCGCGCTTCCGTGTCTGTGCGCTATCGCGCTGTTCGTAGGCGTGATGGCGGCGGCAGGCCGTCCGCTTCCCGATCCCGCCGCAATCGCTGCTTCGTTCATCGGCGTGGTTGCGGGATCGATCGTGCTCTATGCCCTGCTCATCGCCGCGGCGCTCGCATGGGGGCGCAATGCGGCTATCGGCCTGGGCGCGCTTGGGTTCATGTGCGCCCTCGCCTCTCTCGGGGGTCTTGGAAACGGTCTGGTCACGGGAACGCTCAGCGCTGCTCTGGCGCCGTTTTTCCTCATGGCGGTTCCCTTCGTCTGGCCGACGAGGCTTGCTTCTCTTGCGGTGGAGCTTTTCATCGCGAAGACGGGCGCCATCCCAGGCGCAGTCGAGGCGTTCGACGCCCTGCTGCACAACGCGTACATCAGCGTCTCCCTCTGCCTTGTGGGAACCGTCGCCATCGTCGGCGCGCTGCTTGCGGGAGCGAACCGCTTCGAAGGTGCGCACCGCATAAACGAATAGGAGGATCGTCATGGGAGTGAAGAAAGACCGCATAAGGGCCCTCTGCGCCATTGCGGCGGTTGCGCTCGTCGTTTTCGCAGGGTGCTTTTGGATGGCGAACAGCCGCGATGCATGGTTCGTCAAAAGCCTCGTCGACCGGGTGGCGCCATGGGAGTCGACCGCGATCTGCTATGCGCAAGCCCCCGATGCGCATGATTATTTCGACGCGTACGACGATGCTGCGGGAGCGTACGAGAACTACGTCTATGAGGTCGATGCCGTGGATGCGCGCGGCATGCATCGCCGCGTCGTGCTTGTGTCTTTCGGTACAATGCTCGAAAACGAGGGTTGTATAGAAATGACCGTGAACGGAACGAGCGCCCATACCTGGGAGTATATCGACGACGAAAAGCTTCCCGAGGCCGTTCGCGGGCGGATCGTCCGATAAATCGGCCCCTTCGGCAGCCCGCTGCGGATTCGTTGCGCAAGCGTGCGAGGGTCGCGCTCGCCGTATGCGGCGATGCTGCGACTTTCGTACGATGGGCGCGGCAATCGGAAAGAGGCGGCGGAAAGGAGATTCCATGGCGGCTATCTTGGCCATCGATGACGAGCCGGCGATCCTTGCCATGCTCGTTGCCATTCTGAAAAAAGACGGCCATGAGGTGGCGACGGCGCATAATGCCGATGAAGCGGCGGCATGCGACCTTGCGCGTTACGACCTTATCCTCTGCGACGTGATGATGCCTGGCACCGACGGCTTCGAGTTTGTGGGCGGCATCCGCTCGCGCGTCGACTGCCCCATCGTGTTCCTCACGGCGAAAACCGAGGAAAACGATGCCGTACAGGGTCTTTCTGTCGGCGGCGACGATTACATACGCAAGCCGTTCGGCGCAGCCGAGCTGCGCGCGAAAGTGGCGGCTCATCTGCGTCGCGAACGGCGGGAGCGTCACGCGGTCCTTATGTTCGACACCATTCGGATCGATTTGTCCGCCAAACAGCTGCTCGTCGACGATGCTCCCGTGAAGCTGACGCATACCGAATACGGTATCTGCGAGCTTTTGGCCAAGCATCCGGGACAGGTGTTCTCGAAATCCCAGATTCTCGAGGCGATTGCAGGATGGGATACGGAAAGCGATGTCGCCACCGTGGCCGTGCACATAGGAAACGTCCGCGCGAAATTGCGCCGTGCGGGCGTCGAGCCGATACAAACCGTTTGGGGAATGGGATATAAATGGACAGCCTGAAATCCACCGCATCGGCACGTTTCCGCCATGGCAGCGCAAAACGTTCGCGGCGCCGACACGGCATGCCGCTCTCGTTATTCCTTATCAAATACTTCATCTATATCTTACTCGGTACTTTTTCCATAGCGGGCGCGACGGTGTCGCTTCTCATCGTGGCCGTCGATTCGGGAGCGCTCTATCCCGCCAACTACGCAAGCATCAACCGCGATGCCACGGTAGGCGCGATCGAGACGCGGGGCACGGCTGATGCTGACGATATTCCGTCATGCTATCGCTGGGGGATATTCGACGAACGGGGGCGGCTTATCGAAAGCGATTTCGATGCGTTCTCGAAAGATCTTGCGACAGGCTTCCTGAACGAAGGCAGCGAGGACGCCGTCGTCTATTCCTCCCCGTTCGGCTCGCCCGTCTATGCGGCATCCGCCGCACTCGAAGATGGCGGTACGTGCGTGCTCGTCTACGACTTCAATCCCGATTTCGTTTCGAAAGAACTGCGCGATGCGCTCCCCGATCCCCAAGGTATGATACTCTTCGCGGCTGCTGCCCTGTTCGCAGGCATGGTCGCGCTTATCGCCGTGCGCGCCTCCCGGATGCTGAAGCGCAAGCTCGCCCCCCTTACCGATGCGGCGCAACGCATCGGACGCCGCGAACTCGATTTCGATATCGCGAAGGGAACCATACGCGAAACCAACGATATCCTGGAGGCGGTCGATGATATGCGGGCGTCGCTGAAGGCCTCGCTTGAAGAGCAATGGACCGCCGAACAGGCGCAGCGTAAAGCGCTTTCGGCATTGGCGCACGATTTGAAAACGCCCCTTACCATCGTGCGCGGCAATGCGGATTTGATTCTGGAGACAGACCTCGACGAGGAGCAAAGCTCATACGCGCGTTTTATTCGCGAGGCCTCAAGAGATATGGAGGGATTCATCGGGCGCATCATCGATGTATCCCGCGCATCCGAATGCGCTCTGACGGCGTGCCGGCCGCATGAAAGCGCGAAGGCGTTTTGCGACAAGGTCATACAAGAGGTTTCTGCGCTTGTCGCTGCATACAGTGGGCGCCTTGTCGTCGAATGCGATGATGTTCCCGAGCGCTTTTCCGTCGCTGCAGGACCGGATATCGTTCAGACCGTTATGAACGTGGCGAATAACGCGATCGAATACGGAACGGCACCCGTGCGAATGAGCATGTCGTTTCGCATCGAGAAAATGCGCCCATCGATGGACCGGACGGAAGGTAAAAGCGCGGATACAAACGCATTGCTCATTGCGGTCGAAAACGACGGTGCGGGATTTTCGAAGTCCGCCTTGCTGCATGCGACCAAAAGATTCTATCGCGACGATGCGGCGCGCTCCCTTGACGGGCATCATGGCCTCGGGCTTGCCATCGCGCGAGAGCGCCTGGAATCGTGCGGCGGGTCGGTCCTGCTGGAAAACACGACGCGCGGCGCGCGGGTCACGCTGATACTGCCCTGTCACGACGATCGATAACGACTGCTATCTTTTTCGGCGCCCGCGGTCGAAAAACGCTTCTTTCTGCTGAGGGAGGCTTTCCGTCTGTCCGCTTTTTATCTTCTGGGTTCCGCCGTGCAGCATGGCGCGCTGCGCTTCGACGTCTGCGTGCGCCTGGATGCGTTGCGTCTGGCTTGCATGGCGGGCGCGTCGCGCTTCGCTTGCTTCCGTCGTGCGTTCTATTCCGCGCATGTCTTTTTCGGCCTGTTTGGGGACGAGTGCTTCACGCTGAGTTTTCCTCAGACGAATCATCGAGCGCGCCGCCGCCGTGCGCGTATCGCTCAGTTTCGCAACAGGCTTGCCATGGCGCGGCGTAACGGCTTTTATACGCGTCGTAGCGTCCGAATCGGAAAGACGGTCGCTTCGATTGTGGGTTGCAAGGTCGTTCGACGATGCGGCATGCTTTCCGGAAGAAGCGATGCGTGCTGTCTGGGAAGTCTTCGGCACATCATCCAAGCGAATCGTTTCGCTGGCGGCGCTGCGTGCGACGCTGCTCGAATGCCACGCCATATCCAGCCCCGCATCGGGCATGGCGGAGCCCGCATCGTCGGTCTTGCGTGCCATGACATGCATCACGGCGGCGGAGGAATCGACGTCCTCTTCCGGGCCGCGGTGTCCGGCGTCTCGGCCTTTGCGGGAGAAATTCAGGCGAATGGTCACGTATTCCATCACAAGCAGCGACAGCAGGATGCACATGACGATGAGATAGGAAAGCACCGCGCCCGAAAGGCCCGTGAATCCTATGAGAAGCAACGGCACGAAAACGGAGAATCCGAACGTCAGAAGATACAGTTTGGTCACTTCGCGCTGGCGGCGCAGAACCGTGATGGCCTGATAAAGGAAGTCGATGACCGCCGTCACGCCTCCTGCGGCGATCATGACGAAGCTCAATCCCCTGAACGGCTCGAAATCGATGCCGTACAAAAAGCTCATGAGGGGAATGCCGATCCATCCCATGACCGCCATGACGGCAAGCGTGAGAACCACGGTGATGCCCACGATGGCGAAGATGGCCAAATCGAAACGCTTGCGACGCTTCGGGTCGGCCCATACCTCGGCAAGGCGCACGAGCAGCGGTTTATAGATGATGCTGACGGTCAGAAGGATTCCCTGCGCGGGGAAATACAGCGCGTTGAAATAGAGCTGGTTCTCGTAAGGGAGCATGCCCTCCATGACGAATTTCGGCATGTTCTCGATAAGGTTGAACAGGAAGAGGGCCACGAACAGCGGAAAGCAGCGCTTCAGCAATTCGATCGCGTCGGCAGGTTTCCAACGGCGTGATTTCGGCGTTTCGAACAATGCGAGAGGAAAGGTGAGCAGAAGGAAGGATGCCAGCGCCACGATCGCCATCGCCACCGATGCGATGACGAGGCTGCGCGTGATGAAAAGCAGCAGCGAAAAAAGCACCACCACCGCAACCGAGCGTACGGTTTGCGATATGCCTGCCAGATACATCTTGTCCGCCTGTTGCAGGCGCCCTTCGTAGACGTCCGCCAAAGCGTCGACCATCTTGTAGAAATACACGCCCATGCAGATGGCGAACATGGAGCTGTCGTAGCCTCGTATGAAGCAATAGGCGGCACCGACAAGCAACATGATGACGCAGGTGATAACGCGATTCACCTGATAATCGGCAAACGAATAGCGTTCGGAAAGGTCTGAGACCTGATATGTGCGCACGCCGTAATTGCCCAGAAACATCAGCACGAGCCCCGTGATGAACGCCATGGAGAACATGCCCGCCTGCTCGGCGCCGACAAGCTGGGTGACCACGATGGTAAGCAGCGGGAACACCATTCCCCATGCGCCTACGCCGAGCGTGGTGCATATGAAATCGCGCCTGGTGCGATGCGAAGCGTATTGCTCTTCCTGGTCGCCGAGAGAACCCTCGGAAACGGCGCCCAAAAGACGGTTCCACCACTCGTTGGTGATGCGCATGATGAAGTTCTGCTTGCGCGCCATAAGGTGGACGGCCTCCTTAGAATGCGAATCGGTAAGCGACGAGAATTATAGGGCATGCGGCGCATCGGTTGAGAAATGCCGGGAGGTCTTCATGACGACGGCAAACATGTCGCCCTGAAGACAAGAAGACCCCGCCCGATCGAAGAGGGTTTCTTGAATCGGGCGGGGTCGTGCTACTCCATCGTGTGAGTGGAGAATATCGGATCGTCGTCCCAAAGAACGATCGATCCGGAAGTTCGCGTTGCGGGGATGTCGATAATACGCTGATTCGACGATCCGCGGAAACGCAGGGTGATATCTTTGAGCTCTTGCACGAATGCCCCGTCGACAAGAACGTCGATGCAAGCGAGGATGCGATCGGTCGCATCGGTATGCTTGGAACCGTGGAGCAGGTCTTCGTAGGTGTCTCCCGTGTAGCACCAGATGCTTTTTTCGGGATAATGCTCTTTCACCATTTCGAGAAACGGCGCCAGACCTTTCTGGTTTTCGGGTTCCATCGGTTCCCCGCCGAGCACGGAAAGCCCATCTATGTAAGAAGGCGAAAGGCTTTCGAGAATGGCCTTCTGCGTCGCTTCATCGAAAGCCTTGCCCTCCGTGAAGCTCCAAGCCTCCTCGTTGAAGCAGAACGGGCAGCGGCGCCGGCAGCCGGAGACGAACAGGCTCGTGCGCACTCCTTCCCCGTTGGCGATGTCGCAGTATTTGATGGCGGAGTAATTCATTCGAGCTCCTTTTCGAAAAGCGAGGAGAGCCGTGTCGGCGGCTCTCCTGAGCGCTCGGAATGTTCGTTCGGGCGCATGCGTTTTCTATGCGAAACCGTGCGTCGGCCGGCGGTTAGAGATGCAGGACGCGATCGCGGATTTCCTCGGTGCGGCCCTGATTCCAGAATTGCGTACCGATGTATCCGCAGGTGCGGCGGGCGACATTGAGCGTATCCTGGTCGCGATTGCCGCAATGCGGGCACTCCCACACAAGCTTGTTGTCATCTTCGACGATCTTGATTTCGCCATCGAAACCGCACTTCTGGCAGTAGTCGCTTTTCGTGTTCAGTTCGGCGTACATGATGTTGTCGTAGATGTACTGCAGCACGCGGATGACGGCCTGCAGATTGTCCTGCATATTGGGAACCTCGACATAGGAGATGGCGCCGCCGGGCGACAGGCGCTGGAACTCGCTTTCGAACTTCAACTTGGTGAAGGCGTCGATTTCCTCGCTGACATGCACATGGTAGCTGTTGGTGATGTATCCCTTATCGGTGATGCCCTCGATCAGGCCGAAACGGCGCTGCAGCGATTTCGAGAACTTGTACGTCGTGGACTCGAGCGGCGTGCCGTAAAGGGAGAAGTCGATATCGCTTTCCGTCTTCCACTCGGTGCATTTGTCGTTCATGTGCTGCATGACCGCCATGGCGAACGGCGTGGCCTCGGCATCGGTGTGACTTTTGCCGGTCATGAACTTCACGCACTCGTAAAGGCCCGCATAGCCCAGCGAGATGGTGGAATATCCGCCGTAAAGCAGCTTGTCGATCGGCTCGCCCTTCTTCAATCGCGCGAGGGCTCCGTATTGCCACAGGATCGGAGCGGCGTCGGAAAGGGTGCCCTTCAGACGCTCGTGGCGGCACATCAGAGCCTTGTGGCACAGCTCGAGACGTTCGTCGAAAATCTCCCAGAACCTCTCTTCGTCGCCGTTCGACGAGCATGCGACGTCCACCAGATTGATCGTGACCACGCCCTGGTTGAAGCGGCCGTAATACTTCGGCTTGCCCGGCTCGTAATTGCCCGCATTGGCCACGTTGTCGAATCCGTTGCCGGAACGGTCGGGCGTCAAGAAGCTGCGGCATCCCATGCAGGTGTAGCAATCGCCCTGGCCGGGCTCCTCCCCCTTGGAAAGCTTCAGCTCGCGCATCTTCTTTTCGGAAATGTAGTCGGGCACCATGCGTTTGGCGGTGCATTTCGCGGCAAGCTTGGTGAGATAGTAATACGGGGCGTCTTCGCGGACGTTGTCCTCTTCAAGCACGTAGATCAGCTTCGGGAAAGCGGGCGTGATCCAAACGCCCTGCTCGTTTTTCACGCCTTCGTAACGCTGGCGCAGCACCTCTTCGACCACCATTGCCAAGTCATGCTTCTCGGCTTCGCTGCGCGCCTCGTTGAGATACATGAAAACGGTGACGAAGGGAGCCTGGCCGTTGGTGGTCATCAGCGTGACCACTTGGTACTGGATGGTCTGCACGCCGCGACGGATTTCGTCGCGCAGGCGGTTTTCGACGATGTCGCGCAGCTGTTCGGAAGACGGCTCCACGCCGACGGCGTTCAGCTCGGCGATGACCTGACGGCGGATTTTCTGGCGGCTGACGTCGACGAAGGGCGCCAGATGCGTCAGCGAGATGGACTGGCCGCCGTACTGGCAGGAAGCGACCTGGGCTATGATCTGCGTGGCGATATTGCATGCCGTCGAGAAGCTGTGCGGACGCTCGATCAGCGTGCCGGAGATGACGGTGCCGTTTTGCAGCATGTCTTCAAGATTCACGAGGTCGCAGTTGTGCATATGCTGCGCGAAGTAATCCGAGTCGTGGAAGTGGATGATGCCTTCTTCGTGGGCCTTCACCACGTCCTGCGGCAAAAGGATGCGCATGGCGAGGTCTTTGGACACCTCGCCTGCCATGTAATCGCGCTGCACGGAGTTGACCGTGGGGTTCTTGTTCGAATTCTCTTGCTTGACCTCTTCGTTATTGCACTCGATCAGCGACAGGATTTTGTCATCGGTGGTGTTCGCCACGCGCTTCAGGCTTTGAACGTAACGATAGATGATGTAGGCTCGGGCAAGCGAGAAACGGCCCAGCGCCATGATTTCGTTTTCCACCATATCCTGGATTTCTTCGACCGACACCGCATGGCCGGCGGATTCGCACAGCGCTTCGACGCGCTTGGCCGCTTCGACGATTTCGGCATCGCCCATGCGTTCGCTTTCGGCGACATCGCCATTGGCGCCCTTGATGGCGTTGATGATCTTCTCGATGTCGAACACGGCTTCGGAGCCGCTGCGCTTGATGATCTTCATCGTGTCGTCCTTGTCTGTGCGCGATCGGATAGGGTCGTTTCAGAGCGTACCGCCGCACCTTCTTCGAGATGCGGCGGTACGCTCGGTCTATGCTTGGGACGTTTATGATACGCCATTTAGACACAATATATTGTGAATTCTTGTTGAATGAGCCTAGAAATAGTATTTATGCAGGTCAGCAACATACCGATTGACTCTTGTCGGGTTTTCTCGTTTACAAGCCTTGAAGTTCTTGTTGCGAACGGGTAATAGCGGCGGTTTTTTCTTTGTGCGCACGGGAAAATCCCTGATTCTACGCGGGCGTAAACGAAGGATCGTACGGGAAAATCACGGCGCATCGACGGGTCGTAGTCGTCGCCGAACGAAGCGAGAAACAGGCGCCTGCAATCCCCCGCTGCCGATCTTCTATCGGACATGCGCAGCGAATGCCCCTCATACTATTGCGAGCGTTCGCAAGATGAAAAGAATTCCCGTCAACGTGAAAGCGCTTCCGAGCGTCGTGAGCATGGTGGCCGTCGAGGAAAGAACGCCTTCATGGCCGAAAGAGCGCGCCATGACGAAGCAGCTCACGGTTGTAGGAGAGCCGAGCATCACGGCGATGGTGGCAAGCTCTTCTCCGCGGAAACCGCACGCGACGGCGACGGGCAGGAAGAGCGCCGCCAGGCCGACGAGCTTGATGAGGCTCGCCGCAGCGGCGGGTCCGATCTGTCCGGCGGCGCGGCGAAGGTCGAACATGGCCCCCATGGCGATAAGGCCGAGCGGCGTGGCGAGCCCGCCGATGCTGCCGATGAGGCTTTGGGCGATAGGCGGCATGGGCAGACCCGAGAGGGCGAATACGAATCCTGCCGCGATGCCCGCGATGATGGGGTTGGCGACGATGCCGCGCAGCGAGCGTTTCACCAGAGTGCGAGCATCGTCCTGTTTTCCTTCGGGCTTCATGGCCGTAAGCGCGACGACGGCAACGATGTTGTAGAGCGGCACGGCGCCCACGATCATGAGTGCCGCCATTTCAGACGAGCCGTACATGTTCTGCATAAGCGCCACGCCGAGCAGCGCTGCGCTGCTGCGGTATGCCGATTGGATGAATTCGCCGCGCAATCCTTTTTTACGTATGGCGAACGAGAGCATCCACACGATGGCGATGCTTGCAAGCGTGATGGCGAAACATGCCGCGACGAATCGCCCGTCCCATCCTGTGCCGAAATCGATCGAGGAAATATCGCCGAACAAAAGCACGGGAAGCGCCACATGGAAGACGAAGGCGTTCATGCACGATGCGAAGACGTCGTCGATGACGCGCAGCCTGCGCAAGATCATGCCGAATACCATAAGGAGGAAAACGGGCATCGTCGCGTTCAAACTGAATACGAGATCGTCCATGATGCCTCCCCTCTTGTCCAAGCCTTGCGTGCGCTGCCGAAAACAGCGGCGCGTATCGTATCACCGATTGCGGGGCCGGCAACGCGGCGGTGAAATCTTCACCGGTTCGCAACGAATGGCCATTCGCTTCGATCCATGCGCCCGAATTGCGATTTAAGGAATCCTGCATGACGTTGACCTGCGAATTGCAACTGTAAGGCGCATAGAAAGCGCGCATAATGAAGCCTTTGGTTGGTGGATTCGCGTTAAACGCTACCGTATATTCAGCATCGAGACGTCTTGACCGAGCCATGTTCCGCCCGCCCGCTTCGATGCGGCCATGAAGGGCATCATGTGCGATTGAAACGCTATCCGAAAGGCATATACCATGAGTTTTCGCGACAATCTTCAGCACTTGCGTGCGACCCGCAATATGACGCAAGAGCAGCTTGCCATGCTGCTCGGCGTATCGCGTCAGTCGGTCACGAAATGGGAGGCCGAGAAAAGCTATCCCGAAATGGACAAGCTTCTGAAGATGTGCACGCTGTTCGAGTGTTCGCTCGACGATTTGGTGCAAGGGGACTTGACCGCGCGGCCTATGGCTTCAAGCGTCGCCGAAGGGGCCGTGCCCGACGGGCCTGCTGCCGACGTATGCGGCTACGACGAGCATATGCGCGATTTCGCGATGAAAATCCCTACAGGCATCGCATTCATCGTGCTGGGTTTGGCATGGACCGTATTCGCCGGCGAAGGCTTGACGGGCGTTTTTCAGGAAGGCGCAGTCATTGCCGTCGCGGGATTGTTCGCCGGCATTTTCGCAAGCCTGGCGTTGTTCATTCCTGCAGGTATGGAACATGCGTCTTTCGTGAGGGCGCATCCCTATATCGACGATTTCTATACCGCCGAGCAAAAAGCTCGAGCCGGCAGGCATTGCGCACGTTCGATCATCGCCGGCATTGGCATCGTATTCGCTGCCGTCGTAGTCATCATGGCAACGGAGTCGCAACGATACGCTCACGTCGGCACAGCGATCGCCATGGCGCTCATCGCCGCGGCCGTATGGCTGATCGTCTACGCGAGCATGATGTATACGCGTACGAACGTGGATGCGTATAACAGCAAAACCTCTGAAGGGCTCGAATTCGAAAACGCCATGACGGCAGCCGTCGATGAGGAGCGCAAAAAGGCATTGCTTATCGCTCGCGGAATCAAGACGCGTCGTCAGCGTATCAGGGACAATCTGTGCGGCGTCATCATGCTGATTGCCACGATCGCAGGCCTTGCAATGCTTTTCGCGCCCATCGCGCAAGGAGTCGATCCCGACGACGTGAATTGGGCCGCGAATCTTTTCTGGATGGCATGGGTCATCGGCGGCTTGTGCTGCGGCATCGTGGCACTGTTGGTAAACGCGTTCGTCAAAGAAGAGTAACGGCTGCAACGGGGCGAAAAAGAAGATTTCCCCGTGTTGTTGCGCGTTTCGATAATTGGGAATCCTCGACAAGACCGTCCGTGGCTGTTTGCGCTATCGTTAGGCGAATACGCACAGCGGAAAGCGGAAGCGCCGCATTCAGAAAGGAACGACGATGAAATTGCTCATAGCCTCCGATATCCACGGTTCGGCTGCATGGTGCGAAAGACTCATGCAGCATATCGACGCCGAAAGCCCTGATGCGATCGTTCTGCTCGGCGACCTGCTCAACCACGGCCCGCGCAATCCCCTGCCCGACAGGTATGCGCCCCAAGAAGTGGCGGATATGCTCAACGGCATCGCCGAGCGCATCGTGGCGGTGCGCGGCAATTGCGATTCCGAGGTCGATCAGATGCTTCTCGATTTTCCCTGTCTGGGCGATTATGCGCTGCTTTTCGACGGAAGCAGAAAGCTCTTTGCGACGCACGGTCACGTATTCGGGCCCGACAACGTTTTGCCGTTATCGGCGGGCTCCGTGGTGCTTTCGGGCCATACCCATGTCAAAACGAACGAAGAACGCGACGGGCTGCTTTTCATCAATCCCGGCAGCGTTTCCTTGCCGAAAGATGGCTCACGCAGCTGCGCCGTTTATGAGAACGGAGCATTCCGCTTCGTGAAACTGGACGATTAGCAAATCCGGCGGGCTTCTGCGGAAAGCGCTCCTGCGGTCTTTTCGCGACAGGATGCGCGGAAAATGAAGGACCGCGCTATATCGGATGCCTTTCGGCTTTCAAGTTCGCAAGCGAAGCCGAAGCGGATCCTTCCGAAAAGATATCGACCGCAGGTCTTCGTGAGAACGACGGCCAAAGAAAAGGGGCATTACGCCCCTTTTCTTCTTCGTTGATTGCTATCGAAACGGCTTAGCCGACCACGAACATGACCAGGAAGGCCAAAGCGGCAACCCACATGAGCGGCTTGACCTCGGTCGCCTTGCCCTGAACCACCTTGATGATGCAGTACGAGATGAAACCGAAGCCGATGCCGTTGGTGATGGAGTACGTCATCGGGATGCCGAGGATGGTGACGAATGCCGGGAACGCATGCTCGATCTTGGACCATTCGATGCTTACCACGTCGGAAAGCATGAGATAGCCCACGACCACCAGCGCGCCGCACGTAGCGGAAGCGGACACCATGCCGATGACGGGCGCAAAGAAAGCGAACACCACGAAAAGGACGCCCACGACGATATTGGAGAAGCCGGTGCGGGCGCCTGCGGCGGCGCCGGAGGTGGATTCGACAAAGCTCGTGATGGAGCTTGCGCCGAAGAAGCCGCCCGCGATCGCGGCAGCGGAGTCGACGGCCAAGATGGGCTGGATGTCTTTGACATTGCCTTCTTTATCGACGAATTCGCCTTGCTCGCCCACGGCGACGACCGTGCCCATGGTATCGAAGAAGTCGCTCATGAGAAGCGAGAACACGAAGAGCAGCAAAGCGGGCTGCAAGAACACCTGCACGATCGCCATCGTGTCGGTTCCGGGAACCGTCTGGAAGGGCGCGGC
>JAUNDR010000094.1 GCA_030525985.1 Slackia sp. | reverse complement strand
GGGCTTTTCGAAGGAAAGCGGGGCGAGGCGCGATGCGGCGCCGGCGGCAAGAACGACCGCGGAGCGAACCTTGTACGGCGCCAGAGCGTCGACGCCTGCCGCCGTAATCCCCGCATCGTCGACAAGCCCTTGTTCTTTCAGGAGGCGATACGTCTTGTTGACCAAGCCGAGCGAAAGACCGGTCCGGCGCGCCAACTCCCGCTGGGTCGACGCCTCTTTGCGCATGAGACGATACAGGATATCGAACTGATATTGAGTGAGCATGCAGGAACCGTTCATTTCTTGACATTTATTTTACATTGATGAACAGTGTAGCGGCATCGCCCGCGAAACGAAGCCCGGAAGCGGAAATAGCGTCTTTCCCAGGACATAAATCGCAAATAACGCAGAAGCGGCGGCCGCAAGCCGAAGCGTGCAGCCGCCGTGCGCGGACATATGGCGAAAAGCCGTTATTCGATCGGCCACTCCGTTCCGCTTTCGCTCCAATTCTCCCACTGGCAGGCGTCGCCTTCGATCTTCCACTGCTTGATGCGCGTGTACTCATGATCGGGTCCGACGACCGACGTGGAGCAGAAGTAACGCGTGCGCGGCTCATCGGCGACATCGAACATGTTCATGCCGCCATACGCGGATTCGTCGCCCCCCACGGCATGAAGCAGCGTTGCGGCAAAATCGAGATGGCCCGTGGGGACGCTCGATATCGCAAGCGGCTCATCGGCCGCCCCCGCAGGCTTCGCAAGCAGCATGGGGTTCGTCGGGCCCGCTATGTCGTCGGCAAGGTACCACTCGCCGTGGTCGGCCGTGACGATGATGGTGGACGATTCATACAAGCCGAGACGCTTGAGCTCGTCGAGGTAGGCATTCACGATCTGCAGCGCACCGAGACCCTGCTCGATCATATCGGTGCCGCCTTCGACCGTGTCGCCGTTGCGATCGATCGTGTAGGGAGCGTGGGTTCCCGCCAGATGGATCACGCGGAAGCTTCCCTTGCCCTGCATGTCGACGGCGCTCAGCCCCTTCGACTCGATCAGGTCGTCATAGCCGGCATCGTCCATCTTCCACAGCAACTGGCCGGGATCGTCGGAATCCTCCACGAGCACGGCGTTGTTCACCTCGTCGGTGTAGAACCAGAACGCAGGCTTGAGCAGCCAGGGGCTATCGCGATACAGCGAGCACTTCACCAGCGATGCCACGGCGGGCAGCGCATCCACCTCGAAATCGAGCGGCTTGATGTTGTTCGCCTTCTCCGACAATGCGCCGATGGCATCATAGATATCGGTCGCGTACACATCGACCTCGTAGCCTTGCTCCCTGATGTCGTCGAGCAGGTTGTGCTCCGTATACCATTCGGCAATCTTCGGCGTGGAATAGCTCGCGTCATCGGATGTCAGCGTGCGCCCGGTCAGCAAGGTCGACATGGCATAACGCGTGGGGATCATGGAGCCGGTCGAATTCTCGAACCACGTGAACCCGGTGAATCCGTCAAGGCACGCCGGATCGGTCTCGACCGCCTGACGCAAGAAGGCGGTGTCGAAGGTATCGAGCACGAAAACGATCACGTTGTCTTTGTTGGAAACCTCGGATATGCCGTCCATGGTCACGGTAGGCTTGCCTTGCAGAGGCGTATAGCCGTCCTGCGCGGGCGTCGCCAGGACAAGTCCCAGGCTGACCGACTGCGCCACGATTCCCACCAGGCACAATGCGGACGCAACGCCTTTGAAGACGAGCGATTTCTTCAGCGCGAACAAAACGGCGCCTGCGATGAGGGCGATCCATACGACGGAGCTGAGAACCGTGATGGGCATATAGCGCGCCCAGTCGACCTGGTTGCCGTCGGCGGGCGGAAGCGACGTGTTCAAGAACAAGACCTGGATATACGCCGCAATGCCCAAGGCCGCCACGACCGCGAAGGCCACGTTGAACGCACGCCCGCGCAACGCCGAAAGCGCGAAGGCCGCGACAAGCGTCGCCGCGACGGCGCAAACGGCCAACAAGGCCCAGACGTCGGATACGCCGAACATGAGGCTTTCGGGGCTTGCCGCCACGATTTCGAGCGGGCCTGCCACGACAACCGTGAACACAAGCATGACGCTTGCTGCCAAGGCGAACAGAAGCCGCGACGACCAGCACAGCTTCTCGGGCTTCTCCGTATCGAGCGACGCCTTCATGCGACGGGCGCGTTCGTTCGCCTCCTTTATGCGCGCTGCGTAAGCGGCATCGCCCGGATCCAAACGATGCACCTTCGCATCCACTTCCTTGCCCGCGTTCTCGTCGATTTTAAGCAGCTTGAGCAAGACGCGGCGCAGGCGACGCCATGCCACGCCGATGACGGCGGATAAAGCGACCGCGACGCCCGCAAGCGCCTGAATCGTGTATGTCATGACCGAAGGGTCCACATAAGCGTATGCGGGAGCGGCGAATCCGGAGCCGACGATAAGCGCCAGGCAAACGGCGACCGACACGTCCAGCGTTGCGATCAGGGTGCGCAAGGCGCGATTCCTCGCATTAGCGATCATGGCGAGCGCTCCTTTCCTCTTCACGTTCGGCCTGCTTCGCGAGCACGCGGTCGAGCAGATAGGCGCCGGCGACTTCGCCGCCGCGACCCAGGTTGTAGATCATCGAGGCGCGGGTCGCCTCGATGGCCTCGCGCCATGCGTCGGGACGGGCCACCATGTCGTCGACCATATCCCCCAGTCCCGCCAGATCGTCGAGAGCGACCGAAGATGTCGGTCGGCTCGATGCAAAGCTCGCGCCAGTGCGGGTTGCACGTCTTCATGGGCGTATCCACGAAGATCGACGGCTTCAGAGTGGCGAAGGAGAACTCGCATGCCACCGAAGACCAGTCGGTTATCAGCACATCGGCGTCGTAAATCGAATCCGACGAGCTGAAATCCTGCTCGAAATACAATTCGTCGGAAGAATAGCCGCCATAGCGCTTCTGCAGCGATTCCCAACGGGCGCGATAACGTTTCGTGTATTCGGGATGAGGGCGCACGATCACGCGGTAGCCGCGTCCGAGAAGCGGCTCGATCACCTCGTCGGCACAGATATCGAGAATGCAGTCTTCCTGCCAGGAAGGAGCGAGCAGCACCACAGGGCGGGCATGCTCGGGCTTTTCGCGACCGGCATATTCCGCGATCTGGCGGTCGATCAGGTCGTAGCCGCATTCCACAAGCGTGCGCGGCCTGA
>JAUNDR010000093.1 GCA_030525985.1 Slackia sp. | reverse complement strand
GCAACGGCAACGAGGATAGCGCACGGCCGACCCCCGATGCGGGCGACTCGTCGTTGCGCGCGATCCACCCGTAACGACTCGAGGAAAGAAAGCATTTCTTTTCCCGAACGTCTCCTGCCTCGCAGTTCGAAACCCCCACCCGTAACGACTCGAAGGGAAAAGCCTCTTCCGAAGACCCGTTCCCCACAATCCGAATGCGCAAACCCTCGCCTTGGCGCACGACATCCCGAGCCTCGGCTTCGTCGTCATAGGTTCATTTCAATACGTCGTTATAGGTTTATACTTGATAGTTAGTTTCTTTTTAATAGTAGATAACTAAAACTATTATTATTTCTAAATGATTGGCAATTTATTTTTCTCTGTTGATAACTTTTTCAACAAGGATGACTTTTCCACATTATTGTTAATAGTTTCTTCCACATACCTTGATAACTTTTCGGTTTTCAACAATACCTCGTGTCATCTCGGGTTTTTTGTCCATATATTCGGGTTTCTAAAAGTAAGTTGAAACCTTGTTTTTCACTTATTTCGGAAAGTTTGTTGAAAACTTGATAGATTCCACAGCATCTTGTGTGCAAAAGTAGCAACCCACCGGAAAAAGTTATGGATTTCCACCAAGGGGCACGTAATTCAACATTGGGCATTAATATGGGGCGTCCATTCCGCTTGCCAAGAAATCCCGCCCTTTCGCCGATCGCGGGACGAAACCGTCGATCTGCATCGGCGCGCGCATGCCCATGCCGCCACCACATTCGCGCGATACAATGTCGCTTTTTCCATTTCCACCGAAAGGAGAATCGGTGCCCTCTCCGATTCGAACCCTCAAAGAACTGGCGCGGCTTTACCGCAAGGGATTTCGTCCCGTCGAATTCGTCCGCGACGACAACCGCATCTCGCTGCATCCCAGCGGATGGCGCGTCAACGGATCGGGTCGCTTCAAAAGCGTCGACGACGCGATCGAATACCTGGAATCGGCCAAGCCCGAGCGATGGCGCCAAATCTATTGCGGCATGACGCCGTTTCTCGTATCCGACAAAGGCAACGTGAAGCACGTCGACGGCAGCGCCGTGAAAATGAACCTGGCGAACGGCCGCTACCAAATCATGTACAAACCCGAAGATCCGCGCGGGCGCGGGCGCGACGGACGCATCCACAAAAAGCGCGTCTACCGCTCGATGCTTGTGGCGATGGCATGGCTCGATTTCCGCAAGGGCGACGCCGAACATGAAATCCACCACATCAACGGCTACCGCACCGACGACCGCGTGGCGAATCTCATGATCGTCGACCACGACGAGCATATGCGCATCCACAGCCTGGGCCCCTGCGGATTGAGCGGCATGCCCGACGAGCGCATCATGGAGGCTCCCGCAGGATGCGAGCCGGGCGCCGAAGAGCCGGAAACCTACGCCGGATCGCACGTTGCGCTGAAACCCGCGCACGACGGGAATGCGACGAATGCGGCGCCGAAGAAAAAACGCCGTCGCGGGAAACGAGGCGGCAAAAAGAACAATACCCAAGGTGCAACGCAGCCCGATCAGCAGGACAAACGCGAAACCGAAGAGGCGAAGCGCGAACAGCAGAGCGAACAGGGTGCAGCTCGCCGACAGGACGGCGATGAGAACCGCACGGCGATGAAAGCCAATGCCGCACAATGCGCCGAAACGAACCCCGCTCCGCAGGCGCAAGAACCCTCTGACGCGAAGAAACGCACGTCCCGACGCCATAACGGCGGCGAAACGACGACGCCGGCAAAAGACCTCCCCCGCCGCGCCGACGATGCGGCAACAACGGCGAAGGAAGCGGACGGCCCTCCTCAAGCGGATGCGGACCGCAAGCCCGAGCCCCAAAAGGAGTCGGACGCCGCACAGCCCGACCAAGCTGCGAGCGAAGAAGCAAGACGCTCGTCGAACGCCGTCGTAGAACCGCAGGAAAAGAACGCGCCTGAAAAACGCACCGCCCGCGCCAAAAAGGCGCAACGGAACGGCGATACGGCGAAGAACGCGCAAGCGACGAATTGGAAGGCCGCACGGACGGCGCTCTCCGACGAAATCGAGCGATTCCTCGACGCCGCAGGAGCCCGCGATGCTGCGACGCACGTCGACGAAAAAGAGATAAGCAAAGCCGCGAAGCCGGTCTACAAGGCCCTCAAGCCGTTCGCCGCCTGCCCCGACGCGATCGAGCGCTTCGATGCGGGACTTGCGTGCATCCGCGCGATAACGCTCGCCTACAACGAGGCGGGCACGACCGCACCCGCGCCCGTCCATTCGATGCTCGGCACCATCCATCAAAGCGTTGTCAAAGACGCCGTGAAGCGGATTTCCGCCGAAGGCGACGATTTGGAACGCGCATGCCTGCGCGAGCTCCTGTGCGACGAAGCGGCGAAACCGCTGTACAAGAAAACCCCGCATGCACGCAAATTCCGCCAATGCGTCTCGATCATCGATTCGCGCAACGAAAAGGCACCGGAAAACGACTAAGCCCGCATCGTGCGCTACCCTGGAAGAAAAGGCGGGCGCGATCGGGCACGCAGTCCACGCCGCTCCACGCATCGAGGCGCCGCTTCGGGCGGCATCGCCTTGGCCCGGCCGTCCGACGGCAAACCGCGCAGCGTGCGATCCGCCCCGCCTCCCCGATCGATTGGAGACGCCATGAAGTTCATCCTCCGCTGCCTTGTCACCGCCATCGCCGTAGCCGCGGCCGTTTGGATCGTGCCCGGAATCGAGGTGGCCGCCACCACCGAAACCTGGATCTGCGTGGCGGTGCTGGCCCTCTTCCTTTCGCTGCTCGACGTGTCGCTCAAACCGATCCTGCAGATACTGAGCCTGCCCGTATCGGTGCTCACGCTGGGAATCTTCTACCTGGTGGTGAACACGTTCGTGCTCTATCTTGCCTCGTGGATGGCGAACGGGCTGTTCAACGTGGGCTTCGAGATATCGAGCTTCGGCAGCGCCTTCGTGGCGAGCATCGTGATCAGCATCGTCAGCTCGATCGTCGGCGGCATCACCGGCGCGAAAGACTAAGGCGAAACGCACCGAGGCAAAACATGTCGATATAAAAAAGAGGAACGGAAAACCGTTCCTCTTTTTTTTGCATGCGATGCCGTCTGCGCGAGACGGGTGCGCTAATCGCGAGGCGAGGCCCCGTGCTCGCGCGTCTTCCTGCGCGCCGCGAGGCGGGAGGCCGCCAGGACGGCCCCCGCGAGCAGGGCC
>JAUNDR010000092.1:1746-3234 GCA_030525985.1 Slackia sp. | reverse complement strand
ACACCTGCACGATCGCCATCGTGTCGGTTCCGGGAACCGTCTGGAAGGGCGCGGCGAAAGCGGAGAAATCAAGACCGAAGTTCCACTCCGTAGGAAGCGCGGTGACGCCCAGGGGAATGCCGATGATCGTTGCCGCGATAATGGAGATAAGCAGTCCGCCTTTTACGTTGAGCGCCTGCAGCACCACGGCGATAAGGATGGAGATGAGCGCAACGAGTGCGACGGGAGACGACAGGTCGCCGAGCGCGAGGACTGTCGCCTCGTCGGCAACGATCAATCCGCCGCCTTTCAAACCGATGAAGGCGATGAACAGGCCGATGCCGATGCCGATGGCGTGACGAAGGCTCACAGGGATGGCATCCATGATGGCTTTGCGCAAGCCGCACAACACCAAGATCAGGATCACGATGCCCTCGAGGAACACGATCGCCATGGCAACGCGCCAGTCGACGGCGGTTTCGCCCAGGCAAAGCGTATAAGCGACGACCGCATTGATGCCCATGCCCGAAGCAAGCGCGATCGGCCTGTTCGCGATAAGGCCCATGGCTACGGTCATGACCGCGGCGCCCAGGCAGGTCGCCGTCAAGGCGGCATTGAAGGGAATGCCCGCCGCCTGCATCAGGGACGGATTGACGGCGATGATATAAGCCATTGCCAAAAACGTCGTCAGGCCGCCGATGATCTCGTTTCCGATCGTCGAATTACGCTCGGAAATCTTAAAGAACTTATCCACTGAGAGGGTCCTCCTTCGAATCGTGGATATCCGACAATCGTATCCGCTCGCAAGGTAACGAATACGCAACGGATTCTATCATTGCTCTTGTTCGCTCGGCGGAACACTCCGACGTATTTTCGATACGAATCGAATCGGATTCTTTTCTTTCCAGCGGAATGTCGAGAAAACATCCTTGCATCCTCTACATTGATATATATCTGCTTGAACGGGTATTTTATCGAGTATCATTTAATTGCACGACATATTGCATGATAGTCGATTCCATAAATAAGCTATTTGCACGATAGCATGCATGACGTTTTCCCCTATTGTTTTCCTCGTTGGAAACATGCGCTCGATCGAATGGAACAACGGCGCATTTGTATAAGGCTTTCGTCTTTGAGGAGGACATCGTGAAAATCTTCGGTCTCGGCATGCCCGAATTGCTCATCATCCTGGGAGTCGCCCTGCTTATTTTCGGCCCCAAGCATCTCCCCAAGCTGGGAAGCGCTTTGGGCAAGACGATTAAAAACCTTCGCGACGGATTCAATTCCGGCGACGGGATGATCAAAAAGACGTCCGAAGAGACCGAAGAAGAAGCCCCCAAGCGCAAAAAGAAGGCTCCGAAGCGCATCGAAGCCGCGCAGGAGGAGGCGTCCGCTGCTGACGAAGAAGAAGTCGTCGCTGCGTCCTAAAGCGACTCTTTCAGATGATTGCTCGATGCGGGCGGGGGGGGGGGCGGCCATTAGCACCCCCCCCCCCCCCACCGTTTT
>JAUNDR010000092.1:0-1736 GCA_030525985.1 Slackia sp. | reverse complement strand
CGAAGACATTTCGCACCGCCCGCCCGCATTCGTTATGCAAGGATGCGTTTTGCTATGATTGCCGCAACCGAAGGAGAGTCCATTGCAGCAATCGAATCGAAGTCATTCCGCATCGCCGTCCCCGCGCCGCATCGCGGGGTTTTCCTGCTATCAAGGATTCATCTACGCCGTATTCTACATGGGGGCGAATCGAGCGCTCGAAGCCGGTCCTTTCGCTTTCGAGCGGGCAGATCTTCTGGCGACGCTCGCCGTGATGGTCGTCGCCTTCGCGGGTATGAATGCGTTTCCCCGCTTCGCCCGCCGCATCCTCGCAAGCGATGCGGCGCTTGCGGCTTGTGCGGGCGCGATTTCGCTCGGCGTGCTCGCCTTTCGTCTTTCGGAATCGGCCCATGCGCCGGGACTCTTGCTCGAAGCGTTGCTCATGGGGGTTCCTTTGGCCGTCCTTCTCATCGCATGGGGTCGGGTTTTGGGTCTGTCATCCCCTCGCATTGCCGCATGTGAAATCTTCGCTTCGACCTGCATTGCGGCTGCCGTATGCTTGGTCGCTTCGTTTTCGGGATACGTCGCGCAGACGCTTTTCGCCATCGCCCTTCCCGCCGCCAGCACGGGAATCCTGCTTGTTTCAGGCGCCGGAACCCAAGTACGCGCCGACGTGCGCAACCGATTGTTCGCGCCGCAAGGCGCTCCCGCACACGAAAGCGCGCAGACGGATACGCTTTCGCGCCGGATGCTTTTCGGGGCCGTCATATTCGGATTGGCAGCAGGACTTATGGAGACGTTCCGCTCGAATCCCGGCGCATCGAGCACGCCTACCTTTCCTGCGACCCTTTTGATGCTCGCGCTTTTCTGCATTGCCGTGCTGCAATCGCTGCGCGCGGGGCACGAGGAAGACAATCCCTTGGGAAATGCCTATCGCATCGCCATCCTCGTTATGATGGCGGGATTTCTCTTCATGCCGGCGAGGCGATCGCGCTGGCGGGATGCCTCGGTCTGACGGCGTCGTTCGTCGCTTTGTTCATCGCGGTATCGGTCTTGCGCGGCATGGATTCCGCCATGGCGTTCTGCCGTGGATTCTCGGCTTTGTACGCGGGCGAAATCGTCGGCCTCGTTTTGGGCAATATCGTCGATGGAACAGTATCGGCGTCGGTCGCTTCACGCGGAATACCCGCATTCGCCGGGCTCGCCGTGCTGGTGGCGTATCTCTTCCTCTTTACCGAAGACGACTTTCGCAAGCTTTCCGTCATCGTCGATGTCACAAGCGCCGCCGATGCCATGCGCGAAGCGATTATTGCCAACGCGAAGCTCTCTCGTCGTGAATCGCAGGTGCTCGAGCTTGCCTTGAAGGGTCGCACGAACGAACGTATCGCGCAGGAGCTCGTCGTGGCGAAAAGCACGGTCGACACCCATCTGCGCCGCATTTACACCAAGGCGGGCGTGCATTCGCGCCAAGAGCTCATCGATTACGGAGAGCGCCTGGTCGAGGCACATTTACGGCAATAATCGTCCTTGACGTATGCTGAAGACGAATGGAGCAACGCGGCGGCTACGGTCGGATGCCGCAAAGCGCCCTTGCCGCCATGCGTCCTGCAACCACCCCGGCAAGACATGCCGCAAGGCCGATGCCGACGTTGGCCGCCGCCGTTGCATACGACCCCTGTTCGAGAAGCAGCACCGTTTCAAGACCGAATGTCGAAAACGTGGTGAACCCTCCCAGCACGCCCGTGATGGCGAAAAGC
>JAUNDR010000091.1 GCA_030525985.1 Slackia sp. | reverse complement strand
GACGCGGCCGTCGGCGCGCTCGCCGGTCTCGATCACCATGGCGCGCATGGCATGCTTCTCAAGTGCCTTGCAGGCAGCCGCGATATCGCTCTTCCAAGCATCGCGCTCTTCCTCGGAGAAATCGTTCTCCTTGATGGCGGCCTTGAGCTCTTCGACCTTGCCCATGCGGGAAAGCTTGTCGGCGTCTTTGAGGGCGGCGCTCATCTCGTCGAAGTGCGCGTTCACGCGCTCGGCGATCGAGGGGTCGGCCTCATGGATGGGATATTCCTTGGGCTCGGGTGCGACCAGCGCCAGGAATTCCGCCTGCTTCTCGCAGAAGGCGGCGATGGCCTGCTGGCCGAATTCCATGGCGGAAAGCATGTCTTCCTCGGTCACCTCGTCGGCGCCGGCTTCGACCATGGAGATGTAATCGCGCGTACCCGCAATGGTCAGCTCGAGGTCGGAATTCTCCTGCTCGGCATAAGTCGGGTTCACGATGAATTCGCGCGTGTCCTTGTCGCGAGCGATGCGAACGCAGGCGGCAGGGCCGTCGAACGGGGTGCCGCCGCACAGAAGCGCAGCGGAAGCACCGCCGACGCAGATGCAGTCGGGCGGATTCTGCCCGTCGCAAGCGAGCGTGGTGGCGACCACGTGGACTTCCTGTTTGAAGCCGTCGGCGAAGCCGGGGCGGATCGGACGGTCGATCATACGGGCGGTCAGCGTGCCCTTGTCGGAGGGCTTCGCCTCGCGCTTGAGGTAGCCGCCCGGGATGCGGCCGACGGCGTACATCTTCTCGATGAAGTCGACCGTCAGCGGAAAGAAGTCGTAATCCTTCTGTTCCTTAGAGACGACGGCGGTCACCAGGCACGTGGTTTCGCCCTGGCTGACCAGCACGGCTCCGGTGGCCTGCTTGGCAAGCTCGCCGGTTTCGAGACGGTACTCTTTGCCGTACAGCTCGAAGCTCGTCGAAATCTTTTCCATAGAGATGCTCTTCTCTTTCTCTTCTTCTTCGGAACGCACGCTTTTCATGCGCTCTCGCGAGCAATGCAGGCCCCTGCCCGCATCGACCGCAATATGCAAAAGCCCGCCGAGGCGGGCTTCATGCTTGAAGGTTCGAAGCTAGATGTTGTCGCGAATGCCGAGCTTCTTGATGAGGGCGCGGTACTCTTCGATGTCGCGCTCTTTGATGTACTTCAGCATGCCGCGACGCTTACCGATGAGCATCATCAGGCCACGACGGGTGTGGTTGTCCTTCTTGTGGACCTTGAGATGCTCGGTGAGGTTGCGGATACGCTCGGAGAGAATGGCGACCTGAACCTCGGCGCTGCCGGAATCGCCCTCGCCCTTGCCGAACTCCTTGATGAGCTCTGCGGTGCGCTCTTTGCTGATGCTGAGCCTGCTAGCCATGTGCTCCACCTTTCCTGCGGGTTTCGCCCGCTTTCATGCGGCCGTTGCACGCCGCGTGTCGAATGCGCCCGAAGCTGCGAAACCATGCAGGTGGTGCGTGGCCGCGAAGCGACGGGTAAAAAAGCAACTTTTGCAGTATAGGCGAAATGGGAATGGTACGCAAGAGAAAACGACGCCGCAGTCCGAACCATGTATGGAAAGCGCAGTCTCTCGAGCAGCAGGCTAGAGCCGCCCCTTGTCTTCGCTGAACTGCTCCTGAGGATTATGGCTACTCCGCTTTTCGGAGCAAGCGGCGCAGTTTCTTGAAACCTGATCGCCGGCCGGCTCATGGCTGCGACAAAACCAAAGACGGGCGCAACGTAGGACGAAAGCTCTTCCGGGTCGTCGGCGTCAACCCGCACCTTGCGGCCGTCATCTTCAGTGACGATCGGCCCCGCAAGATAGATGGAATCGGACCTTCTGCTGCCGAACTCGATAATCGCGCCTATGCGCCCGTGGACGCAATGCGAACCTCGCCTTCCTTTCCGTTTGACCGTCGATCAGCCTATCGCCGCATCGAAGCCCTCTTCGTCCGGATACGCCCACGCAACGGCGATGCCCATGGATTCCAACAGGTCGGCGACGGCGCGCGCGTTGGCATTGGCCACGCCGACAGGCCCGCCACCCCTTCCGAGCGCATCGTACTGCTCCTGCGTTCGGCAGTACGTGAGCCGGACTGCGCCTGGCTTGTCCGCAGCAGCCGCTTCCACCGCCTGCCGCACGACGGCACGGCGCGCCGCCTCCACGCCCTCGAGGAACTCCCACGCGTCAGCTGGCGGCTCGGCCTCGCCGAGCTTCTCCCAACGCTTGACGGTCAGGAGGCGGACGCCGCACGCGTCGGCAACGTCGCCTTGGGTGAGGCCGCAAATCTCGCGCCTCGCCCTGAATTCAGCGGATTTCCCCATTCGCATCCCTTTCCTATGCATTTCAACTTCGAAGGAAAATCGGGGCAGCATCGGTCTTCTCGTATGCGAAGACCTCTCCGTCGGCTTGGCTACCAGCCAGTTTTCGCCGCACCGAAACACGACGGCCCTATTGCCGGTTCGGGCTTCTCGAACATCGCGCCCTCCTTCCAGGCACGAAAAAGCCGCCCCGTCGCCGGAACGGCTTCGGCGAACGCCTGGATTTGAACCAGGGTCTCCTCAATCAAGGGCACTCCACTCTGTGCTACTGTCCGCTCTTGTATTTTCCCCAGTCGGCAAGGATATTGTCAACCATCCTCTTCTCCTGCGTCGTCAGCCTGGTCGGCTTGCCGTTCGGAGAATCCTCGTTATGCAGATACCCATGATGAACGTGCGGTGACAATCCCCGGTGGTCGTTGAGGTCTATCTGCTTCCTTCTTTTGCTCTTCCCGTCGAAATACACGATCGACTTAGGCTCGTTCCTGTCGACGACAACGTATACCCGCCCGCTCGTCATCGTCTCCATGAGGGTTTCCGAGCTCTTGCTGTTCTTGGATACGTATTTGACGTTCCCCACGGTCAGAAGCGCGTGGTACTGGCTGCCGTACCTGTTCCCAGCCTTGCTCGTGCCGCTCGACGCCCCGCGACCGCCCATGCCTACCTTCTCTTCCGCTCGCGGTGGAGGAGCCTGCTCGCGGGGACTCCCGCCGCGCCCCTGCCGGGGTGGAGTTCGGCGTCGGCGACGTCGGCGCGGTTGCCCTCCTTGCACGCCTTCATCCTCGCCTCGCCCGCGGCGAGCTCGGACGCGGAGTGCAGCGTCACCTTGCAGCCTCTCTCGACCGCCTTGTCGTACAGGCCCCGAAGGTCGGTGTTCGCGTTCTTGACCGGGGCGAAGCTGTCTTCGACGGACCCGCCGCCCATGAGCATGCCGGCGTCGCTCTGAATCTGCCCCAGATCCGTTGACACGTCGATTCCCGTTTCGGCACCATTGCCGT
>JAUNDR010000026.1 GCA_030525985.1 Slackia sp. | reverse complement strand
AGGAAGGGTCGTCGCGCTCGCGCGGGGCGCTTCGCGCTTTCAAGGGGCCTCCGGGAGGGGCCCTTTCTCTTTTCCGGGCTCTGCCACAGGTAGGCTGCGGCATGGTCTATTTTCGGTTCCTTCGTTTTCGAGCGAAGGAGGGTTTTCTTCTCAGAAGCGCCATGCGGCCTTCAGGGCGCCCCTAAGGGCCCCGGCGCGGGCAGCGCCCCGCGCGAGCGCGACCACGGAGGCGGGGATCGCCCGGCACCATTTTCGACTTGTGAATGGATTTTCCATATCGGCTTCATTTAGCGAACGCGGCTTATTCCGGGAAGGACGGACCTTCAAGCCTCCATCGATGGCGGACTTGACCGATGGCGATCTGCCGCATGTGTTTGCGGCTGTCTTATATGGGTGCGTCCTCGGGCATCGCCGACCATTTCCCCCGATGACTTCGATAGCCTGGCTTCGTCCTGAAAGGCGTCGGTTGCGAATGCGGAACCCGTATGCATGCGGCGACATGGCCGCTTTGAAACGACTCATTCGACTCATGGCATTGAAAAGCCCGTCTCGTTTTCAAGCGAGGCGGGCTTTGTTTTGATGTTGTCGGCCGTCGTTGGCTTCGAAATGACAGGCGGTGCTTACGGCTTTACGTCCGTTTCTATTGAAGCATGCGCCTAAGAGGGGCATTGCGATGGTCGGGCCGCAGCACTGAGACCGCCAGGCGGTTATCGCCGCCCAATTCTATCGGCCGGCGTCAGGCGCGATTTTCCACGAGCGGCTCGATCCAGGTCTGCCATGCGGCATCATCGGGGGAGATGCGCACGCTTCCTCCCCATATTGCGCCGAAACGGTCTTCCACGTATTCGGGAAGGCCGAATTTGTCGCGGGCGATGACGATGGCGTGTTCGTAGGCATCGCGCGGTCCTTGCGCAAGCAGGGATACCGCTTCCGTGAGCCCCTCGTCTCTCAGCAGTTCGAGCTGACCGAGCTCGTCGATGAAAAGTATCGCCTTTCCATCGACGCGACTTGCGCGCTCGTCGTTTTGATTGCGTGCCGCCTCGCCCGTTCGCAACATGCGGAAATGCTCGTTGACGCGAGCGATGGCATCATCGGAAATATGCCATTTGAGCCCTGCTTTCGCCGCTTGGCTTTCCGCGTCGAAGCAGCCGCTTTTCTGCGCTATGTCGGCCCGTCGTGCGAAAGGAACGATTTCATGGCCGGGGAGCAGCAGATTATCGATGCCTGTTTTATCGAGCGAGCCGTCGTCTTTTTCAACCCAGGTGCCAGGGGCGAGTACTCCCTGACAGGAAATTCCCGCCTGCTCTAAAAACGCCACGGCCTTTTGGAGCCATCGGGTTTTTCCTATTTGGACATCTCCGGTGAGTAACAGCAGCATAGAGCCGCTCCTTTCAAGGGCAAATGGCGCAATCGGCCGTTGCCTCTCAACGTGTCGTTCGAAGAGGCAAGAACCGACCTTCCTAATCGATAAGTTGCAATCCGAGCCGACCTGGCGCCGAACGGGATATCGAGCTCCTGCGATTCGGGAAAACCCTGGAAGTCGATTCCCGAGTTTTTCGCCGAGCGATTCGTTAATCCTGCAAGTCGAGTTCGAGGCCTGGTTTCACGATGCGCATCATTTGCACGGCTTCGCCGAAAAGCCTTCCCTGGGCGTTATGAACGGCGAAGGCGGTTTTTTCGGGGTCGTTCACGACGCTTCCTGCCAGGACGTCGGCATGATGGTCGAACAGGATGGGGGATGCGACCACGCTCGGTCCGGTGAGGATGCACAAAGCGTCGCGCGACAGCTCGAGCAGACGTGGCAGCGTTTTGTTCGTCGTGGTGGTGCCGGTGATGAAAACGACGTCCTGGGAGGGCAGGACGTATTCGCAGGCAGGGTCGGGCAGGTCGTTTTCGCTGCATGCGCGCTCGAGAACGGTGAGCTCCGCGCAGCGTTCGGCAAGTTCGTACACATGCGGGAAATGCCCGATGACGGTCACCTTGCCGTCCTTCATGTGCGGCGTGAACTCGCCGAATGCCTCGCGTTTGCGCTCTTCGCGTGCGAGCGGCTTGGGCTCCTCGTAAACGGCGCCGAGCGGATCGAGCAGCTCTTTGCGCGAATACCAGGCATTCAACGCGGCAACGCCGAGCGTCGCCTCCTCGAAGTTCCAGCTTTTTGCGAGGCGCGCCACGCTTTTCAGGTCGTTTCCACGTAGGTCGGGGCGTTTGCGCGATCCCACCTTGCCGCCTCGCATGGTCCATGCCACGCCGCATCCGCATTCGGCGGTGAGATAGGTCCAATGCAGGCCGAGCGCATAGTCGGTCACGGCGATGCCTTCGGGCACGCCTTCGATCAATGCGTCGTAGATTTCCCAAGGGTTCGTTTTCGTTGCGGTCTCCATGGCGGCCGTCCTTTCTGTCTTATCGATCGTGGTTCGTCGGTTATTAAAGCGGGACGCAGATGCGTCGGGGCTGTCCGTCTATCATGATGTCGGAAACGTGGATGGGCGTTTGATAGATGGATTCCATCTGCGATTTCGTGATGACTTCTTCGGGCCTTCCTTTGCACCCCACGCGTCCGTCCTTGACCACGATGACAGTATCGGCGCAGTAGACGGCATGGCCTGGGTCGTGTGTCACCATGAGTACGGTGGCCCCGTTGTTCGAGAGTTCTTTCATGCGTGAGAGCACAATCTGCTGGTTGCCGAAATCGAGACTCGCGGTGGGTTCGTCCATGACGATCAGCTCGGGCTGCTGCGTCAGAGCACGCGCGATGAGCACGAGCTGCTGCTGTCCGCCGGAAAGCTTGGTGTAGGTGCGTTCCGCAAGATGCTCGATGCCCAGCATGCAGAGCGCGTCCCACGCCACGCGCTTGTCTTCGTGGGAAACGCCCGAGAATCGTCCGATATGAGGCGTTCTTCCCATGAGCACCACGTCGGCGACGGAAAACGGGAACGGGGGCGTGTGCGCCTGCGGGATGTAGGCGATATGGCGTGCCCGCTCGGCGTCGCTGAGCGAGAAGATGTCGTGACCGTGAATGCACGCGCCGCCGCCCATGGGCGGCAACAAGCCCAGGATGGTTTTCAGCAGCGTGGTCTTCCCGCAGCCGTTCGTGCCGATGATGCAGGCGAACTGCCCCTGGTCCAGACTGAAAGAAGCGTCCTGCACGATGACCTTGCGGTGGTATCCGCACGTCAGGCCACGCACGTCGAGAAGCGGCTCGGAAGCGGCGCCATCGCGGCGCTCGCTGCCCGCGGTCGCGTCGTTTTCTGTGTGACGGCTGCGCGAGTCGGACGTTCGGGCGGCAGGCTCCGCGTCGTGGCGCATTGCGGCGGAGTCGGTTGTCCGACCTGCATTTTCGGACGGATTCGCAGCGGATTCGAGCGACACGGCTACCATCCTTTCATATTGTGCTTGAAGATGACGATGAAGAACGGAACGCCGATGATGGCGGTCAGGATGCCGATGGGTATTTCAAGACTGAGCAGCATGCGGCACAGGTCGTCGACCAGCAGCAGATAGCTTGCCCCGATGAACATCGACGCGGGGATGAGAGCTCGATAATTGGGTCCTACGATGGCGCGCGCCAGATGGGGGATGACCAGGCCCACCCAGCCGACGACGCCTGAAACGGCGACCGAAACCGACACGATAAGCGTCGATGCGAAAATGACGACCAGTCGAACGCGTGATACGTTGATGCCAAGACTGCGGGCCTCTTCTTCACCGAAGCTCAAGGCGTTGAGCTTCCAGCGTTCCAGCATAAGGACGCCGAAGCCTGCGAACATGGGAATGATGATGGCGAAGAGGTCGTTTTGGTCGACGCGAGAGAAGCCGCCCATGAGCCAGAAGGTTATTTCGGGAAGCTTGTCGTTCGAATCGGCGAGGAACTTCAGCAGCGATACGCCCGATTGGAACAGGGTGGACACCAAAATGCCGCCGAGCACCAGGCCGAGCAGCTCGTCGTAGCGGATGACGCGGTTGAGCCATACAACGCAGCCGACGGCGATCATGCCTCCCGCGAAGGCGAAAAGCTGCACGCCCGTCGACGGCAAATCGAGGACGAGCGCCAGGCAGGCGCCGAGGCTTGCGCCCGCCGATGCGCCGAGCAAATCGGGGGATACGAGCGGGTTGCGAAACATTCCCTGATATGCGGCGCCCGCCGCGGCAAGTGCCGCTCCCACCATGACCACGACGAGGATGCGCGGCAGGCGGATGTTGAACAGGGCGGTTTGCATTTGCGGATCGACTGCTGCAGGGTTGAAGATGCTGTTCACGATGGTCTGGATCAGCTCTCCGGGCGCGATGGGGTATTTGCCCACCGAAAACGAGGCGATTACGATGGCGATAAGCGCGACGAAAATCCCCGTTTTCGCCCAGGGCGATATCTTCTTGTCGAGCTTTCGTTCGGCGAGCTCATCGTTGTCGAGCAGGGCTTCTTGTTCTTTGGCTTCCTGCTTTCGCTTCGCTTTGCGGCAGGCCTTCTGTCTTTTCACGAAATGCTCCTTGCTTGAGCGTATGCCGCTCATCCCCCTTTTTCTGCACGGTATATTATTCGAGAAAAAGAATATTTCTACAATAGGATAAAAGTCTGGACGAATTTCGAATCGCTCGCTACACTTCGATTATTCTCGTATGCGAATAATCGAGCCGTCTGCAAAGGGAGGCATGCGGTTCGACCGCCGATCGGGTCTCGGCCCTGTTCGCCGGGATGTGCGATGCGTGCGTCGTGCTTTTTCCGTCGGATGCGGCGCGTTTCGCTCGGCCGTTGCGGGTTTCGCGGCCCATCGATATTTCGATGGGACTTCGCCTGGGTTTTGCATGCGGGGGCAAGGAAGAAGGGATGCCGACGAAAATATCGGCATTGCAGAAAGGGGTACGGATGAGGAAGACGAAGAAACGTCTTGCGGCGATCGCCGTCGCCGCATGCCTGGCGGCGTCGATGGCACTGTTCGGATGCGCGACGCAAGAGCCTGCCGACCAGCAGGAGCCGGAGCAGCAGGCCGCACAGGCTACCGAGCAGACGGTGACTGACGATGCGGGCCGTACGGTGACGCTGCCTGCCGCCGACGCGCTCGAAAAAATCTATTACACCAGCCCTGCCGGCCAGATCTTCTGCTTCACGCTTGCTCCCGAGCTGTGCGCGGGCACGACGATGGATTTCACCGAGCAGGAGCTTTCCAACCTTCCTGCCGATGTTGCCGAGCTGCCTAACCTGGGCACGCTGGCAGGCGGCAAGGACCTTAATCCCGAAGCCATCATGGCGGAAGGCATCCAGGTCATCTTCTCCGTCACGACGGTGGAGCCTACGGAAAAAGACGCCTCCAACGCCGACGACCTGCAGAATATGACGGGCATTCCCGTCGTGGTGATCGACGGAACCTTCGATAAGACCGCGCATTGCTACGAGATGCTCGGCAACATCCTGGGCAAGCAGGACGATGCGAAGAAGATGGCCGACTATTGCACGAAGGTCGCTGACGAAGTCGCCGCCGCCGTCGCCACGGTTCCCGAGAACGAGCGGGTGAGCGTGTACTACGCAGAAGGCCCCGAAGGCCTGCAGACCGAGCCCACCTCTTCGTCTCACGCTCTTATCTTCGAGCTGGCCGGCGCGAAAAACGTCGCGCAGGACCTGGAAGACGAGTCGGGCAAGGGCAAGGTTCCCGTTTCGCTCGAGCAGGTGCTCGCATGGAATCCCGACGTGATCGTTGCGTGGGATGCCCAGCGCTACGAAGGCGGCGCAAGCGATTTGATTCGCACCGATTCGAACTGGTCTACCCTCAAGGCCGTGCAGGACGGTCGCGTGTACACGATGTGCCAGACGCCGTTCTCGTGGCTTGATCGCCCGCCCGCGGTGAACCGCTTCATCGGCCTGCAGTGGCTGACGAACCTACTGTATCCCGAGGCTTACGATATCGATATCGTGGAGACCACCAAGGAGTTCTACAGCCTGTTCTATCACCGCGATTTGAGCGACGACCAGGTTAAAGAACTGCTCGGCAACAGCTATCAGGGATAGCAAGCCATAACGAAGCCCCCCCTTTTCGGAAGGCGTCCGCCATGAAGGCGGGCGCCTTCCGCTTGTTTCGGGCGAGGTCGCGGCGATATGCGCAGATAGGATTGCCCGTTCTGAAGAGCGCGCGCCGCTCTTTTCGGAGCAAAGGCGGGGTTGCGCCGTTTTGCCCAAGGGTCGGCGGGGATTGCGCACCGGTGCTATTTGCCGTGCCGTTCGAGATACTTCGACATGGAGAAGTGGGCGATATCGGATAGATTCACGACTCCCACGATGGCCCCGTTTTCGGTGACGGGCACTTTCTTCAGATGGTTTTCGCCCAGCACGCGGCATACTTCGCGGATGTCGGTGTGGATATCCACGCTGATGACGCCGCGGTGGGCTATCTCGAAGATGTCGGCCCCCATGATTTTCTCGGTCTTTTCCTCGAAGTCGTCGCTGCTGGCGTCGGTCAGCTCGATAAGCGCTACCGGGTCGGTGTAGGTGGTGCGTCGTTTCGACAGGCATCGCGCCACGTCGCCGTCGGACACGAACCCGATGGCCTTGCCGCCTGCGTCGACGATCGGGGCGGCGCTGATGTTCTTCTCCACGAACAGCTTCACGGCGTCGAATACGGTCGCGGTGGCGGGAAGGGCGTACACGTCGCGCTTCATGACCGCCTCGAGCACGCTGCGGTTCTTGTTGTCGGGGTCGCACGCTTGGGCATCGCCCGGTTTGTCTTTGACCCAGGCGACGGTCATGGCGAGGCCTATCAAGCAGAGCAGCGCGCTGACGAAAAAGGCCGCGTTCACGCCGAAGATGCCTGCGTGCAGGGCGTCGGCGTTCGATTGCGCGGCATTCGTTGCCATGGTGGATACGGAGATTAAAATGGCGGTGCCGAGCGATCCCGCAACCTGGCGCAGCGTGTTGTTCACCGATGTGCCGTGATTGAGCACGTGATTGTCGAGTGCGTTCATGGCCCAGGTGGTAATCGGCATATTCACGAGGGACATCGAAAACATGCGCACGGTGTAGATGGCGATGAGAAATCCCAGGCTGGTCGTATCGCTCAGAAAGGCGAAGGCGAAGGTGGTCGCCGTGAGAAGCGTCATGCCGATAAGGCTTAAGACGCGCGGGCCGTGCGTGTCGAACAGGCGGCCGGCTATCGGTCCCATGATGCCCATGAGGATCGCGCCCGGCATGAGCACCAGGCCCGATACGGTGGCGGAATATCCCAAGTAGGATTGCAGATAGATGGGCATGAGGATGCCCGCCGCCAAAAGCGACCCCTGAACGAGCATGGCGATGACGGTTCCGACGAGGAATTTGCGGTTTTGGAGCACACGCACCTGCAGCATGGGATGCTCCATGCGCAGCTGACGGCGGAAGAAGAACGCAAGAACGACGACGCCTGCGGCGGCGGCTGCCCCGTCGGCGGGGTTCAGGCCGACCGACCCGATGCTTGAAAGGCCATAGAGCAAAAGACCGAAGCCGGCGCTCGATTGCACGAGCGAAATCTTGTCGAGAACGACGTCGGCGCTCTGCTTTTTCACGCGCTCCAGCGCGAAGACGCTTGCGAGCGTGATGGCGAGGGCGAAAACGACGATGAGCCAGAAAAGGACATGCCAATCGTAGGCGTCGATGATGAAGCCCGCCGCGCTCGGGCCGAAGGCGGGCGCGAATGCGATCACGATGCCGAAAAGGCCGCTTGCGAAGCCGCGCTTATCGGGAGGGAAGGTGAGCATGATGACGGTCATGACCATGGGCATGAGGATGCCGGCGCCCGCCGCTTGAAGCAGTCGGCCGCAAAGAAGCACGAAAAAGCCCGGCCCCCAGCCCGCCAGTGCGCTTCCGCCCGCGAAGATGAGCATGGAAACGACGAAGAGGCTGCGCGTGGAATAGCGATCGGTCAGATAGGCGGTGACGGGAATCATGATGGCATTGACCAGGGTGAATCCCGTGGTAAGCCATTGCGCGGTTGCGGCGTCGACCGTCATTTCCGCCATGATCGAAGGCAGGGCGGGCGTCACGAGCGTCTGGTTCAAAACGGTGACGAATGTTCCTGCGATCAGGATGACCAGCATGGCTATCTGCTTGCGCGTCAGCTTCATAGGCGTCTCCTTCGTGTTCGATGCGGATGGATTGCGGGCGCGCCGCCCGCATGGCGGTGCGCGGTATGAAAAAAGCTCCCGATAAGGAGCTTGTTGTTCTTCAGTATACCCGTCAGGCCGTATTACTGATTTAGTAACTAAAACATCTCCATGTTCGTCGCATATCTTCGCCATGTCGCGTTCGAGGGACCTGGGCGGACGCGTGCTCGAAGGACCTGGCTGGAGACGCTCTCGGCCGTGATGGGGCTGCGTTTATGCGGTGCGGTTCCGTGCCCTTGCGGTGTCCAAGCGATGGTGAAATGGGCGGGATGGAAGACGATCGCCGCCGCTCTTTTATAATCGAAGAAAGGACGAGCGAAAGGCGGATGCGTGAAGGACGGAAGAACGGGTTGCCAGGCGCCCGCGCATCTTTGGACGGGAGGGCCTTTCCAGCCCGTTACCGCCTCGGGCATGCCGCTTGGGAAAGACGAATTGATCGAGCGCGACGAGTATTTCATGCGACTCGCTCTTGACCAGGCGTATCGCGCCGCCGAAGCGGGGGAGGTTCCCATCGGCGCGGTGGTGGTATGTCAGGGCGTGGCGATTGCCGAGGCGTGCAACCACCGCGAGGCCGATGCCGACCCTTCCGCCCATGCCGAGTTCAGCGCATTGGTCCAGGCGTCGCGCGAGCTTGAGCGGTGGCGCCTTCCCGACTGCACGGTGTATGTGACGCTCGAGCCGTGCATCATGTGTGCAGGGCTGATGCACCAGGCGCGCATCGGCCGCTGCGTATTCGGCGCGCACGATGCGAAGGCGGGCGCTTTGGGCTCGCTGTATCGCGTGCATGCCGACGAGCGTTTGAACCATACGTTCGAGGTGACGCCTGGCGTGTTGGAGCGGGAGTGCATGAGCGTGTTGCAAGAATTTTTCGCTTCCCGCCGCGGAAAGCGATGATCGAAAGGACGGAACGGATGAATGGAACGCTGACGGTATTTTCGCCGGCGAAGGTCAATCTGCATCTTGCGATCGGGGCGAAACGTGCCGACGGGTATCACGATGCCTGTTCGGTCATGCAGGCATTGACGCTGCATGACACGGTAACGGTGCGTCATGAGCAGGGAGAACGCGGGGAGCGCCTTCACGTCGACGTCTCCTGCGCGACGCATGGGGGCGTGGCGGCGCTCGATATCACGCCTGAGGACAACATCGCGTACAAGGCGCTTTTCGCGTTGCTGACTCCGTTCGGCGAGCGCCTTGCCGGGCACCGCTTTTCGGTGCATATCGACAAATCGATCCCCCATGCGGCGGGGTTGGGCGGCGGTTCGTCGAACGCCGCGGCCGTGCTGCTTGCCGCATGCCGCATGCTCGATCTGGACCCGCTTTCCGAAGAAGTGCTCGCCGTTGCGGCGGGTATCGGGGCGGACGTGCCGTTTTTCCTGCACGGCGGATGCGTGCAGATGGGCGGTCGCGGCGATGTGTTCGAGCGCACGTTGGAGCCGATGAAGGGCTCGGTTGTGCTGGTACGTCCCGATGCGGGCGTTTCCACGGCGGCTGCTTACCGTGCTTTCGACGAGAGCCCGCAGCCGATTTCCGCGAGCGATGCGGCGCGTCTCGAATCCGCACAAGCGGCGTGCGACGTGGCGTTTTTCAACAATCTTGCCGCCGCTTCGGAAGCGGTGCTGCCCGAGCTCGCCGAGGTGCGCGCATGGCTTTCCGCGCAGCCGGGGGTCGCGCGCGATGAAGCGACGGACGAGCCGCGCGTGCTTTTGTCGGGCAGCGGATCGGCGACGTTTTGCGTCTGCGACTCCATGAATGATGCGTATGCCATCGTGTCGGCGGCGAAGCAGCGCGGCTGGTGGGCGCGCAGCTGCTCGTTTTCTCCGGCGGGCGCCCGTATCGTGGAAGGGCGCATGCCCGGCATGGCTCGCACCAATGTAGGCGCCGTGCATAAGAGCTGGTAGCAAGCGTTTCCGGCAGGGCGCCTTCGCCGGTTTCGCCGATGCGATGGCGTTCGCGCATGAGCGGTGTTTCGTTTCGAGGAGGGTCGATGGACGTTTTGGGCATAGCGGTTCTATTCGTCGCCGTTATTGCGGCTATCGTGATCGTGGCGGCTATTGTGACGTACAACAATTTGGTGAAGCTGCGCAGTAGGGTTGATAATGCCTGGTCGCAGATCGATGTCCAGATGCAGCGCAGGTTGGATTTGATTCCCAATCTGGTGGAAGCCGTGAAAGGGTATGCGAGCCACGAGGCTCGGACGCTTCAGGGTGTGACGGCCGCCCGCGCTGCAGTAGCGGGTGCGGCGAACATTCATGACAAGATGGCTGCCGATGCTGCGCTGACGGGCACATTGAAGGGCTTGCTCGCCATTTCGGAGGCCTATCCCGACCTGAAGGCGAGTGCCGGTTTCCAGCAATTGCAGTCCGATCTTTCTGCCACGGAAGACAAGATCGGCTATATGCGCCAGAGTTACAACGATACGGTGATGAAGTACAACACGGCTATCCAGGCATTTCCCGGCGTGTTGTTCGCGGGGCTTTTCGGATTCAAGGAGCGTGAAAGTTTCGATGCGTCGCTGGGCGCCGAGGTTACTCCGGTCGTGCAGTTCTAGCACGTTCAGGAAATGATTGGGCGCGACGAGTATTTCATGCGACTCGCTTTTCTTTTCCGGATAGCTGCCAGCTCGTTCGCTTCGCGTGCATTCGCGGCGGACGGGTGCCTTTTTCCTGTTGGCTCTGTCGTAGCGTCCGATTGATTTCTCGCATGTTTTTCTGTGCCGAAATAGCTTCGATGTCGATGAGCGCTGCGGATCAGGCGATTTGCCTGCGACGGCTTCTCGGCGGCATCGGCTGGATGCGTTTCGCGTTTGGGCCAAAGCGGTAGAGCTCGATGCGAATCGGCCATGAGCTGCGATAGCGCCTTCTTGTTTCGCCTGTGGGATTTCGGATGGCGGCGGCCGCTCTTGCCGGCCTTTCGGGTGGGCAGCCTGTTACTTCTGCCGGCTTCGGGGCGGGCGGTTTGCTCGTCCGCCCAGTTCCTGGAGGGCGAGTCCGTGGTTTCGGCGGGCTTTTTTTACGGGCGGTCGTCGGCGTCGGGCGGAGCCCCATGCTAAAGAGGAATTTTTTGCCTCTCGATGACGGAAAACGCCTTTTTAGTACGTCTGCTTCTTCGGCCGTGCATGCTTCGGCGTTTTCGGCCCTTTGCGACCTGGGGTTTTCCCGCGTCGGAAGGCGGGCGCTTTTTCGCGCCCCGCGCCTACCCGTGCTAAAGAGGCGTTTTTGGGATTTCGGCGGCCGAAATCTCCACTTTAGTACGGGTTCCGTTGGCTCCGGGCGATCTGGCGCGGGTTCTCGCCGGTTTCGCGCAGTCGGTCGAATCCAATACGCGCGATCGGCGCTTGCCAAGCATCTGGAGCGATCATGCGCGAGATGCCCGCCGGTGAATCGATCGCGGCGGCCTGCGCAAGGGTGGGCGGAGCGACAGGGGCCGACGAGGTCGCGCAGAGATGGGGAGCAGCGGTCGCATGGGAGGAGCTCCACGCCTGGGAATGGCGGCGGGAGGGGGTGATGGCATGGGGTGCGCGTTTTGCCCGCTAAGCCTTTTACCTGCTAAGCTCGGGCGCACGCATCGCTTTCGGCCTGTGCATTTCCTGCCTGAAAATAAAAACAGGTCCGACCACGTCGGACCTGTTGGATTCATCTGGCGGAGAGCTGGGGATTCGAACCCCAGATACCCTTTTGGGGTATACTCACTTAGCAGGCGAGCACCTTCGGCCTCTCGGTCAGCTCTCCGTAAAAGATGCAGAGTGCATAATAGCGTTCTTGATAGATAAAAGCAAGGAGTGTCGATGGCATCGACTACGACAAATCCACAATGCCGCCGCAACGCGCCCTTCGATGGCGCGTTTTGTTGTTCTGAAGCGCAGGGAAGCCGTTCCTCCGCATCCATGCGAACGGACATCTGTTCAGGCATTTCGCCGGACGCTTCGTTCCGCTCGGCCGTCGTGCGTCTTTTTTTCGTTTGCGTCGTCGCCCTTGTCGTCTTGTGCGTGTCCAGCCCGTTCGGCGCCACGCCTGCCTATGCGAAAAGCTATACCTGCCCGAGCGTGGAAATCGACGCCACGGTGCAATCCGACGGGTCGCTGTCGGTCACCGAGACGCGCACCTTCGACTTCGACGGGTCGTTTTCAGCCGTGTGGTGGAATTTCGACTCCATGCCTTCCGACGAGTGCGATCTGGTCGTTTCGTCGGTGACGATTTCTCCCGAAAAGGATCAGGCGGCGGGCGAGGCGCCCGAGTCGCTTCCCGAGACGGCGTTTCAGCGGGCGTGGCGCGATGCGGGAGGCCCCGCCGAGCCGGCGTATTCGGTCGATACCGCCCGCAATACGGCGTATGTGTTCTCCGATTTCGCGGACGGGCGCGTCGATATCGAATTGACTTACGCGATATCGAATTTCGTGCAGGTCTACGACGATGTCGCGGAGCTGTATTGGCAGTACATCGGCCACGGGTGGAGCGTGGAAAGCGACCGCATCGTCGCCACGGTGCACATGCCCGTTCCTTCGGGAGTCGATGCCACGGCGGGCGATGTCATGCGTGCGTGGGGACACGGGCCGTTGGACGGAACGCTTTCCTTCGACGCGTCGGGAACCATCGCCATGACCGTCCCGTCGGTGGAAGCGGGCGGATACGCCGAGGTGAGGGCCGTGTTTCCTCGCTCGTGGATGACGGATGTTTCGCCGACGGCGCCCTCTGTGCATACGGGCGACCGATTCGCATCGATCGTCGCCGACGAGGAGCGGCTTGCAAAGCAGGCGAACGCCGAGCGCATCAAGTCGCTTTCGCTTGTTGTGATATGCCTGATTATTTCGCTCGCGGTAATCGCGTGGGCATTGGCCATGTTTTTTCGCCATGGCAAGGAGTACAAGCCCGCTTTCTGCGACGAGTATTGGCGCGACGTTCCCGAGCGTGGCGTGCATCCTGCCGTCATCGGCCGGCTTTGGCGTTGGAATTCGGAGAGTAAAAACGATTTCATGGCCACGTTGATGCATCTGTCGAGCATCGGCGCCATTCGTCTTGATGCGGGAAGCTACGAAGTGGACGAGGGCCGTCGGGCGCGAACGGTGAACGACTATTACATCACGCGCCTGCCCGGATGGCAGGATAAAACGGCGGAAAGCCCGCTGGATGCCGCCGCCATGGATTTCCTGTTCGAAAAGGCGGCTCCCGGCGCCGATGCGCTGTGGTTTTCCACGATCGAGCAATACGGAAAAGAGCACCCGGCGTCTTTCATGGACGAGATGCGCAGGTGGCAAGGCTTGTTAACGGCGGAAACGAACAAGCAGGATTTCTTTGAGGCGAAGGGCGGACGCTACAGGAACATCATGATAACGATTGCGATCGTGTATCTGATAGCGGGGATTGCGGCCCTGTTGGAGCTTGATAACTTCATCCCGCTGATCGTCGCCGCTCCCGCGATCGTGGTGCTGTTCGTCATCAGCGCGGTCATGTCGCGGCGCAGCAAGCATGCCGTCGAGCTGTATGCGAAATGCGAAGCGCTGCGCCGGTGGCTGAAAGACTTCAGCGCGCTTGACGAGCGCCCTCCTGCCGATGTGAAGGTGTGGGGCGAAATGATGGTGTATGCGTATGTGCTCGGCGTTGCGGAAGAAGCGCTCAAGGCGTTGCGTGCGCGGTTGCCCGAAGTGGTGGAAAGCCCTGAGTTCCTTCCCGTGTATTACTGGATGATGCCGCATTACTACGGCATGGGTGCTGCGGCTTCTGCCATGAACAGCCCGCTCGATGCCTTTTCGGCCATGCAGGAGAACACGATCGATGCGGCGAAGGCGGCGGTGAGCGCCGCATCCGGGGATTTCTCGAGCGGCGCAGGATTCGGCGGCGGATTCTCGGGAGGCGGAGGCTTTTCGGGCGGCGGCTTCGGCGGAACGGGCGGCGGCGCCCGCTAAGGGGAGCCGGCCTTCTCTCGGCGGCTTGACTTGCGTGCGCCGATGCGAAGAAGCCGGGCTTTTCGGATTGTTTTTTTCGGCCGCGGCACAGATTTCGGCGGAATCGACCGCTGAAGGAGGGGTTCTGGCGTGCTGCCCAGGCGTTTTCCGAGTTTGCAGGGAGTGCGACGAGGACGCATCGTGCCACGGCCGCAAAAAATTTCCCTTAGAGGGGGATTTCCCGGCGGGTTTTCGCGAGGCGTCGTTGGAGGCGCCGGCCTCTTCTGATTCGATCGCGCGTTTCCGGTTCTATGGGCGTTTTTTCCAAAAGACGTGCCGGGCCCTTCGCCGTGCCGCCTATACTGCGAACGAACGAAGCGGCGAAGCGAGCCGTCCGAACGCGCGATAGGAGAGAGATATGTCTTGCGACCACAAGAATCCCGTTGTCGGCATCATCATGGGCAGCGAGAGCGACATGCCTGCCATGGAGCCGTGCATGAAGCAGCTCGACGAGTTCAACGTTCCTTACGAGGTGAAGGTAGCGTCCGCCCATCGCAAGCCCCTCGAGGTGCATGAGTGGGCGGAAAGCGCCGAAGAGCGTGGCATTCGCGTGATCATCGCCGCGGCGGGCAAGGCGGCGCACCTCGGCGGCGTGGTGGCCGCTTATACGCCGCTGCCCGTTATCGCCGTTCCCATGAAGACGAGCGACCTGGGCGGCCTTGACTCGCTGCTTTCCATGGTGCAGATGCCCTCCGGCGTGCCTGTGGCCTGCGTCGCCATCAACGGGGCGAAAAACGCCGCCGTGCTTGCTGTGCAGATGATGGGAACCGGCTGCGAAGGCGCCCGCCAGAAGATCAAGGACTTCAAGGCCGCCATGGCGCAGTAGAAAGACCGCGCCGTTTTCGCAGCGCGCATTTCCTTATGCTGCATACTTTAGGCCGCTGGAGCGTTTGTGCTTCGGCGGCCTTTCTTTTCGCCCTACAATACGGGCGATGTTGCGGCGGCTGTGCGTTTCAAAAGGGGTTCTCATGGTTAAAAAGCTGCTGATGGGCAACGAGGCGTTCGCATGCGCCGCGCTTGAGGCGGGCGTCGGCGTGGCAGCGGGATATCCGGGAACGCCGTCGAGCGAGGTCATAGAAACGATTGCGGCCCGCGTGGCCGACGGATCTGCGACGGGCGTGCACGTGGAATGGTCCACGAACGAAAAGGCCGCGCTCGAGGTGCTCGCCGGCGCATCCTATGCAGGCGCCCGCACGCTGTTCACGTGCAAGCAGGTGGGGCTCAACGTTGCAAGCGATGCGCTGATGAGCCTGAACTACGTCGGAATCGAGGGCGGATGCGTGCTGTTCGTGGCCGACGATCCAGGCCCCATATCGTCGCAGACCGAGCAGGATACGCGTCGTTTCGCGGCGTTCGCCAAGGTTCCCGTGTTCGATCCCGCCGACATCGAGCAGGGGATGGAAATGATGCGCGCCGCTTACGATTTGTCCGAGCGGTACCGCACGCCCGTTATCGTGCGCCCGACGACCCGCGTATGCCACTCATCGACGTTCGTCGAGGTGGAAGAGGGAACTGCGGGGATACGGGCGAGAGGCTTTGAGAAAGACGACAGCCGTTGGGTGATTTTTCCCGCACGTTCGCATCGCGGGCATCTTGAAGTCAACGAGCGTCTTGCGTGGATCGAGGCGGAGTTTTCGGGTGCCCGGGCGCAGGCGATCGATGGCGTCGTCGCCGAATCTCTCGCCGCTTCGGGTTTCTCGTTCGAAAACGGGCATCCCCGCACAAGGCTCGACGCCGCGAAGCTTCTTCCCGCAGCCGCTGCCGATCTGGGACTATGGCGCGCAAACGGCGCGAAAGCCACGAACGGTATGCTTGCAGGCGCAGGGGATGGGCCGCGCGCATGCGCAAAGGATGCGGATGCGTGCGAGCGCGGTTCGCTTGCGTGCGCGAAAGAAGATGCCGCCTGTGCCGATGCCGCCGCGACCGCCAGCGCCGCATGCGCGGACGATGCCGGCGCGGCTGTGTCATCTCGGGCTTCTGTACTTCCTCCGTGCGACCTCTCGCGCTTCAATCCGATCGAGCAGGGGGGTCGTGCGGACCGTTCGCCCCGTCTCGGCATCGTGTGCGGCGGCGTTTCGACGGCGTATGCGCGCGAAGCGCTCTGCCGCCTCGCCGAGCAGGCGCGCGAGCAGGGGGAATGCTTGCCTGCATATCGATTCATGCAGGTAGGAACGCCGTTTCCCTTTCCGATGGCCCGTGCCGACGAATTCGCGTGCGGCCTCGACCGCATTATCGTGTTCGAGGAGCTCGATTCGGTCATCGAGGACGAGCTGGTGCGTTTGATGGGCATGCGCGCGGCTGCAGGAGCAGACGTCGCGTCCGTGAGGGGCCGCCGCGCCTTGGCGGCAGCGGCGGGCGAGCTTTCCGTCGACGGCGTGCTCGACGTTCTTGAGCGGGATTTTCTCGAAGAAGCATTGCGCGATCAGGGGTGTTCCGACGAAGAACGCGCCGCCCGCCTTGCGGCGTTCGATGCGCGTAGGTCCGAGGAGGCGCGAAAGCGCGCCGGTCGGACGCTCCAGGTCGCTCTTCCCGCGCGCCCGCCGGTGCTGTGTGCGGGCTGTCCGCACCGCGGGGCGTTCTATGCCGCCAAGCGCGCGTTGAAGAAGCTGCGCGTGCGCGGCGTGCTTTCGGGCGACATCGGCTGCTATACGCTGGGCAATGCCGCTCCTCTCGATGCGGTGGATACGTGCTTGTGCATGGGCGCGGGCATCACGATGGCGCAGGGCCTCGGGGTGGTCGAGCCGGACGTGCGCCAGCTCGCCTTCGTGGGCGATTCCACGTTTTTCGCAAGCGGCCTGACGGGCGTGGCGAATGCGGCGTATAACGGCCATGACATTACGATATGCGTGCTCGACAATTCGACGACGGCGATGACGGGCGGTCAGCCCCATCCGGGAACGGGCCGCACCTTGATGGGCGCGCAGGCGGAAGGGCTTTCGATCGAATCGGCGCTTACGGCCCTCGGTGTGACGTGCATCGAGCATGCGAACCCCCATCATTTGGAAGAGAGCGTCGATGCCGTGATGCGTGCGGTGGAATATCGCGGCGTATCGGCGGTGGTGTTCAGAGCGCCCTGCGTCGACCTGGTGAAATCGGCCGTTCCCGCGAGCATCGACGCCGATAGGTGTACGGGCTGCAAGAAGTGCATCACGTCGATCGGATGTCCCGCCATCGGTTTCGACGGGTCGGTTGCCACGCTCGACGAGGCGCTGTGCATCGGGTGCGGCCTGTGCGCGGCGGTGTGCCCGTTCGGCGTTATCGAAGCGCCCGCTTCTGCGCGAGAGGAGCAGCGATGAAAAACATTGTGCTTACCGGCATCGGCGGGCAGGGCACCGTGCTCGCGGCGAAAGTGCTCGCCCAGGCGGCGCAGAATCGCGGCTGGCAGGTGCGTACGGCCGAGACGATCGGCATGGCGCAGCGCGGCGGCAGCGTGGTGAGCCACGTGCGCATGGGAGATCGCGGCGAACGCGTGCACGCGCCGCTTGTGTCGAACGCGCAGGCCGATGCGCTGATAGCGTTCGAGCCGGGCGAGGGTGCGCGCATGGAGTGCCTCCTCGCGCCCGACGGCGTGCTGGTGAGCGCCTCGTGCGTCGTGCAGCCGGTAACGGCGTCGCTTTCGAAAAGCGTCTATGCGGCGGACCCCGTGCTCGCGGCGCTGCGTGCGCGTGAGGGGCGCACGGTCATCGTCGACGAGGTGCCGATCCTGGCCGAAGCAGGCAGTTCCAAGGTGCTCAATATGGCGCTGCTCGCGGCCGCTGTCGAAACGGGCGCGCTCGGCATTACGCTCGACGAGCTGAAAGACGCCGTGCGTGCGTGCGTGAAGCCACGCTTCGTGGACATGAACATCGCGGCGATCGATATGGCTGTAGCATCTATGGCGTAGCCATATCGATGGCGATTCGCCGGTTTGTTCGTCGTGCGTTTCGCGGGCGCGCGGCCTTTCGGCCGGTCTTTTGTCGCAAGAGCGGACGGGGTTGCCGCCGCGTCTATTCGACCGCGCGCGGGTCGAAAGAATCCACCAGGTCGGCCAACTCCTGCTTGCGATGGATATCGAGCTTCGTGTAAATGCGCTTGCTGTGCGTGCGGACGGTGTTTTCCGAAACGGTGAGCATTTCGGCGATGCGCGCCACCGTGGCGCCGCGGGCAATCAGCTCCATGACTTCGGCCTCGCGCTCGGAAAGCTTGTAGTGCTTCTTCACGAGGATGCATTGCTTCGATATACGGTCGACCACGGCGGGCTTCTGCGTTTTTTCGGCATCGGCGCTGGCGCTCGGGCGTTTCCGCTTTGCGGGCGCAGCGGCGGTGGGGATGAGCTCGATGCGCTCGGCGCGCGCTCTGTTGGGCGAAAGGGCCTGCTTGAATCCGCCTTGTCCGATGAAATACATGATTGCCAGCAGATAGATGGAAAGCAGCGCGGTCGACGTAAGCGGCTGCAGCCCCAGCGCATTCAAACTGCCCGCGAACAGGCCCATGATATAGCCCGCGTCATGCAGCGTATAAACGATGCCGGCGAAGAACCCGTAGATGAATACGGGGTTGATGTCGCGTTCGCGCGACGCCTGTGCGCACTGGACCATCATAAGGATGAGCGCGCAATCGTATAGTGCGTACAGGATGCCGGCGAACGGGGCGATGTAATTCTTTCCCAGAAAAGGCAGAAGAACGAATGCGCTGATGACGAAAGGGAAAAGCACGCGAAACGCCGAAGACACGTTGAGCTGCAGCGATTTTTTCTGCCAGGATGCGGCGAATGCGATGCCCGCCACAAGCATGCTTGCCATGGAAAGGATATTGACCTCCGCGCCCACTTCGGGCGTTTCCACCGCGATGGCGCGCACGACGCCGCATGACAAGGCGAACGACCCGATGCAAAAGGCGCTGCGCCAGTAGTCTTTCAGCGCCTGAAGGTAGGTGTTCTTGTGCTCGCGCGGAAGATTTTCGAACATGGGTTGGCCCAGGTCGGTGGTGCGGCTTGCCACCAGAATGGAGAGCGCGAAAAGGGGCATGAACACCGTGGGGATGAGAAAGACCGTGACGGCGGCGGGGATGAGGTAGAGGGCGAAATAGATAAGCGGCGCGAACACGGTGGCGAGGATGAGGTCTCGGTTGCCCACGGCGGGTTTTTGCGAGGCGAACAATCGTTGCCACGCCATATAGAATCCCGCCGAGCCGAATCCGATGAGCGCTCCGCCCGCAATGGCGAGCTTGAGCGCGGCATCCTGCAGGTAGACGGCGGCGATCAGCGCGCACCACCCTAAAAGATAGGGAAGGCCCGCCGCCCAGACCAAGAATTTGCGTGCCGGCCCCGGAAAGAAGTACACGCCCAGGGTGCTTGCGAAATAGCTCGCGGCGAACACGAGCGATTGCGCGAGGAAGAACGCCACAGTGAACGAGCTCGTTTGGATACTCATGGGCAGAAACGGGAAGACGCCGCCCCATACGGCGGTGGCGTTCACGGCGAGGAAAAGGGCGTAGCCGAGGCTGCGCGTGTTGGGCATGTAGCGGACGTATTTTTTCGCCTTATCCAATGGCATGCTCCTCTCCGTTTCGGCGTTCGGGCAAGTCTATCGCGAACTTTCCCCGCCAAGGCTTCTTCTCCGTCCGATTTTCGAAAATATGTGACGATTCTCGAATGGAAATCGCTAAATGACACGTTGTATGTGACAACTTCTCGCCGTTTTCGGGCGCATACTCGAGAGGTGTTTCCGCCCGCTCGCGCCATGAGGGATGAACTGCAGGCGATGCGGCGGAGCGGTGCTATCGAGGTTTGGAAAAAGGGGGAGATATGTCCACGAACACGCATGCCGTGAGCCGTCGTTCGTTTCTGAAGACGACGGGCGCGCTCGGCGCTCTGGCCGTGGCCGCCGGCGGCGCCGCAAGCGCCGACTCCATGTTCGGCGATGCGCCTGTCGCTTTCGCCGACGGACAGGAGACGACCACCTGGGGTCACTGCGCGATCAACTGCCCGGGCCGCTGCTCGCTGAAGTTCCACGTGAAAGACGACGAAGTCATGTGGGTGGATACGTACACGAGCAAGGATGCCGGTTTCGACGACCCGCAGCCTCGCGCCTGCCTGCGCGGCCGCACCTATCGTCGTTGGTTGGCCCATCCCGATCGTCTGAGCTATCCCATGAAGCGCGTGGGCAAGCGTGGCGAGGGCAAGTTCGAACAGGTCAGCTGGGAAGAGGCCATCGACACGGCTGCTACCAAGCTGAAAGAGGTCATCGACACATATGGCAACGAGGCCGTGTACGTACCGTATGCCACGGGCGTTTCCGCCTCCACGTCTCGCCCGTTCAACCGTATGCTCAATCTGGTGGGCGGCTACCTCAACTTCTATAACAGCTATTCCACGGCGCAGATTTCCTGCATCACGCCGTATATGTACGGCAGCAAACAGTCCGGCGGTTCGACCCTTTCTGCGGCCGAGGATGCCGAGCTCATCCTCTTGTTTGGATCGAGTCCCGTGGAAACGCGTCAGGGTGGTGCGGTGTCGCATTACGACTGGGCGCATCTGCGTGAGAAGACCAATGCGAAAATCTATATCATCGATCCGCGCATGAGCGACTCCGCCATGGGGCATTCCGATACGTGGCTGCCGATCAATCCCGGCACCGATGCGGCGCTTGTGGCGGGCATCGCGCACTACCTGATCGAAAACGACCTGATCGACCTCGATTTCCTGCACACGTATTGCGTGGGCTACGACGAAGAGACCATGCCCGAGGCCTACAAAGGCAAGAATATGTCGTACTACGACTACATCATGGGTACGGGCTATGACATGGTGGAAAAGACCCCCGCATGGGCGGCGAAGATCACAGGCATTCCCGCGCAGACCATCGAAAAGCTGGCGCATGAAGTGGGCACCACCAAGCCGCTCTATGTGAACCAGGGATGGGGCCCGCAGCGCCGTTCCAATGGCGAGTGGACCGCGTGGTCCATCATGGCGCTGCCGTGCCTGGTGGGCCAGATCGGTCTTCCCGGAACCAACAACGGCACGCGCGAAGGTTCCAATGCCGTCTCTCTGGCAAGCCTGCCCAAGGGAGACAATCCCGTGAAGAAGAGCATCCCGTGCTTCCTGTTCACCGACGCGATCGACCATGGCCCCGAGATGACGGCGAAAAACGCCGGCGTCAAGGGCGGCGACAAGCTCGAAGTGGGCATCAAGTACATGATCAACTATGCCGGCAACTGCCTGACCAATCAGCATTCCGACATCAACAAGGCACATGACATCCTTGCCGACGAGAGCAAATGCGAATTCATTTTGGGCGTCGATACGGTGATGTGTGATTCGCTGAAGTACGCCGACATCATCCTGCCCGACCTGTTCCGCTTCGAGCAGGTTTCCATGATTGGAACCGGTGGCGACAATGCCTATATGATTGCGGGCCAGCCGTGCACTTCGCCGAAATTCGAGCGCAAGACCGCCTACGAGATGGCTTCGCTCATGGCCGAGAAGCTTGGCGTGAAAGACGAGTTCACCGAGGGCAAGACCGAGGAAGAGTGGATTCGCGAGCTTTATGAGGAGTCTCGTAAGAAGGATGCCGAGCTTCCTTCATACGAGCAGGCTATGGACCAGGGCGTGTATGTGCGCCCCGGCAAGAAAAAGACTTCTATGGAGAAGTTCCGCGCCGACCCCGTTGCCAACGCGCTCGACACGCCTTCGGGCAAGATCGAAATCTTCTCCGAAAAGCTGCTGCAATTCACCGAGGGCTGGGAGTTCCAGGAAGGCGATACGCTTAAGGGCATGGACACCCTGCCGCCCGTCCCCGTCTATATTCCCGAATGGTTCGGCGTGGAGACCACGACCGACGAATTCCCGCTGGCTCTGACCGGCTTCCATTATCGCGGCCGCATCCATTCTTCCTGGGGCTTCATCGAGGACCTCAAAGAGGTCAATCCGCAGGAGGCGTGGATTAACCCGATCGACGCGCAGGAGCGCGGCATCGAACAGGGCGACACGGTGCACGTGAAAAACCAGTTCGGAACCATCGAGCTTTTGGCGAAGGTGACGCCGCGCGTGGTTCCCGGCACGGTGGCGGTTTCCCAGGGCGCATGGCACACGGCGGATATGTACGGCGATCCCGAGCGCGTAGACAAGGGCGGCAGCATCAACACGCTGACCACCCAGCGTCCTTCGCCGCTTTCCAAGGGCAATCCGCAGCATACGAACATCTGCCAGGTAGAGAAGGTCTCCGCGTAAGCGGGCCGTGTGACGAGGAAAGGATCGAGATATGACTCAGTATGCGTTCCATTTCGACGCGACGCGCTGCACCGGCTGCAAGACCTGCGAATTCTCCTGCAAAGACTATAAGGACTTGGGCTTGGAGTCGGCGTATCGCAAGGTATACGAGTGCGCAGGCGGCGAAACCGTGCGCGATGCCGACGGTTGCTTCAAGACCACGTGCTTCAGCTATCCGGTATCCATTTCGTGCAACCATTGCGACAATCCCGCCTGCATGCAGGTGTGTCCCACGGGCGCGATGCACAAGGACGAAGAGACCGGCCTTGTGGGCGTCGACGAGGGCAAATGCATCGGTTGCGGCTACTGCCACATGGCCTGCCCGTACAATTCACCCAAGGTCGACCGCGAAAAGGGCCATTCGGTGAAATGCGACGGCTGTGCCGATCGCGTTGCCGCAGGCGAGGCTCCCGTATGCGTGGAAGCGTGCCCTGCGCGCGCCCTGGCGTTCGGGCCGGCGGAGGAGATGGCCAAGCTCGGCGAGCGTGCGAACATCGCTCCGCTGCCGGAAGCCAAGCTCACCACCCCGAACCTGTTCGTGAAGGCATGCGCCGATGCCCAGCCTTCGGACAGCCGTGCCGGTAGGATCGTGAACCCCCTGGAGGTGCTCTAACATGGAAACCGCTTTGACCGAATTGCCTTTGGCGATTTTCACTACGCTGGCGCCGTTGGGTGCAGGCGCATTCGTCGTGCTGGCCGCCGCTGCATGCTCGCTGAAGCTCGATGACGATCGGATGAAGGTGGTCGACCGCTTCTCGCTGATTCCCGCGGGTTTGGTGGCGTTGGGCTTCGTCGCATCGTTTTTCCACCTCGCTTCGCCGCTTCATGCGGTGGGCGTGCTCGCCGGCATCGGGCATTCCCCGCTTTCGAACGAGATCGCGGTGGGCATGGTGTTTTTCGTGGCCATGGCGTTGTATGTGGCGCTGGGCTTGGCGGGCAAGCTTTCCGCTTCGGCACGCAAGCCGTTCGCCCTGGTGGTCGCCGTGCTCGCCCTGGTGTTCGTCGTGTTCACCGGTTT
>JAUNDR010000090.1:3078-3526 GCA_030525985.1 Slackia sp. | reverse complement strand
GGTGGCATGCGAGCTGCGCGAGCGCTCGATCGCCGAGTATATCTACGACAGGCTTCAACCGCACTTGGCGCCGGAGGAGGCGCAGGATTTCGCGCGCGATTTGCAGGCCATGGCGCTCGATAAGCTTTCGCAGTTCGGCATTTCGCAAACCGACCTCGAAGACATGGCGGATATGATCTCCGAGGAAATCGGCGCCCAGGCGCGCATCACCTCCGTGACTCCCGTCGCATCGGGCATTGCCGTGGCGATGCCCGATGGCGCAGAGGCGCCGAATGCGGCTTCGCGTGTCGAAGGAGATGCTTCGTCTGCTGTCGCGCCGGTTGCTGCCGAGCAGAAAAATCCTCCCGCCGTGAGGCGCATGAGCGAGCATCCCATGCGTCTTTCCGATCTGGTCGGTTTCGACTCCGCCGTCGAAGACGTGCGTGCGTTGGGCATCGGCGTGAAAGAG
>JAUNDR010000090.1:0-3022 GCA_030525985.1 Slackia sp. | reverse complement strand
TGCGCGTCCAGCATGGGCTTGACGGGCTTTCGGCGGCGGGAAGCATCGTTTTCCGCACGTCGTCGCGCGAGGATGCGAGCATGCTCATGGCCGCCGCCGCAGGCGAGCTCGACCTTCCCGTCTTGCGCGTGCAGATGCAGCCGGGACCTCAGGGAATGCCCGTTTTGTGCGTGACGACGACGGCGCAGCGGCCCGCGCGCGCAGGCGGCAACAAGCTCTCGATAGACTCTCCCGGCGTGTTGATTCTCGAAGACATCGACTTGTGGGGCGCTTCGCTGATGGAAGCCGCCGCCGCTTCCGAGGGCGAAGGGATCATGTTCGCCAGCATGTCGCGCGCCGCGCGCGAGGCGTTCGGTCTGATCGGCTCGGCGGTGGCCAATCCCGATGTCTACGTGTTCGCCTCTATGGCGGGCGATGCTTTCGACCAGGGATTTCTCTATGATGCGATGGAGCCGATGAACATCGTCGACATCTATCTTCCCGACGAGATCGAACGCAGGTGCATCTGGAACGCCATCGCCGCCGATCATCCGTCGATCCGCCAGCTCGACTTGGCGCGTTTGACGCGCGTTTCGCGCAATCTCGCGCGTTTCGACATCGTCACGGCGGCGCGCGAGGCGGTCGAAGACGCCTATCGCCTCGGTTTGAAACTGCGTCGCTACGTTCCTGTCACGCAAAGCATGATGTTCGAGCATATCGCCAATTTCCAGCCTCTCGAATCCGACGAATACCGTTTCCTCGAAGAGGCCGTTGCGGCCGATTTCCGCAATCATCTCGGAGAGCTCGAAGACTTCGGGTCCTTCGGCGTCGATGGCGCCGGCGATAAAGAAAGCGAGGCGTAAGTCATGGAGCTTACCCGTCGAAGCGATTACGCCTGCCGCATCATCCGTGCGGCCTACGACAACAGAGACGTCTACGTTTCGGTGGCGGAGGTCGCCGAACGCGAGAACATCCCGTACGCTTTCGCGCGCAGCATCCAGCATGACCTGGTGCATGCCGGCCTGCTGAAAACGGTGCGCGGCGCGAAAGGCGGCCTGTCTTTGGCGTGCGACCCTGCCGCGACCACGCTGCTCGACGTGCTCGAAGCCTTGCAGGGACCGATCAACATGTCGCCGTGCGCTTCCGACTCCGATTTCTGCGGCCGTTGCGGCGACTGCGAATTCCGCGGGGTGTGGAGAAAGGCCGACGACCTGATGCGGGAATACTTCGGCTCGATCACCCTCGACGAGCTGTTCGGAGGGCAACGTTGCCCATGCAAGTAGCATTGCCCGAGGGAATTTCCCGCGTCGATATGGAAACGTTCGTCGAGCGCATGCGCTCTCAAGGGCGCGAACTGTATCGCGATCTTCCTTGGCGCAACACGCGCGATGCGTATGCCATCTGGATTTCGGAAGTCATGCTCCAGCAGACGCAGGTCGCACGCGTCTTGACGCGATGGGAACGTTTCATCGAGCGATTTCCTACGGTGGATGCGCTCGCGGCGGCATCGTCGGCGGACGTGGTAGAGGAGTGGCAGGGCATGGGCTATAACCGCCGCGCTCTGGCGCTCAAGCGCGCCGCCGATATCTGCGCCGCCGATCACGGCGGCGTTTTGCCGACCGGCGTCGACGAGCTATGCAAGCTTCCCGGCATCGGGGAGGCCACGGCGGCGGGCATCACGGCGTTTTCGCGCGATATCCCGTGCATTTATATCGAGACCAACGTGCGCGCCGTATTCATCCACGAATTCTTTCCGCATGCCGACAGGGTGACCGACAAGCAGCTTCGGCCGCTTGTTGCGGCGGCTTGTCCGGATACGGATGTGCGCGGATGGTATTACGCGCTGCTCGATATCGGTGTGCATCTCAAGAAAACCCAGGTCAATCCCACGAGGAAGTCTGCTTCGTATACGAAGCAGAGCGCTTTCGAAGGATCGCGGCGCCAAAAGCGCGCTTGGATCGTGCGCGAGGTCATGGCATGTCCGGGAATTGCCCATGACGAGCTGCATCGCCGACTCGACGAGGTCGAACTCAAGGCGGGCCGCGACCGCGTGGCCGACGGCGAATTCGACGCCATCGTATCGGCGCTTTCGCGCGAGGGGTTTTTCACGCAGGTCGACGACGGCTGGCGCGCTTGATTCCGCCATCGCCGCGCGCCGTGCCGCGGCTTTATTGTTGATTCGATGACCCTTTCGTCTATCGGGGCTTATGCTTCGCATCCTCGGTATGCTTGAAGGGTCGCGCGGCGACGACGCGCCGTGTTCGTGCGAGCATGGCGCGAAACCGATATTCGGACGCATTCCGAGAAAGGCGATCTCATGGAGCTGAAGGGTACCCAGACCGAAAAGAACCTGATGGCGGCATTTGCCGGCGAATCGCAGGCGCATACCAAGTATCTGTACTACGCCTCCCAGGCCAAAAAGGACGGCTACGTCCAGATTCAAAACATCTTCGCCGAAACCGCCAAGAACGAATCCGAGCATGCCAAGCTGTGGTTCAAGGCATTGCACGGAGGCAAGATTCCCACGACGCTTGAAAATCTCGCCGATGCGGCGTCGGGCGAGAATTACGAGTGGACCGACATGTATGCGGAGTTCGCCGAAACCGCCCGCAAGGAAGGTTTCGACGAACTGGCGCGTCTGTTCGACGGCGTCGGCGCGGTGGAAAAGGAGCATGAGGCGCGCTATCGCGCTTTGATCGCGCGCATCGAGGCGGGCGAAGTATTCAAGCGCGGCGAAATCCACGCGTGGAAGTGCAACAATTGCGGCCACATCCACATCGGATGCGAGGCGCCCGAGGTGTGTCCTGTCTGCAACCACCCGCGCGCCCATTTCGAAATCCGCGCCGAGAACTACTAGGCCGCGACGCGCCGTTTTGCCGCTATCAATTCATGAGAGGGACCGCATATGCATGCGGTCCTTTTCATGTCGGTATATGCACTATTTTGCATCGCATGTTTTTGATGAGACGGCAACGGCACCATCGCGGCTATGGATGATTCGTTTTCCATAAAGGACGGCTATGGAAGGGGAGGACCATCGAAT
>JAUNDR010000025.1 GCA_030525985.1 Slackia sp. | reverse complement strand
TGTCGGGCGCGGGCACGAACAGGTCGCGCTCGTAGTTCAGGCCCTTGATGGTGTATCCGTTGCCATCGAAGGTGCCGCGGAACGGATTGTCTTTCGATCCGAAGGTGAGCGAGCCGATCTGCTTGACGATCTGATCGACCTGCTCGCTCGTCAAATCGAGCGTTTTATCGGGAGCGTCGGACAGGTCGAGCACGTAATGCACGTTCGAGGTGTCCTGCGTGCGCGAAGCGAGCACTTCGCCCAACAGGTCGGAAAAGCTCTTGATAGTAATGACGGTATCTGCCGCAGGAGCGGCATCGGACGCCCCTGCCGCAGTCGCGCCGTCGTTGGAGGCGGGTGTCTGCGTGGAATCGGGGGCAGGTTCGCCGGCGCCGGACGAGGCGTCGCTCGAGGCCTCGAAGCCTTGCTCGTCAGACGGAGCGCCGTCGCCGGCGGAAACGGCGGCGGCATCGGATGCGTCGCCCTCGAGTGCAACGGCCGCCTGGTCACCGGCAGGAGCGGATTGCACCTCCGGAGCGGCCTCGTCGGCATAAGCCGCCTGCGGCATGATGGGAGACAGCGTGACCGCAAGCACGAACGACAGCGCGATGGCGATCGCCTTGCCGTACCACGTTTTCAACGATCCTGTCATGATTTCCTGTTCGCTTCTTTCCATCATCGGCCTTTCTCCTGCGGCCAGCCTTCTGCATCAAGGGCGCTTTGCGCGTTGTTTTCGCTCTGAACGGCAGCGGCATCGATGCTCAATTCCAACGCGCCGCCCTGGTAGCGGTCGTGAATCCCCTGCACGTTAAACGAAATGCCCGTGATAAGCGGAGGCGTCGTGACGCCAGGATCCAATACGGCGTCGTAGTAATACCAGCCGTCGCCGCCGTTTTTCCATGCGGGATCGGCGAATGTGTAAGACACCAAATCATCAGCGGGAACGTCGGCGCCATTCGAATCGGCGCCCGTCATGGAAAGCGACACGCGCACGAACACCGGATGGTTTTGGGTATTGCGCACGCGCACGATGCGGCTGCACGAACCGCTTTCCGCGATGTTTTCGTCCGCGCCGTCGGGCACGATGACCTCGGTATTCGATGCGTCGAGCGCGGTTTCGACCAGCTCGACGCCGACGCCGCCGAACACGACCGTGTTGCGCGCATCGGTGGAACGAACCACGAAGGAGATGGTTTGCATGATCAGCAGCACAGCGATGAGCGCCAAAGCGCACGCGATGCACAGATTGCGCGTGCGATTGCACGCCGGCACCGCCGCATGGGCGGCAGCGGAATCGGAGCCATTCGGCATGCTCGCCGCGGCGGCCGATGCAGCTGCACGCGTGGACATTGCATCCCCGATTTCTTTTTCCGATGCGGCTGGTCCCTGCAACGCGCTTTCGCTGGAAACGCAAGAATGCGCCGTATCGGCGCACGTCCCGTTTTCGCACGTAATGCCGTTGCGATCCGCTTCATCGCCATGCGAGCGATTGCGGCCTTTCGCAAACGTGCCGGCATGTCCCGTCGATTCGCCACCCATCCGGCAAACCCCCTCCTTCGAGGCGCCCTTCAAACGAAGGGCGATCCTCGGGCGGCGGATACGAAGACCCGCCGCCCAAACGTACTCGTCTCATTCGCGAAGCGTCGAGCACATCGACGCCTCGCGAAATGGAATGCAGAAACAGCTCCTGCCGGTTGCATTGCAATCAAGGACGCTTCTGCGAAGCGATACCGAAATACCGCGGAAGACCTACTTCACGGTAGGACCGTTGGGATGCTTCGCCCATTCGATAGCGGCGGCCTTGGCATCGGCGGCGGCGAAGTTCTCGTCGGCGTTCGATGCGGCGGCCATGTAAGCGCTCACAACGATGGTGCCATTGCCGTTGATGTTTGCGTTGTCGGCAGCGGCAACCTCTTTGAACAGGGGATCGGTCCAGACATCCTTGCCGCCGGCATCCTTGGCCGTTTTATCGGAAACAAGGAGAGCAGGCTCGGAGCCGCCCTTGGTATACATGAACAGACCGCCCGTATACACGTTGTCGCCCGCATTGGCGTCATCGGCAACATGGCCGTCGACGGGCTTCCAGTTCGCAGCATCGATTTCGAACGTAGTGCCCGTGCCCAGGTTGTTCTTCACATACACGAACACGTAAGCATCGTCGCTTTCAGGGGCGAGACCGATGTTCGGGTCCTTGGGAACAACGGAGCCAGGGGTGATGACGGACTTATCGACCCAGTTCTTCTCGTAGATATTGCCGTTCAGATTGGGAACCTGGGGATCGGTCGGATGCTGGGGATCGATCGGACCTCCCGTATCCGGATCCGTCGTCGGGGGCTTGATGTTGCCCGTCGAGAACGTGTTGGTCAACTGGCTCTGGGCGTTGTACCACGCCATCACGCCACCTGCTGCCGCGAGGGCGACGCACAGCACCAGCGCCACCACGAGCCCGGTGCGCTTCTTCGCGCCTTCCATCTTGCTTTCCATGCCTTCTCTCCTTCCTTGCTTCGCGCGACGATCCGTCGCACGATACAGCGAAGGCCCTCTGACAGGGCCTCCATCTTTTCCTTAACCGCTTCAGTTGTAGTGTTCGGCGCTCATGGTCGCGCGTGGCTGCCGCGCACGGCACTGCCGCTGCGACTGCTCTTTTTCCTGCCGTCGAGCAATTCGACGACGATGGACAACGCTATGAACGCCCCTACAAGGGAAACGATGGCAAAGAACCCTGACGTACTCGTGCACCACGCATTGACGTAGCCGAGAAATGGAATGCAGAAAACGGGAACGCCCGCCAAGCGGGAGAAAGGAACCGGCGCGGCATCGGGAATGACCGCGCCCGACTCATCCACGTTGGCGATGCCCTGCGTGTAGAAGAGCTGCCCTTCGGCATCGATGTCATACACCTGGTGCGTGACAAGCGTGCCGGAATCCAGGCTGAAGGTGATGGCATCACCGACCTGGACCGCTTCGGGGGTTTTATCCTGAACGTAAATGAGGGAGCCCACGGGATATTGGGGCTCCATACTGCCGCTGAGAACGGCATAGGGAGTCAGCCCGACGAGACGCACGCCCGCGAAAGCAACGGCCAGTGCAAGGGCCGCAACAAGCACGATGGCTGATACGATGTTGAAAACTCGCCTGAGCATTGCCTTCCTTTTTCCGTATGCGTGCATTTCATCCAGAAAAAGGGGTGCTCGAGGGCATGGCGAAGGTAAAAAACGGTCGTCTTTTGTCGCAGGGCGCTCCAAAATAAACTTCTAGACAAGTCGAAGAATAAAGAGTCAACCCCCCCCCGTCAAGGAAAAACGCATAAAAGACCGTAATCTCATTTATTTTATTTGCATAAATATTTTTTATTATGCATTTTTTTATTCTAATTCACGAATTTATAGGATTTAATGATTATTTACTACTGAATTAATCAGTATTGCGAATTCGACGATATCGAGCGGAAAACACGAGCGGCCCGCCCCAGAGAGCATCGGGTGCGAAAGTGCGGACGGCGCCCGCGCAGCCGACGCATGCTTCGATAATTCTGATAGGGCAATAGAAGACAATATTCCCGTCGGGCATCCGAAGAGGGGCGGAGGCTTTCGCCGAGAACGGGCGCACCTCATGGATCCGACGGGTCTCTGCCGCTTTATAAGATGAGGCCCCCGTTATCACCGATGGGTGATAACGGGGGCTCGTTTTTATCGTAGCGCACAGAAGCGGCGCGGGGAGACGCTACGACGGAAAAGACCCGCCGATGCGCGAAATACCCCGCATCGAGGGATAACCGGCGGCCCCTTCCCCTCTCTATAATGGGTCGCCGTCAGCCAAAACGAATCGCGCGAGCACCAAGGAGTTCGGCATGCGCACCACAGGATATCGGGCCTTTCTTTCCGTCCGCCACGTACCGAGCATCGTCATCGCCATGACGCTCGCCCGCCTTCCTATGGGCGTGGTCGCGCTCATCCTGGTCCTGTTCGTCAGCATGCACTACAATGCCGCCGTTTCAGGCATGGCGACGGCGGCGTTCACGGCGGGCGTCGCCTGCTTCGGCCCCGTCTTCGGACGCATGGTCGACAAGGGCCGCGGCCCGGCGACGCTGCGCATTCTGGGCATAGCGGAGCTCATCGCCATCGTCGCCCTCGTGGCGATGGTGTCGGCGGAAGTCCACCCCCTCGCAACCATCGCCTGCTCGTTTTCCGCAGGCGCTTTGACCCCGCCTATCGCGGGGGCCACGCGCTCGCTTTGGCCCGCCATGCTCGACATCGGCCTGATTTCGACCGCGTATAACTTCGAGATACTCGTCATCGACCTCATCTACGTCGGCGGACCGCTTGTCGCCAGCCTGTTCATCGCCGCAGGCGTTCCCGAATGGGGGCTCATCGCCGCGACCGTGGGATGCACGGCCGGCTCGCTCATCTTGGCGTCGCTCAAGCCCATTCGCGCCCATGCGCGCCGAAACGCGCTGCGCGCGCAGCAAACGCCGCACGCCTGTGCGACGCGCAAGCGCCCCGCCCTCATAACCGTCTCCATCGGACTGATTTTGGCCGTCTGCCTGGGAAAGATGTGCTATTCCGGCTGGCTTGAGGCCCTCATTCCCCTGTTCTACTCCAGCCAAGGAGCCGCCGTTTTGGGGTCAGCGGCCATTTCGGCATGGTCGGTGGGAGCCGTTGCCGGCGTGATGCTGTTCAACCGATTCCAGCCGTCGCCGCGCACCTTGGCAACCCGCAAGCAGCTTCCCGTGTTCGCCGCGGTCTTTTTCGCCGCGACGCTTCTAACCCCCGTCGCCGACGGATTCGTCGCCATGTGCGCCGTCATGTTCGCCATCGGCATGGCGGGAGCGCCCTGCGACAACCTGTATTACCAAATCAGCGGAACGCTCGCCCCTGAAGAGCGGCAGGCCGAGATGTTCTCGTGGCTCAACACCGCCACGAGCGTCGGCGTATCGCTGGGCGCGTTTTTCGCCGGCACGTCGGTTGAATGCGCGGGCTTCACGGCGGCCTTTTCGCTGCCCGTCCTGTGCTCCGCCGCATCGCTCGTCTTCGCAGCGGTGCTCGCCGTGCGTATCGGCGCGACAACGAACGCGAAGGCAGGCAAGCAGGAATAGGCTCGGGCGCGTTCGTTTGAGACGCGCCGATGGCCGCGCATGCCTGCCGCAAGGTCGTCCCGCGTCCGCAAACGCGGGTTGTCGGCGGGCGTATCCCCAGGAAATTCGCGAAATACCCGGTATCGAGGGATGCCGGGAAGCCGCACGCGTCCGTATAATGCCGTGCGTTATAGAAGGCGCGGGCGGCGAAGCGCCCCCGGGCCGATGCGCGAGACGCATGGCGAGGCGATGCGGCCAGCGTGAGACGCGCGGCGAGACAGCGGGAGCGGCGTGGCCCCCGCGGCGAAGCAGCACGGGACCGCGACACGAGGCACTCGACGAGCACCCCTCTCGCCCGCACGATTCGCGGCGAGGCGTCGTAACCGGCATGAGGTTTGCGGCGTAACGCGATGCGGCGCAGGGCGAGATGGCGGAAGCGGCGTTGGACCCATGCGAAGCGGTCGGAGCAAGGGCCGCGACGAGATGTCGTGACCGGCGCGGCGCGGGCAAGCGCACGGAGCGGCGACGAAGCGCCGCCGGGCCAGGAGCGCGACCAACGGCGAAGCGCCACAGGATTAAGCGAGCGACCAACGGCGAGGCATTCCCCCGAGCCGGCGCGCGAGCCCGCGACGCAACATGCCCCTCGAGCCGGCAAGGCCCACGGCGCGGTCGGCGCAGCCGCCCAAGCCGACCGCCCGCGCATCGCATACATCGCAAACGCAAGGAGTTCACATGCTTCAGATAAAAAAGGTTCCCTCGTTCGGCAGCCGCGCGCGATGCGTGAAGCAGCTCTACCAAACGGCGTTCCCCGTCGAGCAGCGCGTGCCGTTCTGGTCGTTGCGCCTGCGCTCGGGCATGAACGGCCTCGAGCTTTCCGCCTATTACGACCAAGACACGTTCGTCGGCTTCGTGAACCTCATCGAATCCGACGATGCGGTCTATATCTACTACCTCGCCGTTGCCGACGACCTGCGCGGCAAAGGATACGGCGCGCAGATTCTCGACGATTTGAAACGGCGCCATCCCGGCAAAACCATCGCCCTCGACATCGAAGCGCCCGACCAAAATGCCGACAATCCGCGCCAGCGGGCGGCGCGGCGCTCGTTCTATCTGCGCAACGGATTCGTTCCGTCGGGCTACGGATTCAAGGATGGCGGGCTTTTCGAGATCATCGTCTTCGGCGAGAAGCTCGCGGGGCCGGGCGCATACGCCTCGCTCATCGACAGGCTCGCTTTCGGCCTGACCAGCACCGTCGTGCGCCCGATGAAAGAAGTCAAACACGCAAAGAAGCATTAAGAAGAATTGGCGCATCGTCAACCGGATAGCGCATGAGCAGAGGAAACGCCGACGATAAGCGCGGCGGGCGCGGCAGCGGCAACACGCGATGAGGTGTGCAGCAGCAATGCGCACGGGCGGTCATGCAGGCAGCGCCATGCGCGTGGCAAACCATGACGGCAGCAATATACGGACGGCTATCTGCGCCCACAACAACGCGCGCAGCGAAACGCACTGAAGCAAGGCGGCAAGGAGCGCCGGAGGCGATGCACGCGGCAAATCGCATCAACGACGCATGGCGAAGCGCTCCGGCAACAACATGCGTACAACAAGACACGTCCGCAACGATGTGGACGGCAAAGCACTCTGGCAGCAATGCGCACGGGCGGCCATGCAGGCAGCGCCGTGCGCGCGGCGAGAAAATCTGGCGGCAACATACACGGGCGGCGCCGACAGCCTACGTCATGCAGAACGATCGACCCCTTCGGCAACGTGCGGCGGATCATAGGGGGCGGCTGGCGCAACGGACTGCAACGACAACAGAGACGCACCCGCGCGACGTGCTAAAAAGGAGTTTTCTGTCACGCCATGACCGATTTTTCCTTTTTAGTACGTCCATTCGAGCGCAATCGACGTTGCGGCGTAACGCGGCACGGTAAAACACCAGGTCACAAGAGCGCGACTCGAACACCGCGCATCCGCCGCGAGGGTCATCACGTGCTAAAGAGGCATTTTCTGCACATTCGCGCCCAAAAATGCCTCTTTAGCACGAGTGCAACGCTCGACCGAAGATTGCGGGTCAAACCGACCTGCTCGGTTCCGAAAAGCCCAATCGCACGCAAGAGTCAAAGCAGCAGCCAACCGCAACAGCAGGCGCAGGCGCAGCGCGTGGTTTTCAAGCTGGGCGGCATCAGGGCAAACGCAACGCAGGCAGCTACGGGCGCAGCGTCCAAAAGGAAAAGCGGTGCGAGAAGAGCGAGACGTAGGCGCAGAGGCGTGCGAGGAGCGAAACGACGCCCGCTGGCGCAATGCAAAAGAATCGAAACGAACGCCGACGAACGCAGCGCGTAAGGCGAGCAAAAGCAGCGCGACAACGCGAAACGCCGCCCTTCGCAGAAAGGCGGCGCAACAGCACGACATCCGGGCAAACGCGGAAGGAGCCGACGCGGCGGCGGCCCTACCCGCGAGCCTGCGCGCTCCTCCAGCGCGTCATCCGGCGCTCGAGCAGCTCGAATATCTCGTAAAGCGCAATGCCCAGAAACGCCATGGCGATGATGCCCGCGAACATCTTCGGATATGCCAGCAACGCCCAGGCGTCCACGATGAAATAGCCCAGGCCGGTCGAGCCCGCCAGGCTTTCCGCGAAAAACAGAATGGCGACCGCCGTGCCGCTCGAAATACGCAGCGCCGTGAACAGCTCGGGCAGCGTGGCGGGCACGATCACATGCCGGTAGATATCAAGACGCCCCGCGCCGAGCGAACGCATGGACATCACGCTTTCTTCCGGCACGCTTTTCGCAGCGTCGCGCACCGTCACCAACACCTGGAAGAAGATGGTCAAGGCGATCAACGCGATTTTCGGAGCATCGCCCAGGCCCATCAGCACCACGAGCACCGGCAGCAACACCACCTTCGGCAGCGGATAGATGAAATACAGCACGGGCGCGAACACCGCATCGACGCGCGGGGAGCGCCCGCACAAAAGACCCAGCGGGATGGCGAGCGCCGTTCCGATAAGCATGGCCGCCACCACGCGATACAGGCTTATGAGAAACGCCGGCCATAGATCGCCGAAGTACGTTCCCACCATGGGGAAGGCGTCGAAGGGACCCGGCAAAACCGGATTGCCGACGGCAAGCGCCGTCAGCTGCCAACCCGCCACGATGATCGCGATGGCAAGCGCATAACCGAGCGCTTTGCGAACGAATCCGTTACGCATAACGGCCTCCTTCTTGCGCATCGGCGCATGACGATGCGGAGCCCCCGATGGCTCCCGCCGCTTCATCCCTGCCGCCTTTTTCAACTTGCGCGCCCTTGCCGAACGACGCGCCGGAAGACTCCGCCGCAAAAGACGGTGCGCTGCCAGCCACGCCCGAACCCGAGCCCGACTCCAAGCCCGCGCTCGCTCCCAAGCCCGCGTCGGCGCTCGCACCTGCGCCCGCGCCCGTGCTTGCATCTGCGCCTTCGCGTCTCAAGATATCGCGCAGCATGCGGCACCGCTCGAAGAACAACGGCGCGTCGCGCCAATCGTCGGAGAGCATCTCGGCGTTCTCCACCACGGCGGCGACGCGCCCCGGACGCGGCGTCATCACCACGATGCGCTGCCCCAAAAACACCGCTTCTTCTATCGAGTGCGTCACCAACACCTGGGCATAGCCCGCCTCGCGCCAGCAGCGCTTCAGCATGTTCTGCATCTCTTCGCGCAAAAGCGCGTCAAGCGCCGAAAGCGGCTCGTCCATCAGCAGCAAGTCGATATCGCACGCCAAAGCGCGCGCCATCGCCAAACGCTGACGCATACCGCCCGAAAGCTCGGACGGATACGCCTGCGCGAACTCCTCGAGACCCACGCGGCGCAAAGCCTCGCGGGCGCGTTCGAGCCGCAGACGCTTCGGCATCTGTCGCACCTGAAGACCGAGCGCCGCATTCTGCTCCACGGTCTTCCAGGGCATCAAACCGAAATCCTGCAAGATCAACGCCGTTTCCAAGCGCGGCCCGGCAAGCGGTGCGCCGTCGACCAGCACCGTGCCTTCGGTCGGCTTCTGCAGGCCGCACGCCGCAAGAAGGCTCGTCGACTTTCCGCAGCCCGAAGGCCCCAGGATGGCCACCGATTCATGCGCCGCCACGCGCAAGTCGAGCCCGTCGAGGGCGAGCGTTTTCCCGCGAACACCCTCGTAGCATTGACGCAGACCGCGCAGTTCCAGCTTCGATGCGGCGGCATGCGCACGCGAATCCGCGCTAGACATGAGAGCCCGCCTCCTTGGACGCCGCCTGCGCTGCGGCCTCGGCGCTGCGACGATTCAGCACGCGCACCTCCACCACGACGAACACCACCACGGTGAACACCGCCAAGAAGTCCGCCAGCGGAACCGCGAAATACACCGCATCGAGCGAATCGAGCATCGGCGCGATGCTCGGTAGCGTTTCAGGCAGAATGAACAGCAAGGGAATAAGGAAGAGGATCTGGCGCGTCAGCGACAGAATGATACTTTTCACCGGCTGGCCCGTGGCCTGGAAGTAGTTCGCACCCACGATCTGGAAGCCGATCAGCGGCAAGAAGATCAGGTCGACACGCAGCGCGAACGCCGTGAAATCGACCAGGGTCTGCTCGGTGATGCCGAAAAATCCGACGATCTGCGGAGCGAACAGCATGATGGCGACCCACATGACGGTGCCCATGACGGTAGACCCCACCGAACCCACTTTGAGCGTGGTTTTCACGCGGCCCCACAGCTTGGCGCCGTAGTTGAAGCCGAGCAGCGGCTGGATGGCGATGGAGACGCCGATCAAAGGCAGGATGACGAACATGCCGATACGCTGCACCACGCCCACCGAAGCAAGCGCGTCGTCGGCGCCGATCGGGTCGAGCGAACCGTATTTGACCAGCATGAAATTGATGAAGAAGTTCACGATGGCGCCCGCCGCCTGCACGGCGAACGAAGCGGCGCCCAGCGACAGAATGCCGCGGACAAGCTTGGATTTCAGCGCGAAATAGCGGCGGCGCAAACGCAGCGGCACGCCCGGCGTCTTGGTGAAATACCAGATGACCGTCGCGCAGCTGATGGCCTGGCCGCAGATGGTGGCCCAGGCGCTGCCCGCCACGCCCCAGCCGAGCCACAGTACGAAAATCGCGTTGAACACGGTGCAGCCGATCGCGCCGATCAGCATGGTGACGAGCGCACGATTGGGAGCGCCCGCCGTGCGGATGAAGTTGTTCAGGCCCATGCCGACGATCTGGAACACGCAGCCGAGGCTGATGATCTGGATGAATTCGCGCGCATAGGGTCGCACCGAATCGGTTGCCGAGGAAAGCGTGAGCAGCGGCTCCACCACGAACGGGATGTGCGCGAGCACGGCAAGGGCCACGCTCGTGATCACCGCCAGCATGGCGGTATTGCCCAGGATATGCTCGGCTTCGTCATGTTTGCCTTCGCCCAGACGCAGCGCGCACAGCGCATTGCCGCCCGCGCCGATCAGCATGGACAACGCCAGGAAGATGGTCATGGTGGGCGATGCCACGGTGATGGCGGACAGGCCGATTTCGCCTGCGCCGTGGCCGAGGAACACCGAGTCGATCAGATTGTAGGCGCCGTTGACCACCATGCCCAAAATGGCGGGGATGGCGAACTCCACCGCAAGCTTCGGAATGCTCGCGGTTCCCATGCGGCTCACGCGGTCGGACATGCCCGATGCGCCCTTGCCGTCTTTCGCGGCAACGTGATGCGGCGCATCCGATCCGCCCTGCAGGGCCGTCTCGGATGCGCCGCGCTTTTCTTCTTGTTCGTGTTTCATATGCTCGAACCGCCTTTTCGCCGTGTTTCGTCCCTTTCGTTGCAAACAATTTATTGTAACGAGGGAAACGGCGCAGACGGAACTAGCTCGCCTGCCCCTCCATAACAACCGCAAAGGCGGCGAGCAAGCGCTCGAGCAGGTCGTCGAGAGCGCGAAGCGACGGCGCGATGTAATCGGCTGCCACGTCGCAAACGTACGCCGGCTCGTTGCGGCCGTCGGTCACGATCGGGCGGTCGGAGTGGAACACGTTCACGCCCACGCCGACCACGATCACGCCGCTGCGCGATTCGAGCGAGATTCCGCACAGCTTTCCCTGGTCGCACACCACGTCGTTGGGGGCCTTCACGCGAATGGCCGTCTCGTCGACATCGCACTCTTCGCGCAAAACACCCGCCACCGCATGCGCGAACGCCGCGCTGTAAGAAGGCCAGGTGCGCTCAGGCGTGCCGGGACGGAACAGTATCGAGAAATACAGACCGCCTTCGGGGCTCATCCACACGCGGCCCCATTGCCCGCGACCCGAACGCTGCTTGCGGGCGCTTACCACCGTGCCCGTGGGCGCGCCTTGTGCGGCAAGCGCCCAGACGTCGTCGTTCGTGGATTCCGTGACATCTTTCGTCGTGACGTTAAAGCGCATGGGCCTCACCGTAAACCGCTTTGTCGGCAAGCACTTCCGTGCCGTCGGCCAGCACATGATGCGGCAGAAGCTCCAGCAGCGGCTTCACCACGAAATCGCGCTCGACGGCACGCGGGTGCGGCAGCGTGAGCTCGTCTGCATCCGCCACATACATCTGGTAGTCCACGATGTCCAAATCGAGGGTGCGCGGGCCGTTTTCGATCTCGCGCACGCGACCGAGGCTGTTCTCGATGGCATGCAGGTATTTCAGCAGCTCCTTCGGAGGAACGCCCGTGCGTGCGAGCAGCACCGCATTGACGAACGTGTCCTGATCCTCGTAATACGCCGGCTCGCTTTCATAGAAACTCGAAATGTCGATGATTTGCGTATCGGGAATGGAGCACAAACCAGTGATCGCCTGCTGCAGATTGGCGATTTTTCCCTCGGTCTCTTCGCCCGGATTCGCCACCAGCGCCACATTGGATCCAAGCGCGATCAGCACATACGGACGCAGGTCTTTCAGCGCCTCCATGGTGGCCTCCACGTTGTGGACGCGCACGACGGAAGCCCCCAGCTCGCATGCCATGAGGGCCTCGGACGCCGAAGCGGCGTCGCGGTCGGCCGCGTTTGCGATGCCGTACGCCTCGCCGATATAGCGCTTGCGCGACACCGCGCACATCGTGGGATAGCCCAAGCGCGAGAACTCGTGGAAGTTGCGCATCAGCTCCATGGTCTGCGAAGGCGTCTTGCCGAAGCCGGGGCCGGGGTCGACGCAGATGCGCTCGCGCGCGATGCCTGCGGCCTCGAGCATCGCCGCCTGCTGCGCCAGATAGTCTTTGACCTCGGCGACCACGTCGTCATAGACGGGGTCGTCCTGCATGGTGGCGGGCTCGCCTTTCATATGCATGATCACGCAGCCGGCGTCGCTTTGTGCAGCCACCTCCACCATAGCGGGATCGCGAAATCCCGACACGTCGTTGATAATCGCCGCACCGGCTTCCACGCACGCACGCGCCACTTCCGCATGGCGCGTATCGATGCTCACGCAGATGTCTTCGGACGCGAGCGCGCGCACCACGTCGAGCGTGCGCGCCAGCTCTTCCTCGACAGAAACCGGAGCCGACCCGGGACGCGTGGACTCGCCGCCCACATCGATGATCTGCGCGCCCGCCGCCACCATGGCGCGGGCGTGTTCCACAGCGGCATCGAAGCCGTTGTGCTGCCCGCCGTCGGAAAACGAGTCGGGCGTAACGTTAAGGATGCCCATAACGATGGGCATCCTCGAATCGAAGCGGTATGAAGAGCAGTTCCACATCATTTAGTTGTGGTCCTTCCTTTCAGAAACATCGCTTGCACCGCGCTGATGAGCGCTCGGCAGGGGGATATCGGCAGCGGCGGGATCGGTGAACGACACCACGTCGCGCATCGAATCGCCCGAACCTGCCGGGTCTTTCGGCAGATCCCCGCTGATCGACACGTCGGTGGACGGGTGCACCTGCGTCGACGGAGCCGCACGCAGAGCCTTCGCCCTTTCTTTGGAGTCGAACTCCTTGGCCACCTTCTCCTTTTCGAGATAGGCGTCCCACTCGTTGTTCAGCAGCGCCTCGCAGGCCTCGCCGTCCACCGTTTCGCGCTCGAGCAACACGCTTGCCATCAGGTGCATCTGCTCTTTGCGCTCGGAGAGGATCATGTACGCCAAATCGTGCGCCTGCTTCATGAGGCGGGCGACCTCTTCGTCGATGCGCTGCGCGGTCTCGGGCGAGTAATCCTGGGTGTTGCCCATATCGCGGCCCAAGAACACCTCGTGATTCGGCTGGCCGAAGGTCTGCTGCCCCAGGGCGTCGGACATGCCGTAACTCGTGACCATCTTGCGCGCCTGCTTGGTAGCGCGCTCGAGGTCGTTGCTCGCGCCTGTGGTGATATCGCCGCAGAAGATCTCTTCCGCCACGCGGCCACCCATGAACACCGCCAGATCGTCGTACATCTCGTTGCGGCTGACGAGGAATTTGTCCTCGTCGGGGATGGACATGGTGTAACCGAGCGCCATGCCGCGCGGAACGATGGTGATCTTGTGCACCGGATCGGCGTTGGGCAACAGATGGCCGACAAGCGCATGACCCGACTCGTGGTAGGCGATGATGTGGCGCGTCTTCTCGTTCATCACGCGATTCTTGCGCTCGGGACCCGCCATCAGGCGTTCCATGGACTCGTTGACCTCGGCCATGCCGATTTCGGGCTTGTTGCGACGGGCGGTCAGCAGCGCGGCCTCGTTCATGAGGTTCATGAGGTCGGCGCCGGTCATGCCGCTCGTCAGCTTGGCGATACGCGGAAGATCGACATCGGGGCCGATCGGCTTGTTCTTGGCGTGCACCTCGAGGATCTTCTCGCGGCCGCGCACATCGGGAGCGTCCACCACGATCTGGCGGTCGAAGCGGCCCGGGCGCAACAGCGCGGGATCGAGCACGTCCACGCGGTTGGTGGCGGCGATCAGCACCACGGCGTCGTTTTTCTCGAAGCCGTCCATCTCAACAAGCAGCTGGTTGAGCGTCTGCTCGCGCTCGTCGTGGCCGCCGCCGAGACCCGTGCCGCGCTGGCGACCCACCGCGTCGATCTCGTCGATGAAGATGATCGAGGGCGATGCCTCCTTCGCCTGCTCGAACAGGCTGCGCACGCGGCTCGCGCCCACGCCGACGAACATCTCGACGAACTCGGAGCCGGAAATGCTGAAGAACGGCACGTTGGCCTCGCCTGCCACGGCGCGGGCGAGCAACGTCTTGCCCGTGCCCGGAGGGCCTACGAGCAAACAGCCGCGCGGGATCTTCGCGCCGAGCGTGCGGTACTTGTCGGGGTTGACCAGGAAGTCCTTGACCTCCTGCAGCTCCTCGACGGCCTCGTCTTCGCCCGCCACGTCGTCGAAGCGCACATCGGGGCGCTCTTCGGTGGTCTTTTTCGCCTTCGCCTTGCCGAACGACATCTGCGAATTATTCGCCTTGTTCATCTGCGAGAAGAAGAAGATCATCAGACCCACGAGCAGAAGCATGGGAAGCAGGCTCACGAGGATTTCCGTGAATCCGCTGGGAAGCTTCACCTCGTAATGGATGTCGGGATGGCTCGACAAAAGCTGCATCAGCGAATCCTGGCCCACGTAGGTGGACGTGTATTTGCGCTCGGTGCCGATGCGCTGCTCGTCGAGCGCGGTCGTTTCGACCTGGGAGGCATCGGCGCCCAGGATGGATTCCGACTTCGCATCGAGCGCCTCGAGGGCGTCGTTGTACGCGTCGGCGGCCGTCGCGCCCGCCGTGGCGGCGGGATAATACGAGCCGCTCACCGTGTAGTTGCCGGCATCGTAGACCACGTCGATCACGCGGTCCTGCTCGACGGCCTGGACGAACTCGGACGTGATGAGCGCGTCGGTCTCCTTCGCGTTCATCATGTTCATCATCTGGCTGCCGATGAAGAAAGCCACCAGAAGCAGCAAGACGCCGGAAATGATGCTGGTGCGCCGCGGCGGCTTCGGCATCATCTGCTTGGCATCTTTGGGGTCGATGCCGAAGGGATTCTTCATGGCGCCGCCGTCGTTGCCTTCGCGCGGCTGCTGCGGCGCGGCAGGACGGCCGAAACCGAATCCGGGCTCGACGTCGGAAGGCGGCATGACGGGACCGCCCTGGCCGGCAGGGGCCGCAGGGGCCTCGGGCGCAGGAGCGTCGTCGACGCGCGCGGGCGAATCGTCAGCGGGAGCGGCGGGCTGGTGCGCTTCGTTCGCAGGAGCCTCGGGCGCGACGGATCCTTCGTCTTTGCAATCGTTGGTTTTGAGGGTATCGCTCATTATTTTCCTTGGTAGATTTCAGGTTTCAAAATACCGATATAGGGAAGGTTGCGGTAATGCTCGGCGTAATCGAGGCCGTAGCCCACGATGAACTCGTCGGGGCATTCGAAGCCGACGTACTTGCAATGGATGTCGGCCTGGCGCTCGGTGCGCTTGCGCAGCAGCGTGGCCACCTCGATCGACGCGGGGTTGCGCGATTCGAGCACGCGCAGCAGATACTGAAGCGTCAATCCCGAATCGAGGATGTCTTCGGCGATCAACACGTGACGCCCCTCGATCTGCGACGACAGGTCTTTGAGAATGCGCACGACGCCGGAGCTTTTCGTGCCCGTGCCATACGAAGACACCGCCATGTAATCCATCTCGAGCGGCAGGTCGATTTCGCGCACCAGGTCGCTCATGTAGATGGCGGCGCCGCGCAGAACGCTGATGACGATCAGGCTCGGTTCGCCGTTGCGCGTTTCCTCGTAAGCGCGGTCGCGGTAATCTTCGGTGATGCTGCGACCAAGCTCGCGCACGCGGCGGCTCAAGTCGTCTTGCGTATACAGGATTTCCTTGATGTCGTCATCGCCGAAATAGCGCTCGCGCTCTCCGATGGCGACCACAGTGTTCTGCTCGGTCATAATGGCCCTTCTTCGATCAGCGTATCGGGGATGCAGTGTAACACGCCGCGCGAAACGCCGACCGACGACGGGGCGACACCGCCCCGAAACACACGATTCCCCGAAGCAAACAGGGACGAAACGGCGGCGCGCAATGCCGAGCGGATAAGAAGGACGCGCCCGACAAGCAGACGCGTCCTTCAAAGCGATTCGCCACGCAGGCGTTTCCGCTATCGGGAAGCAAGCGGTGCCGCAGCGCCTCCCTTAGTAGTAATAGTAAGACGGCAGGGACGTGGCCGCCGTGCAGGCGGCGCAGCCGAACATGCCGATGACGAGGATCCATACCAGAAACTGCGCCAAAAATCCGAACAGCGAGAACTTCACGGCAGCGCTTTTCGCTTCGGGGAAGTTATGCGCGTTCGTCAGCCATGCCAGCAGGATGGCGACGGGCCCGAGCAGAAATCCTGCGGCCGCCCAGCCGAACTTCATGCCGCCCGTCAGATTGAACAGGGGCATGCCGGGGATGTTTTGCACCGGCTGCTGGGGAGGCGCCGCCTGAAACGGCGGAACCTGGCCCGCGGGAGGAATGGGCGCGGAACCTGCAGGAGGAACCGCCGCGCCGGCAGCGGGCGGAACGGGAGCCGCAGCGGGCGCGGGCGGAATCTGCGCGGTCTGGGGCGCATCGGGCTGGGTTTGGGGAGTACCCGAAGGGTTGATGGTATCGCTCATGTGATCCTCGATTCGAAAGGGGTTGTTTCGGGCAATTATACCCGCACCAACAGCGGTTTCACCCGTAACGCTTGCGCAACGGGGCATCGACGCGACGATGACGGCGCGCGCGCCGTCGCCCGTATGCGCCGACGAAACGAAAGGTGCATCCCTTCCGCGAAGGAAAGGATGCGCCCGGTTTGCCGCACAATCCGCACGTTCGAGGTGCCCGAAGCCGCTTGCGCGCAAGGCGGCGAAGACGCTTTTCCCGCCTAGTAGTCGGATCCCACCACGACGAGATACGTTCCGTCCACGCTGTAAATGCCGTCGTTCGCGATGACCTGCGCGCCGCCGATGCTTTGTGCGATGGCCTGGGCCGTAGTGGCGTTGCCGTCGGGGTTGTACACCACGATGGTCTGCGTGTAATCGTACGACTCGGCATCGCCCACCACGGTCACGTTGTAACCCTCGTTGGTCAGGATGCTCGACGCCTCGGCGGCCACGCCCGCCATGCCGCTGCCGTTGCGCACTTCCACCATCACGCTGGAAAGGTCTTGCACGCCTTCCCCGCTCAAAACGCTTTGCGCCACGTATTCACCGCTGATCGACCCGTCAAGCACGCCGCCGTCGTTCGCGGAGTCCTGGGCGTCGGCGGTAGGAGGCTCGCCCGCATCGACGCGTTTCATCATGGCCTTCCACGCCTCGTTGTTGCTGTATTCGTACCACACGCCGTCTTCGTAGGTGGAGATAGTGGGGTTCATGCTGGAATAAATGCCGCTTGCGGTGTCCATGCCGCGCATCGCCGATGCCACGGAAATGATGTCGGTCACGCTCATGTCGGTGTCGATGTAATCGCACAGCGACGTCACCGTCGACGTGATCGTGGCCACATCGGCGGAAAGGAGCTTGTTCGCGATGGCGCCCATGACCATGCGCTGGTTCGCCGCGCGGTAGAAATCGCCCGCGCCGATTTCGTCGTAGGCGTGGCGCGCGCGGCACAGGATAAGCGCCTGGTCGCCGTTGAGCGTCTGGGGGCCGGCGGGCACATAGCCGCCCGCGTCCGCATCGTCGATTTCCATCGGCACGTTCACATCGATGCCGCCGAGGGCGTCGACCGCCGCCTTGAAGCCGTCGAAGTCGATTTCCGCATAATGCGAGATGGGAACGCCCGCGAATTCGGATACCGTTTTCACCGTAAGGGCGGGGCCTCCCAGCGCGTGGGCGGCGTTGATCTTGTTCTTGCCGTAGCCGTCGATGTTCACATAGGTGTCGCGCACGATGGAAATGAGCGTCATCTGCTTTCCGCCCGGATCGACGCGCGCGAGAATCATGGAGTCGCTTCGGAAGTTATCGCCCTCGTATTCGGCGCTTTCGGCGCGCGCCTGAGATTTATCCACGCCCATGAGCAGGACGTAGAACGGCTCGGTCGGCGCCTTCGCGTCGGCGAGCACGCCTTTCAGATCGGCCCCGATGTCGCCGGTAAGCTTTCCGTTGAGCACGCCGACGTATGCGAAAGCCGCGGCGCCCACGCCGATAACCAAGGCCGCGAACACGGCGATCAGGGCGCCGACCATCTTTTTCCTGCGGCTTTTCTTCGCGCGAGTGCGGGAATATCCCCCTTGGACATTGTCGCGGGAATACGGCGACGTTGCGGGGCGGGACGCCTCGTCGCCGCGTGCGTAGGCATGACGGGAATAGGAAGAGGCATCGCGGGCATGCGAAGGCGCAGCGGCGCCGCGACGAGACGAATGCCTTTGCCGCGAGAGCTCGTTCGAAGAATTCGAATCGAAAGAACTCGATCTGCGAGGGGCCATCGGAATCTCCTTGCTATCCGGCGCGCATGCGGCATTCGCGCATGCGGCGGCTTAAGCGACGAAACCGCCGGGCCATCGTGCACGCGCATCGCAGGACAACCGACGCGGCAGACGACGCGTTCGTATATGCGCCATCCTATCGTTCCGGTGCGCCTAAAAGCCGCCAAAGGGGCGAATCTTCATCAGGAACGCAGCCCATCCAGGCGTTTTTCGAGGTATCGGGGCGCGCATGACGCGCGAAACGGCAGCGGTCGTCATACGCAACGGCCGCGTTCACCCGCGCGAAGGGCCCGCCCGCTCCGCTGCCTTCGCGCGGACGAACGCCGCGAAAGGACCGCAACGAAACGGAGCCGAAGGCTTTACGCCTCCGGCTCCGTCGTGAAAATGCGATTCGTCATCGAACGGGAAGCGACACTCCCTAAAGCACCGGCGCCGCATAACCGACGCCCGCGGCGTCGGGGCTCTGATACGTCGCGTCGGGCGTCTCGGAGACGGCGTTCGGATCGGCGGGCACGACGCTGCCATCGGGCAACGTGGCATATTCCTGAACTCCCGTGATAGTTCCGTCCAGCGTTCCGCCGTCGTTGAGGTTGCGTCGGTCGTCGGCATACGGGGGCAGGCCTGCATCCACGCGGCCCATCATCGTCTGCCACGCCGCAAGATCGCAGTATTCGTACCAGATGCCGCCCACCTGGGCGGGGATGGTGGGGTTCATCGCCGAGTAGATATCTTCGTCGGCGTTCATGCCGCGCATGTCGGTGGCGACTTCGATAATGGTCTGTACGTCCATATCGGTAGTGATGTAATCCGCCATGGCATTGATGGTGTTCGCCATAGTGACCACGTCGGAAGAGAGGATCTTCTTGGCGATGGCGCCCATGACCATGCGCTGGTTCGCCATGCGGTAATAATCTCCGCTGCCGTATTCGTCGTAGGCATGGCGGCTGCGGCACAGGATAAGCGCCTGGTCGCCGTTGAGCGTCTGGGGGCCCGCCTCCACGCGGCCGCCCGCCATCTCGTCGTCGATCGTGATGGGCACGTCCACCTCGATGCCGCCGAGGGCGTCGACCGCCGCCTTGAACCCGTCGAAGTCGATTTCGACATAATGCGAGATGGGAACGCCCGCGAACTTGGAAATGGTATCGACCACGAGGGCCGACCCGCCCAAAGCCGCCGACGCGTTGATCTTGTCGGGGCCGTAGCCTTCGATGTTCACATAGGTGTCGCGTTCGATCGAAACGAGAGAAACGCTTTTCTGCACGGGATCGACGCGCGTCAGGATCATGGAGTCGGAGCGGAACGTGTCCATATCGCCTTGCGTCAGGCGCTCTTCCGAGCGATCGACGCCCATGACCAGCATATAGAACGGCTCGCCCGGGGCCGCCTGCTCGGCGGAAAGAACCTGCATGAGGTCTTCGTCGACATCCTGGTGCAGCTTGTCCGAAATGGAATTCACGTACATGATGCCGCCGAACGCGACGCCTCCTACCGCAAGAAGGAGCACGAGCACCACGGCGAGGGCGATCTTCAGCCCGCGATGCTTTTTCGGCTTGCGCGCAACATACGCTTCGCGCGAGTACGAGCCTGCATTCACCGGCACGATGGCCATCGACGACGACACGGGGGCAGCGGGAAGCACCGGAATCGGCGCGACGGCGTTCGGACGTGCTTCAGGAACGCCGCCCGCAGAACGGGACGGCTGACCGGCATAGGGAGTATTCTTCTTCTGACGTTTTTTCATACACGGCATTATGCCCGATTCGCGCATCTTGAAAAGGACGAACCCTGCGTTTTCCAAGCAAAAACGCCATAGACGCCTGCAATGCAAACGCAGCGAAGGCGGAGCGACGCGACGGAAAATGGAAGATATGTTCGATTCGGCAGCGGCAAACGCATGACGAAAAATGCACGCTAAACTGCCGCATATATGATATCTCGTCGATAGCGAATACGCACGAAAGGCAGAGTGCATCCATGGGCACCGAACCCCGAAGCGACGAATTCCACCCCTCCCCCGATTCGCACGCGACGTCGCCCGCGAACAACCCTCTTCCCGCCGGCGCCGCCCGTCAACATAAACGTCCGTCCGTGGCGGGAAGCAGGCGCGTCCGCACGTCCGCTCAGCGCACGGGCGCCCTTCCCCGCATCGATACGCGGGCGGGCGGCGAGGCACAGCGCCCACTCGACGCGCCGCGCCCCCGCACGCAGCATCCGCAGGAAGCGGGCGCTCCCGGTCCATGCGGCGAAAACCCGCCCGCGGCGCAATCGCGAACGCACGGGGGTGCGCCGCAGCGCGAACCGCGCGCGACAGGCAACCCTCTTGGGGGCGGCGAAAACGTCCGCACGCCGGACGATGCGTGGGACCCCGATGCGACAGGCGCGCCGAAAGGCGTCGGCGAGCAGCAGCACTATATCCCCCTCTGGAACGATGCTCCCGCCATGAGCCCGCGCATCACGCGTCGCCTGTTCATCGGCGGCGGCGTGGCGCTTCTGGCGGCGGGCGCACTGTTCGGCATTCCCGCCATTCGCAAAATCATGCCCATCTCGGTAACCGTGAACGGCCAACCCGTGGAGCTTTCGAAGGAACGCACCCTGCAAGCGGCCTACGAGGCAAGCGGCATCAAGATGGAACCCGGCAACTTCGTAGACATCGAGGGCGAAGTCATCGCCGCGGGCGAGGGCAAACCGTACGTCGCCACCATCAACGGTGTCGAGGCCGAAGGCGGCGATGCAGCCATCGCCGACGGCGACGCCCTTGCTTTCGCCGACGGAACCGACATCGTGGAGGAGTCCGTCGTCGAGGACAAAACCGTGGAGCCGAACCCCGTGGAAAGCGGCAACGGCCCCATCCATGCCGTGCAAGCCCCCGGGGCATCGGGCGTATCCACCGTCGAAACGGGGCAGACGTCGGGCAAAGAGGTGGTTCTCGAGGTGCTCGAGCCCTCCGAAGACCGCCTGTACGTGCGCTCCTACCCCGACACCGGCGGCGAGAAGGCGATCGCGCTCACCTTCGACGACGGACCATGGGAAGAAAGCACCGCCGCGATTCTGGATATCCTGCGCGACAACGATGCCGCAGCCACCTTCTTCACCGTGGGGCGCCTTATCGAAGGCGCCGGAGCCGACCTGGTCAAGCGCGCATACGACGAGGGACATCAGGTGTGCACCCACTCGTGGGACCATGCGGCGGGAAGCGGGCAGGGCGTGAATCTGAGCTTCATGAGCGCCGAGGAGCAGCGCGCCGAAATCGAGAAGGGCTACCAGGCCATCGCCGACGCCACCGGAGCGCAGGCGAGCCGCGTCATCCGCGCGCCGGGCGGCAACTTCCCGCTCGACGTCTGGCGCAACGTGGACGATCTGGTCGAGGCCGATATCGGCTGGGATATAGACACGCTCGACTGGAAGCGTCCCGGCGCCGGCAAAATAGCCGACCAGCTCAAGCGCGCCACGCCCGGCGACATCATCCTCATGCATGACGGCGGCGGCGACCGCTCGCAGACCGTCGAAGCGCTGGGCAAGGCGCTGCCTTACCTGAAAGAGCAGGGCTTCCGTTTCATCACCATGGACGAGATGCTGAAATACCCCCGCAAAGACGGGTGATTCCGAACGATCCGAAACAACGGGCGCCGCACGGCGCCCGTTGCCGTTCTCGGGCTCATAGGAGCCGACGACCTAACGAGGAACCCCGAACGTGTCAGGAATGTAAAATCTCGCCGCTTTACCAAAATAAAGCGCGATAGCGTATTGAACGGATGCGGCGCAGACGTATAATCCGAACCACTCGATAAATGCGACGACAGGGCGAGTGAGGACGAATCCATCCCCAGCAAGCAGGCGGTCATGCAAGCCTGCGATGGACGGGCCTCGAAACCCCCTCGAGCAGCGGAGCCGAACGCGCAAAGCGTTTCGCGGGAGACCCCCGCAACGCGGTGTGCCGGGTACGTTTCGCCGGACGCCTTCCGTGAAAGGCATCGACGGGGATCCTCGCTCGCATTTCCTTGAGTCGCAGCTCATGCCGAAGGAAAGCGAGACCGCGATGAACCACCGAAGCGATGCCATCAAGAAAGGCCTGGCGCGCGCGCCGCACCGCAGCCTTCTGAAGGCAGACGGCCTGACCGACGAAGAACTCGACCGCCCGCTCGTCGCGGTTATCTCCGCCCAAAACGAAGTCATCCCCGGGCACGTTCATCTGCAAACCATCGCCGATGCCGTCAAAGCGGGCATCCGCATGGCGGGCGGCACGCCGCTCCAGATGAACACCATCGGCGTATGCGACGGCATCGCCATGAACCATGAAGGCATGCACTACTCGCTCACCAGCCGCGAAGTGATTGCCGACAGCGTGGAATGCGCCGTGCAGGGCCATCAGTTCGATGCCATAGTGCTCATTCCCGCATGCGACAAGATCGTTCCCGGCATGCTGATCGCCGCATGCCGCCTGAACATTCCCACCATGCTCGTTTCGGGCGGCCCCATGCTGGCGGGCCGCGACAAATGCGGCAACCAGACCGATCTCAACACGCTCTTCGACGCTGTAGGCCAGGTCACCGCGGGAACCATGACGCAGGAGGAATGCGACTGGCTCGAAAACACGGCATGCCCCACCTGCGGAAGCTGCTCGGGCATGTTCACCGCGAACTCCATCTGCTGTTTGTCCGAGGCGCTCGGCATCGCGCTTCCCGGCAACGGCACCGTTCCCGCCGTCTACTCCGAGCGCATCCGCCTGGCCAAACGCACCGGCATGAAGGTCATGGAGCTGCTCGAGTCCGGCACCCGCGCGCTCGACATCATCAACGAGCATTCCATCCGCAACGGCATGGCGCTCGACATGGCCTTCGGCGGCTCGACCAACACCATGCTGCACCTGACCGCCATCGCGCATGCGGCCGGCTGCCCGGTGACCATGGACGATTGGGATGCCGCTTCGGCGCAAACCCCGAACCTCACCCGCATCGCGCCGGCGGGCCCGCTGCATATCGAAGACCTGAACGCCGCAGGCGGCATCTCCGCGATCATGGGCGAGCTGGGGCGTGCGGGGCTGCTCGACACGCAGGCACTCACCTGCCACGGCACCATGGAGGAATGGCTCGCGCAATGCCCGCCCGTCGACGGCGACGTGGTGCGCAGCGTGGACGACGCCTACAGCGCCACGGGCGGCCTGAAAGTGCTGCGCGGCAACCTGGCACCCGACTGCGGCGTAGTGAAGAAGAGCGCCGTCGATCCCGATATGTACACGCACGAAGGACCGGCCCGCGTATTCGAAAGCGAAGAGGCCGCCTGCGAGGCCATCTTCGGCGGCGAAATCAAACCGGGCGATGTGGTGGTCATCCGCTACGAGGGTCCGGCGGGCGGTCCGGGCATGCGCGAGATGCTCACGCCCACCAGCGCCATCTGCGGCATGGGCCTGGCGAAATCGGTGGCGCTCATCACCGACGGACGCTTCAGCGGCGCCACGAAAGGCCCCGCCATCGGGCACGTTTCCCCCGAAGCGGCGGCGGGCGGACCGATCGCGCTTGTGGAAGAGGGCGACATCATCTCCATCGACATCGAAGCGGGAACGCTGACGCTGAACGTTGCCGACGACGAGCTCGCACGCCGTCGCGCCGCATGGCAGCCGCCGGCGCCGAAATACACGACAGGCGTGCTCTCCCGCTATGCAAAACTCGTGACCAGCGCAGATAAGGGGGCGTATCTGGCATGATGAACAATCGCGACATGCAGCTCGCGCGCAAAGCGCGCGCCGTGGAAGGCAGGCCGTTCGGCCCGGGCAGCAACACCGACAAGCAGGGCAAAACCATGACGGGCGCCCAGGCGATCATCGCGTCGCTCGAGGCCGAAGGCGTCGATACCATCTTCGGCTATCCCGGCGGCCAGGCGATCAAAATCTATGACGCGCTCTACGATTCCAAGAAGATCCGCCACGTGCTGGCGCGCCACGAACAGGGCGCCACGCATATGGCCGACGGCTACGCCCGCGCCACCGGCAAGGTAGGCGTGGTGCTGGTGACCAGCGGCCCGGGCGCCACGAACACCGTGACGGGCATCGCCACCGCCTGCATGGACAGCGTCCCCATGGTGATCATCACCGGCCAGGTCACGCGCGGCGTGATCGGCACCGACGCTTTCCAAGAATCCGACATCGTGGGCATCACCATG
>JAUNDR010000024.1:753-25254 GCA_030525985.1 Slackia sp. | reverse complement strand
GCGTCATGCTGGCCCTGCCTCGCAACACCGTAACAAGGTTTCAGTCAAACAATCCCGATATCTTGTTATCGCTTGAGGAAGTAACGACCGAAGCAGCCCTCGACATGGCCGACGAGGGCGAAGTCGATATAGCGCTCGTCGGATCGACCCCCCATTATCTTCAGGATTTCGATATAGAACTTATCGTTAAAACTGGTATATACCTCTACGTGCCTACACGCAGCCCTTTATCGCAAAAAACATCCCTTACGTTACAGAATCTAGACGGCCAACCTTTTATAACAACAGGAAAAAGGAACCACCTGCATCGATACTTCATCGAAAAATGCACCTCTGTCGGAGTCAGACCTCGCATTCTTTTCACTACATCCGACATCGCATTGCTCATCGAACAAGCCGAAAGGCGGCAAGCGTGCTATTTCGGATTCCCCCCTACCATCAAAGAAGAGCAGAGCGAGACTCACATTCTCAAACCTGTCGATATAGGACGTGAACCATGGTTCGGCACTTACGCCGTTAGAAAAAAAGACGCGGTGCTTTCCGATGCGGCTCACATTTTTTGGCTCTATCTTGCAAATGAAATAGCGGGGTCGAGAAACAAGCAATGAAAACCATCCGGCCGCAATCCATGCATCAAAAAAGCGGGACGTCTTGAGTCCACCGTATGCCAAAAATCGACTCATCGTCACCCAATGCAAATGTCGAGTTTCGTCCACCCCCAAACAATCCGACCGGCAGAACAGACCCGGCGGCTACTCCGTCCGCTCGACCGGGGGCTTCATGTCGAGGCGCAGCGTCTGCTCGACCACCTTCATCAGGGCATCGTCGCTTATCCGGGGGTTGATCTTCAGCAGCCCCACCAGCCCGAACAGCATCACGCAAAACATCTCGAACAAAAACTCTATCTCAAGATCGTGATAGCGCTCGTATTCGCCCGCCACGTTCTGGCAGAAAAACTCCGCCGTCTCGCGCACGGCGCGCACGTCGAAGGAATCGCGCATGCCGAGCTCTTCGAGAACCGCGATCATGGGTCGGGGGCCGTTGGCGTCATAGAGCGTGCGCCGCAAGGTGGCCACGCAATCGCGCAGCGCGGCGGGCATATCGCCGAAGCGGCGCATCTCGTTCCACACGGCCACGCTCTCCACGATATCGGCCGCATAGTCGTCGATCACCGCCTCGATGACGTCGCCTTTCCCCGAGAAGTAGTAGTAGAACAATTCGCGCGTGATATGGGCCTCCGCCGCGATGTCTTTCACCGTGGTGGCCGAAACGCCCTTCGTCTCGAACAGGGCGCGGGCGGCCTGCATGATATCGCCCGCCCGTCCTTCCAGGCGTCGGCCTTTCGCGACGCCCGCAGCAGACGGCGGCACGGTTGCTTCGAAACGCATGCGCCCTCCCCTCGTCGAAAATACGGAAGCGCACGTCGGCGCTGCATATGCACAGAAAAAGACGCCCGCCGAAACGGACGTCTTCATTATAGGCTGCAAGAACAGCGGGCCGCATCGGTGCGTCGGCAAAACGCGCGCCGGCATTCGAGAAACGCGACGAAACGTCCGCATCCGCTCCGGCACCAGCCCGCCTTGCCGCAGGCGTCGATGGCGCATGCCAGCTTAAACGTTCTCCTCGAGCACGCTCTTGTACGCCTTGGTATCGGCATACAGCTCGTCTTTGACCGGATTGAGCTTGTTCTTGCGAATCTTGTTGAACTGATAGACGGCAAGCGCCACGTTGCTCGCCAGCGCAACGAAGCTCACGATGAAAAACGCCGTGGGATTGTGCGTCGTGGGAATGGGGGCCAGCACATCGGCGAATTGCGGAACCGTCATGACGAACATGATCCACAGCGCCAGCGTCTGCGCGCGATGCTGCAACCAGGCTCCGCGCTTGATGAAAAACGTCGGGATGGTGCACGAAAGCAGCAGCGCCAAACCGCAGTAGGCCGAATGGTCGGAAATGCAGTTATAGGTGTAGGCGAAGTTCCAGAAATCATAGGCGATGATCCATGCCCAGATCATGTCGGGCCAGATCATGTCGCGCGTCTTGTCTTTCGAGATGACGATGCCGAGCCAGCCGCAGATCGTCACGATGTTCAAGATGCCGGCGATGCCGTTCATGATGTTCCACGGGCCCGATATGGTCCAGAGGTTCTCCACCGTGCCGCCCTGCCACAGCCCGAAGCTGAAAACCTGGAAATCGCGGATGACCGCCTCGGCGATGTTGATGGCCAAAATGAGCGGCGGGAAACACAGCGCCCATTTCTTCTCATACAGATAGTGCGTTTTGCCGTCGGCGCCCTTCCAATGCACGAAACGCAACGCCATGAACCCGAGGCAACCCGCCAAGGCCGAATACGTCTTCACCCAGTTGAACCACGTGCCCGTGCCGTACTCGTTGCCGGGTGCCGCCGTGGTGGGCCACACGAAAATCGTCAGCACGATAGGCACCACCGCGAACAGCGCGATGCCGCCCCATTTGCTCGTGCGCCCGAATTCGTTGAACGCCATCAGGGCGAACAGCACGAACAGCCAAATGGCCCAATACGACATATCGGCCGCTTGGTAAAGAATGCCCATGCGAACCACTTCCCCTCTCCTGCATGCGCGATGCACCCATCGCGCGCCTTCCTCGCCCGGCACAGCGTTCGAACGCTTCCCCTTGCGCAAAAAAAAAACCGCACCGGACGCTCCGATGCGGTCAGTATAGAAAGCTTCGTATCAGGGGTCTTTACGGGAAACCCTTGACTGTGCAACGAGGGAAATCGACCGAAAAAGGCGTCAACGCTCGGAGAGAAACGCGGCGATTTCCGACAAGAACGTCTCGCCGTAGCGCTCGAGCTTCTTCTCGCCCACGCCGTTGACCTCGAGAAATTCGTCGGCCGTGCGCGGCATGCGAGCACACATGTCACGCAGCGCCTTGTCGGAGAACACGACGTACGGCGGAATGCCCTGCGCGTCGGCAAGGCGTTTGCGAAGCGCACGGAGACGCTCGAACAGGTCGGAATCGCCCACGCCGGATGCGCCGAACGCCGACGCTCCCGCCGATGCCGCGGCGTCGAAAGGCCGCGCGGCGGGACGATTGCGACGGATTTTCTTGAGCGAAAACGAGAATCCGTCCTGATCGACCGCGGCCGCACGCACGCCCAGCCCGACTGTCGGATACGTTCCATCCGATATGGAGAGGATATCCTGCGCGGCAAGCAGCTCGATGACCTCTTTGACCTGCGTAGCCGAATCGCTCACCGCGTTATAGCATGAAAGGCCGTCGAGGCCGGCTTCGATCACGCGCTGCGCCTTCGACCCGCGCAGGATATCGGCGATCATCGATTTGCCGAAGGCGCCTTGCACTTCGCGCACGCAGCTCACGCAGGCCTTGGCCGTTTCGGTCACGTCGATCGTATCGAAATCCCCCAGACAGTTGGAACAGTTGCCGCAACCGTCAGCGAAGGCGCCCTCCGGGGTCTGAACGCTCGAGGCGTCTTCGCCGAAATAATGCAGGATATACGCGCGCAGGCAATCGGTCGTGCGGCAGTAGCCCACCATGCCGTCGAGCATGCGGCGTTGAACCGATTTCACACGCTGCGCCTCTTCCTCGGAAAGCCCCTCGGCGGCACCGCCCTCTTCGATGAAATAGCGGCAGGTCGCTATGTCGCCGTCGCTCCAAAGAAGCAGACACTCCGAAGGCTCGCCGTCGCGACCGGCGCGGCCCGCCTCCTGGTAATACGCCTCGATGCTTTTCGGCATGTTGTAATGGAGCACGTAGCGCACGTTCGATTTGTCGATTCCCATGCCGAACGCGTTTGTGGCCACCATGACCGGCACGTCGTCGTCGATGAATCGGCGCTGGCTTTGCATACGCGCGTCGGCGGTCATGCCCGCATGGTAGCGCACGGCCGAAATGCCCTGGCAAGCAAGCCATTCGGCAAGCATATCAACGTCCTTGCGCGTGCTGCAGTAGATGATTCCGCTTTCGCGCCTGCGATCCGCGATGAATTCGGCGATACGGCGGCGTTTCAGCTTCGGCTCGAGACGTTCCACGCCGAATTTCAGATTGGGACGGTCGAATCCCGTGACGATCGTCGCCGGATCGCGAAGCCCGAGCAGATTCGCGATGTCGATACGCACGCGCTCGGTGGCCGTAGCGGTCAGCGCCACTACCGGAGGACGTCGGTCGAGCGACTCGATGAAATCGCGTATCTCCAAATACGAAGGACGGAAATCCTGCCCCCATTGCGAGACGCAATGGGCCTCGTCCACCGCGATCAAGGGGATGTGCACCTGAGCGACGAATGCGCGGAAAGCGGGGTCGGACAACCGCTCGGGCGCCACGTACATGATCTTGTACGTTCCTTCGACGGCGCGCTTCATGACGGTACGCTGCTGAGCGGGCGACAGCGTCGAATTGAGGAACGACCCGCGCACGCCGGCGTCGATCAGCGAGCGGACCTGATCGCCCATAAGCGAGACGAGCGGCGATATCACCAGCGCAAGGCCGGGCAGCACGATGCCCGGCACCTGATAGCATATCGATTTTCCCGCACCCGTAGGCATGACGCCGAGGGCATCACGCCCCTGCAGCAGCGCGTCCACGACGAAGCGTTGGCCCGCGCGGAAATCCGCATAGCCGAAATAGCGCAGCAACGCCGCACGGGCGTCTTCCATCCTCGGGGCTGCGGCGTTGAGCCGCACGTCGCGCGCGCCGAGCCCTTCGGGTTCGCGGCGCGGCGATGCGTTTTCGAAATCAGCCATCGCGCCTATCCCTCGAAAAGCGCGGAAGCGCGTTCCAGCTGGTCCATGATGTCGATTTTCTGCGGGCAGACGTCTTCGCAGGCACCGCATCGGATGCACCTGCTCGCCTCGCCGCCCGTGGCGTTCCAGACGTAGTTCTCCTTCGCGCGATGCATGTCGTCGAATACCGACATGATGTTGAGCGAATCCATGATCGTGGGAATATGCACGCCCTGCGGGCATCCCTTCATGCAATAGCGGCAATCGGTGCACGGCACGGTGTCGATGGCGTCGAGCACGGCGCGCACGCGGTCGAGCACGGCGCGCTCGTCGTCATCGAGCGGACGGGCCTGAGAAAACGTCTGCACGTTATCGCGCACCTGCTCGATCGTCGACATGCCCGAAAGCACCGCCGCCACGCCGGGCAACGAGGCGCAGAAGCGCAGAGCCCATGACGCGAAAGACGCATCCGGATCGGCTTCGCGCAGGATATCGGCCGCCGCGGGAGGCAGGTTCACGAGCGACCCGCCTTTGACCGGCTCCATGATCACGACGGGCAGATCGTGGGCGCGGGCTATTTCGTAGCACTTGCGCGATTCGATAATCGAGCTTTCCCAGTCGGCGTAATTGATCTGCAGCTGCACGAAATCGAGCGGAATATCGGCATGCTTTTCCAGCACCTCTTCAAGCGCCGCCGCCTTGTCGTGAATGGAGAATCCCAAATGGCGGATGAGCCCCTGCTCGCGCTTCTCGGCGACGTATTCCCATAGGCCGTACGTTTCGAACGGCTCGGTCAAAGGACCGCCGAGATTGTGGAGCAGGTAGTAATCGAAATAATCGATGCCGATCTTTTCGAGCGATTCGTCGAACATACGGCGTGCCGCGGCAGCATCGTTCGCAAGCCACGCGGGCAGCTTCGTGGCAACGGTGTAGGCATCGCGCGGATAACGGTCGACCAGCGCCGCCTTCAACGCGCATTCGGATTTGCCGTTGTGATAACCGTAGGCGGTATCGAAATACGTGAACCCCGCCGCCAGAAACTCATCGACCATCGCGCAGATGGCCTCGTAGTCGAATACCGTTTCGCCATTGCGCTCGATTTCAGGCAGGCGCATGAAACCGAAGCCCAGAGGCGCGAAATCGTGACCGGTCCGAACGTCCGACATGACTCCCCCTTACCCGGACGCATGCAAGCATCCGTATCGAAAACAAGCCGCGTCGCCGAAATCGCAGCACGGCCGCGCCGGCAGGCGGCGCCCGTCTATCTTAACGCGCCGATGGGCGCGCGCCCTCCGCATCGTCGGGAAAAGGCGCGTTCTCCCGCGCACCGCTCGGGGCATTCCGTCCAGGGCGCCCATGCGGAAAACCGCCGCTCGGCCCGAACCGCCCGCGCCTTGCGGCCCTGGACCAACGACCGATAACGGAAAATACCGGCCTCGTTTCGCCCGCGTGCTATAGTCGAAACCGTCCGCAGGCGCGATCGCCCGACGAAAACGGGACGCGCGCCGAATGCTCTACGAAAGAAGGGGTCATGCAGAATCTTTTCGAAGAAGCGCACGCGATCGAATCCGATATCGTCGAATGGAGGCGCAAGCTTCACCGCACACCCGAATTGGGAATCGACCTGCCTCTGACAAGTGCTTTCGTGCAACGCACACTCGCAGAATTCGGCATTCCTTTCACCACGTCCGTCAACGGATCGTGCGTCACCGCCTTGCTCGGATCGGGCGAAAAATGCATTCTCCTGCGCAGCGACATGGACGGACTGCCCATCGAGGAGGAATCGGGCGAGCCGTTCGCGGCGGAAAACGGGCGCATGCACGCATGCGGCCACGACATGCACGCCGCCATCCTGCTCGGAGCGGCAAGGCTGCTCAAAGACCGCGAAAGCGAGCTCAAAGGAACCGTGAAGCTGGTGTTCCAACCGGGCGAAGAGACGTTCGAAGGCGCGCAAGCCGCGATCGACGAGGGGCTTCTCGAGAATCCGCACGTCGATGCCGCCTACGGCATGCACGTCTTCGGCATCCAGCCGCTCAACACCATCGGATGCAACGACGGCGCCCCGCTCGGCGGCGTGTACGGATTCCGCATCGTCATCAAAGGGCACGGCGGACACGGTTCCATGCCTGAAACCTGCGTTGACCCCATCAATGCGGGCGTCCATATCCACCTCGCCCTCCAAGAGCTGATCGCGCGCGAGACCTCGGCCATGGACAATGCCGTGCTCACCATCGGGAAATTCCAGGCGGGAGAAGCGTCGAACGTCATCCCCGATTCGGCCGTACTGGAAGGAACCCTGCGCACCTTCGATATGGGCGTGCATGATTACCTGGTCGGGCGCATCGGAGAAGTCGTGCAAGGCGTGGCGGCGACCTACCGGGCGCAGGCGTCCATCGAGGTGCTGAGCGACATCCCGCCGCTGATCTGCGACGCCGAAACCGTCGCCACCTGCAAAGAGGCCGTGAAAGAGGCGCTCGGCGGCGTGAGCATCCTCGATGGATTGAAAGCCATGGGATCGGAAGATTTCGCGCTTATCGCCCGCCGCGTCCCGTCGGCGTTTTTCAGCTTGGGCGCCGGCGTGGAAAACCCCGAAGAGCGCCTGCCGCAGCATAACCCCCGCATCCGCTTCAACGAAAAAGCACTCGCGCAGGGAGCTGCGGCCTATGCGGCGGCGGCCATGGCATGGCTTGAGAAAAACGCCTAGAGCAGAGCAGAAGAAACCGAGAGCCAAGGACCGCCCCGTCGAGGGCGGTCCTTTCGCATCGGGCCGGCAATCCGTCTCGCGCCTTGTCGGGCAGGAAGCGGAAACGATGAAGTCGCAGAATATTGCGACTTCATCGTTTCGCAATATTCTGCGATTCACCATTGTGGCAAAATATTGCGAAGCACCTGCATTGCAGACAAAACGAAGACAAGGATGGCCGCCATGATCGATGCCCTCGATACGGACGGGTCAGCGGCGAGGTCGATTACCGCATGACCTTGTCCATCAGCTCGTCATAGGTGCTTACGAAGTCATAGTGCACATCGCCTTCACCGAGCTGGTCGAACAGTTTGCGGGCACATTCGATTTTCGCGCTCTCCGCGCCCTTGAGGTTCAGCGTGCTGAGCGATCCCTTCGTCTCCGCCACGAAATAAATCCGCTTCACCACGCCTTCGTTGAAGGCAATGGCCCAGTCGGGTGCGTAGTCTCCCACGGGCGTGGGAATCTTGAACGAGCGCGGCAAATGCGCGAACACGCACACATCGTCGGAGTTTTCGAGGTCCCGGGCGAATGCGCGCTCCGTATCGCTGTCGAGCACCGTCCAGTCTTGCACGCCTTTCTTCGGCGTCTCCAGCGCACGACTCAGGCTTTCGGGCATATCTTCGGTGAAAATCTCCACCGCATCATAAACGCCCTCGACGCGGTTATAACGAATATGCTCCACCACCATGCGTGCCTTCTCATCAACGATAAGCGCAGCAACCTTGACGATGAACTCTTCGGGGTTCACACGAAACATTGCGAAGCGATCGGGTGCAATGTCGGACAAAATAGCCGCTGCACTCTTGCGCGTAATGCCCGCCTTGCTCGCAACTTCGCCCACCAGGTCGTATGCCACGCTTGTCACGGCTCCGCTTTCCACCTCGAGCGTCTTGACGCCGGCCGTCCCGAATCCGTCCGCCGTCTCGATCCGGTCGCGCGCAGCCTCGGCGCGCTGCACGCCCCGCTTCAGACGGTAGCGCGGCGTGGAAACGGTCAGGTTCGCATCGATGCTCGCTACGGCTTTGCGATGCAATTCGCCCGAATCGAACTCAACCGTGTACGCATGCCTGTGGTTGATGCGCGCCCACAACTGCTGGAATTCCCTTTTGCGGAAATTGTCATTCAACTCAAGGCGCGGCACCTTGGTCTCAAGAGCGTTGCCGATCACGCCCTCAAGCGCGGATGCGTCCTCGATGCTTCGCACGATGTTTTCAATCTGCCCCACATAGGGACTGAGATGCTCGGGAATCTCAGAAGCATCCACCGACCTAAGACCGCTATCGCGGAATCGATCGGTAAGCCCGCCTTTCGGATCAATCAAACCGTTGCGCACCAGGACATACATGATTTCGTTCGCATCGTCTTCGGTAAGCCGGTATTCGTCGATACCATTGGTAATAACAAATCCCGCAAAAAGCCCCGCTTCCGCCTTCTTGGGTCGTTCGCGCAGTTCTTTGACTGTTTCGGACTGGAGCGACTTCACGAAGTCGTCGTATCCTTCGGAGGCAATCACGGTAAGCAGATTCACCGCATGCACACCGTCGCGCCCGAGCAGCGCGGCATCCTGACGCGTGCCATCCTGATCGACGCACAGACGCAGACCGCGGCCCACCTCTTGGCGCTTGCCGATGTCGGAATCGCCCGAGTTTTTGAGCGTGCAAATCTGAAACACATTGGGGTTATCCCATCCCTCGCGCAATGCCGAATGCGAAAAGATGAAACGACACGGCTCCTCGAACGACAACAGCCGCTCTTTATCGCGCAGAATGAGGTCGTAGGCACGTCGGGCATCATCGTCGTTGATACCGATGCCACTTTCGCGATCGGCCTTCTTTTCCGACTTGCTCTCTACGCTGCGGCCTTTCTTGTCGATGGAGAAATAGCCCTCGTGCACTTTGCGGTTCAACGATTCGCGCAGGTAGTCGACGTATCCGGAATCGCAGGAAGCGTCGAGCGTCGGTTCGGCGATGCGCGCCTCGACGGCGCGGGCGTATTCCTCTTCGAAAATACGGCCGTACTCTCCCACGCCCTCGACGCCATCTTCGTCGTATACGCGATACTTGGCCACTTCGTCGATGAAGAACAGCGAAAGGCACTTGATGCCCTGACGGAACAGCGTCCCTTCCTTCTGCAGGTGAGAGGCGATCGTCTCGCGAATCTGGATACGGCGCAAATCCTCTTCCGAAGAATCATTGGCAACCTGGCCGCGATACAGCCTCTCATGATTATCGAACTCGACATAGCCCGCCTGGCCGTTCTGGTCGGGCACGATGCGCAGGAGGCGATAGCCCGATACATAGGCCTCGAGTTCGTTCGATGCATGGTAGATGTTATCGCCCTCGTTGAAGCGACCCGCATGCTTGACCACCCTACCGCCTGAAAGCTGACGCTTGTGTTCAATGACCGCCACGGGCGGTTTGCTCGGACTCACCAGGATATCCTGCAGATACATGTAGCCATCGGTGCCGCGCATGCCCACCATCTCGATGCCCTTGACCTCGATGCGCTTCACCAGGCGTTCGTTATAGGCGTCGAGCGGGTCGAGCGCATACACGGTATTGTGACGCTCTTTGTGCGTGGCGGAATAATTGAGTGAGAACAAGGGTTTGAACTGCGCCATGGCTTTACGCGTAGCGCCCGATTTCTTTCCCATCTTCTGCGGTTCGTCAATGATAAGGATGGGATTGACGGCGCTGATGACGTCGATCGGACGACGGCTGCCGAAATCGTCGCGCTCGGAAAACATGATGCGCGCCGCCTTGTCGCCACCGCGGCCGTCTTTGCTTTTCGACTCGTCGAAGGCATTGAACGCCTGCATGTTGATGACCATGACGGAAATATCCGCGCGACTGGCGAATGAATCGATTTCGGTCAGGCGGCTCGAGTTGTACACGAACGGCCACAGGTTCTTGCCGTATCGTTCGTGAAAATGCTTCGCCGTGATGTCGAGCGATTTGGCGACGCCTTCGCGAATGGCGACGCTCGGCACCACGATGATGAATTTCGACCAGCCATAACGCGCATTCAGCTCGAACATGGTCTGGGTATACACGTAGGTTTTGCCCGTGCCTGTTTCCATTTCCACGTCAAGTTCGACGGCGCCCAGGTCATGGTGCAGCTCGACCGATACCGGCACGCCGTTTTTACGCTGGACTTTTTTCACGTTGTCGAAAAGCTCGTCGCGCGACAGCCGCAGCGGCGCGTTGCGAAAGCCCGCGCCGTCATCGACCATCACGCCATCTTGCGACGCCACCATGCCGATCGCTTCTTGGCCGCGTTTATCCACGTTGCCCATGCCCATATCGCGCACATACGACAACGCATCGATTTTCGGCTGCCCGTCGAACACCTTCACCACGGCATCAGACGCGCGCGTCTGGTAGTCGAGGACATTGAACTTGAATTCCACGCTTACACCACCTTGGTTTCGGTTGCGGGGCTTAAGGTTTTGAAAATTTCCTTGAAGTTCGCCAAGGCATCGTCGCCAATGAACGACGCATCGCGCAGCACGGCGCGCAAAGGCTGACGCGCAGCCATAATGCGGATGACATCCTCGGGAACATCCTGGTCGAAGCATGCGAGCAACGTGTCGTCATCGACGGAAAAGACGGTTTTGCCGCAGATATTCAGCGTTTCGATACGCGCGGTATAAGGAATCTGGAACTTCGGAAGCAGCTGGAAGAGGATATCCTCGGGCGCGCGATCGGACTTCAGATTATCCGCAAGCCCGAAGAGCTGGCTTTGTTGCATGGCATCGGGCGTACGCTTGACATCCTCGAAGTTGGAGGAATCGATTTTCAGCACACGGAAACCGATGTCGGGAACCTTCTTCGGTTCTTCCCCCATTTTGAGCTGCGCGTTGGATTCTTCGATTTCAGCCGCAATCTTGGCACCCGCACGGCGGATGCGCTCCTTGCCGATTTCGCAGATGTTCTTGCAGCCAGCCTTGAATGCGTCGCGCTTGGGGTCGGCTTCTTCTGGAAGCTGCACAAGGATGAACTTGGCGCGACCCCTCTTCTCGGCATTGTGCTTCATGAGGGCATGGGCCGTCGTCGCGGAACCCGAGAAAAAGTCCAAGACAACCGAATCACCTTTGAGATTGGCGAGTGTGATGAGCCTTTCAAGCAAACGCACTGGCTTGGGGCCGTCAAAGTAACCTTTACCGTCAAACAGTGCAACGACTTCCTTTGCACCTTCTTGGCTGTGGCCGACTTCTTTGTGGAACAAAATTGAAGTTGGAGCCATTCCATCAAACTTCAATTCGCTCAAAAAACGCTTGATGCAAGGAACGCTATCCCCATTAGGACCGAACCAAATTCGGTTGTCTTGGAGCCTCTCTAAAAATGCATTTTTAGAGAGGCTCCAACAGCGAGCTGTTGGAGGCTCTACTATGCGCCCAGAGGGCGTCGTAATCGGGTAGTCGCATTCGGCATTATAGGTCTTTACAGACATGTCACTTGGTTTCCAAACGCCGCGAGGGTCATTGTCTGGATTCTTGTAACGCGCATTTGCCGCCTCGGTGCGATCGAGCCTTCCAATCGTGAATACCTCAGCACTTTTGGCAACCATCAACACGTAATCATGGCTATTGGAAACATACTTGGCATCGTTCTTAGGGGCGTAAGCTCGCTCCCAAATCAGTTGCGCAATAAAGTTGCCGACACCGAACACTTCATCCAGCAGTTTACGCGCATTGCAATCCTCGTAGTCGTCAATCGATACGAAAATAACCCCATCCTCGCTCAGCAAATCCCTCGCCAGCATGAGCCTCGGATACATCATCGAGCACCAGTCAGAATGAAACCTTCCGTTCGATTCGTTGTTCTGCTTATAAGCCTTATCAAGCACGTTGCCTTCTTCGTCAAAGGCACCGCTCTCAGCACGCTCCTCCTCGGCGGAACGCGCGAAATCATCGTTGTACACGAAATCATGCCCCGTGTTGTAGGGCGGGTCGATGTAAATCATCTTGATTTTGCCAGCGTAGGTCTCGCGCAGGATTTTCAGCGCATCAAGGTTGTCGCCCTCGATGTAGAGGTTCTCGGTGGTGTCCCAGTTCACACTCTCTTCGGGGCACGGACGCATGGTCTTATCGATTTGCCGAATCGCCTCGGCGCGGGCCCTCTGCTTGCCAGGCCACGTGAACTGATACCGTTCACGCTTGTCCTCGGCGATATCGCCCACGTGGGCCTTGAGCGCTTCGATATCGATGCTGTGCTGCAGATTGCCATTCTCGTCCAGCGTTTCGGTCACGATGTCGGGGAAAAGCTCCGCCAGCTTGGCGGCATTCTCCATAGCGATATCCGCCGTGGTAAGTTCGACTTTTTCCATGACCTATTCCCCTTTCAAAGAAAGGAGGCTTGCTTTCGCCGCGCGAAATGCTTTAAATGCGGCGTTGCGCTTGGCGGGCTGCACCTCCTTGGCATACCGACGCTCAAGCTTAGCGACTTCCGCTTCAAGCTCTACGATCTTCTTTTCTTTCGCCATGCGCGCATCCACGTCTTCGACGTTCGCATCGTCGAAAAGCACCTGTGCACACAAGCCGTCCCACACCTCGACAAGCGAGGCTCCTTTCAATTCAATATGCAGTTCTTCTTCGGCAATCCACCGTTCGCTAACGCGTAAATCGCCGCGCACCACAGCAAGCCGCGCCCTCCCCTCATGGCAGCACGCCATAAGCAGTTTGCGCGGCACGGCAGCAACAATGGCATCGAGCGCGGAATGCGGAATCTCCCCAGTCTTAAGATCGACACGCAGGACGGAAACCTCATCGATTCCCTCCGCCGCGGGAATGCCGCACGTGGCTTTCTTAATCGCCCCGACAACGCATAAGCTCTCGATGGAATGGACGAATTCGTCTTTAACAGCGGAGGAAAGCGATAGGCGCTGGTAGAACGCTTGCTTCGGCAGCGGTTGATGCACCGCCACAGTACTGGGCAGACCGAACATCTACCTCACCACCAAAAAGCAGACGAGCTCGAAATCGTCGAGGCCCGCTACATCGTTTTCCAGGAAACTTGTGGTTCCCAGACTGAAGAAGCTATCGATATCGGCCTCGCGCTTCTCGCTCACCATGGAAAGGACGGCGGCCTCCAGCAGCTCGGATGCATGACGCATATCACGCCCGTCTTTAGTAGCACGATTGTAGGCACGGCACAGCTCGACATCGGGCTCGGACTTCCCTCGACACAAACGGCGCATGGCGTCGAGTGTCTCTTTGGGGTCGAGGCAACCGTGAAGCACCTCGCCGTCGTCTTTCACGTACACCAGATAGAACGGATGCACAGGGTTGCGCACCGCAGCATCGAACTGCTGATTCACATTGCGCAACACAAAGATGATGCCGGGTTCATCGCCCGCCACCACGGTATTGATGCCCGCAGGCACTCGTTCTATGCCGGGATTGGATTCGTGGTAGGCCACCAAATCCATACGGAAATCGTTCAGGCCCAGATCGGTGATGGATACGCCGCCCGCCACATCTTCGAGGTCCACCACCTCGCTTTGCATTTGCTCAAGCTGAGCACGACGATATTCAAGATTGCCCTTTTCATCTTCGTTGATGTAATCGTCATCGCCCGTGGAAGACATCACCGTGGCGTGCATGCGGTTTTCGACACGCTCTTTAAGATTGATATAGCGATCAAGAGCGACAGCAGGCCAATAATTGACCAGCTGGATAACACCATTCTTCGAACCGATACGATCAACGCGACCGAAGCGTTGAACCACGCGCACCGGGTTCCAATGAATGTCGTAATTCACCAAGAAATCGCCGTCTTGAAGATTCTGTCCTTCCGAAATGCAATCGGTGGCAATGAGCAGATCGATGTCTTTGCCCGCCAGGTGCGGATACACCTTGTCGCGCTCCTTCGACACGGGACTGAAGCAGGTGAGAATCTCCGACAAATCGCTGCGCACGCCCGCAACCGTGGTCCTGCAGCCGCTCGCTCCCGTGACCTCGGCCATGCCCAAGCCCAGCTCATCGGCAAGGGGTTTGAGCTCCTTATACAGATAATCGGCCGTATCGGCAAACGCGGTGAACACGATGATTTTCTTGTTGCTCGCATTCAGCGGATGGGCAACCTTGTCGGAAATGACCCGCTTGAGGTCGAGCAGCTTCGCATCATTATCGGCATCGATGCCGGCGATGAGGCCCAATAGTTCTTCGACGATGGCGACATCGGCTGCAATATCGCGCTCCCAGCTTGCCCAATCCATATCGCGCAGGTCGTACGGCGCTTTCTTGCTACCCACCATGAACTCCATGGTTTCGGCATCGTCGAAATCGAGGTCGAGATCAGACCCGTGCCACGCAGGCACGCTCTGCGCATTTGCGCCATTCGCCTTGAACGCCTCGATGGCATCGAGCGCATTATTCATATTCGCCAAAACGCGCTCGAGCGTCAGGCGAAACGAAGCCACAGAGCTTTCCAGACGCTTGAGCAGGTTTGCAGCCATAAGGCGCTGTACACCGCACTCGCGGCCTTCGACCGAAAGATTGTCGCCCTGCTGTTTGTATTTATATTTCCTGCTGGAATGCACATATTTGGCGGGAACGTAAATCGCAAGATCCAATGCATAGAGACGATCGGCAATGCGGTCATACGTCGCCGCACCCTCGAGCGTAGAGAGGTCGGGGCGGCGCGATATGGGCTTGTTGCGACGCGGGAACGGACCGATGGCGCTCGCATCGTAATAACGCTGGATATGGCTGCGCGAACGTGCAACCGTCACCTGATCGAGCACGCGAAAGAAATCCAGATCGAGGCTCGACGTGAGTGCTTCGGTGGTGCGCCGATCGGCATCGAGTTCTTGCCATGCGTTGAACGCCTTTTGCGCGCTGCGGAAGACGCTTTCGACGTTCGTTCCCAAACCGAGTCGTTCAGACCATACATCCGAATCGCCTTGATACGCCAGTGCCAACTGATTGCGCAGGTCGCGGAAGCGATTGTTCACCGGCGTGGCGGAAAGCATGAGCACCTTGGTGGGAACGCCCTCGCGCACCACCCTGTTCAGCAAACGCTGATACCGGTTCTCTTTGAGCTCTTCGCCATCCTTGGGCGTCTTGGCGGAGTCTTCGCCATTGCGGAAATTATGGCTCTCGTCGATAACCACCAAGTCATATGCGCCCCAATTGATGGTTTCAAGATTAAGACCCGTTACCGACGTACCGCGTTCGCGCGAAAGGTCAGTGTGGTAGAGCACGTCATAGCGCAGACGGTCTTCCGCAATGGGGTTATTGCGCTGATTGTTGCGATACATCAACCAGTTGTCGCCAAGCTTCTTGGGGCAAAGCACCAGCACATTGCGATTCAGACTCTCGTAGTATTTCACCACGGCAAGCGCCGTGAACGTTTTGCCCAGACCGACCGAATCGGCCAGAATACAGCCGTTATAAGTTTGCAGCTTATTCACGATGGCAAGCACGGCATCACGCTGAAAATCGTACAACAAGCTCCATATCTTGCTTTCGCGAAAGCCCGTGCCTTCTCTCGGCAGCTCGTCAGCGGTGATATCGTCGAGGAATTCGTGGAAGATACGGTAAAGCGCCGCGTAATACACCAGTTCAGGCGCATTCTCGCGATACATCTGCGCAATGTTGTCCACCACGGCATCGGTAACGTCGTCAAGGTCTTCGGAATTCCAAGCAAGCTCGAACATATCGAGCAGATGACGCGACAATGCGCTGTCTTGCCGCATGATGGCGCCATAGGCATCGGCGGCGTGCTCGGTTCCCAGTTCGATGGTGGTGAAGCCATTAAGCGGCAGATACGAGACCGCATCGGCCTCGCCATGTGCGCCGGTCGTTTCCGCCGTCAACGCAGATGGCAAGCTCGCAGCGTTGCGAAACGATTTGAAGCGGGCCTTCTTTTTAATCCAGGCAGCGCATTCGGTTGCCACGGCCTTTTGCGTCAGCTCGTTGCGCAAGCGAATTTCCAAATCGGTGCCGCCGACGCCGCGTTCGCGATCAAGACGCGGAATATAGAACTCGCGCTGCTCTTTGGCATTACGCTCTTTCAAAAACGTCGGCGAGGTGAAGATGAATCTGAACTCATCGATATTCTCCAGCTGCTCGCGCAGTTCGCGATACGCATACATAGAGAACACCGACGAAGCGACGGAAACCTTATCGCCCGTTTTCAAAACGGCGGTCAGGTCGTCTTTGAGAATGCTGGTACGATTGTCGAAGAAATCAGGCTGCATACGCTATGCACCTGCCCGGATCTCGTCTATGCACCCCACGGGTTTCGACAAAAAACTGAAAACGCGATACTTATCCGCATGGCCACCGTGCGGATAAGTATCGCTATTTACGTTGCATATAGCATGCTCAGAGAGAAAGCATTCGGCACTGAATACCCCCCCCCGAAATAAATTCCGAGGTTCAGCACGCAGGACTCCTTATAAGTGATTCCTTTGCGATATACGATAGCGCCCATTTCGAGAAGCACCCGAAAGCATTCGGATTTCAGGGCGAATACACCCTTCAACGAGCAGAGCGCGCAGGCAATCGAGCAGAAAGACCGATCGAGCAGCCGACCTGCGGCACCGAGCACTCTATCGGCCCCCAAGCAAGCGCCCACATGCACGAATCGGCGTATGCGGGCGCTTTTGCTTTCAAGCCGGCTACACGTTGAATTTGAAGTGCATGACGTCGCCGTCCTGCACCACGTACTCCTTGCCCTCTTGGCGCAGCTTGCCAGCTTCGCGGCAACCCTTTTCTCCGCCGTATTCCATGTAGTCGGCAAAGCTGGCGGTTTCGGCCTTGATGAAGCCGCGCTCGAAATCGGAATGGATCACGCCTGCGGCCTGGGGCGCCTTCGCGCCGACGGGGATAGTCCACGCGCGCGTCTCGATTTCGCCGCTCGTAAAATAGCTCTGCAGACCGAGCAGCTTATAAGCCTCGCGAATCAGGCGGGCAAGACCGCTTTCGGACAGACCGAGCTCTTCCATGAACATCTTGGCGTCTTCCGCGTCGAGCTCGGAAAGATCGGCCTCGGTTTTCGCGCAGATCGGCACGGGAATCTGACCGTCGATTTCGGGAAGGTCAGCATTGAGCTGATCCTCATCGACATTGGCGATGTAAAGCATGGGCTTGCAGGTGAGCAGGCACAAATCCTTGATAGCGGCCATCTCGTCGTCGGAAAGCCCCAGCGTAAGCGCACGATGACCCTCGTTCAGACCCGCCAGCGTTTTCTTCGCCGTTTCGAACTTGAACACGGCCGTCTTATCGCGCTTGGATTCCTTCTCGAGACGCGGCAGGGCCTTCTCGAGCGTGGCGATGTCCGCCAGGATGAGTTCGGTTTTGATGGTTTCCACGTCGGACTGAGGATCGACCTTCTTAGAGACGTGCTCCACGTTGGGGTCGCTGAAGAAGCGCACGACCTCGCAGATGGCGTCGGTCTCGCGAATGTTGGCGAGGAATTTGTTGCCCAGACCCTCGCCCTGGCTGGCGCCCGCCACCAGACCGGCGATGTCGACGAATTCGACCGTTGCCGGCACGATCTTCGTGGGATGGTCGAGCGTCGCCAACGCCTCGAGGCGATCGTCAGGCACGGGGACCAAGCCCACATTGGGCTCGATCGTGGCGAAGGGATAATTGGCAGCGAAACCGCTCTTCTTCGTAAGTGCGGTGAACAGCGAAGACTTGCCCACGTTGGGCAGGCCCACGATACCGATGGAAAGCGCCATGAAATTCTCCTTGGATGAGTCGCTTGAACGACGAATAAACGTATCGTTCATCATATCAAACGATGCAAGCGACAAGAAAACCTCTTGCCAAAACGCCAATGCGAGAAAATCCGACTTGCCCGAGCGCGAAAACGCGACGCACTCGAAAGATTCGGTTCACGTAGGCATATCAGCACAGACAACGTTGTCGCTTCGCCTGGATAAGTGCAGCATATTCGATAAGCACCGGCGTGTTCGAAGCATTCGAATTGCGTCGAAATATCGACGCAGACGAGGTCGTTGCCCTACTTGGGTACGTGCGGCGTATTCGACAAGCGCGGCGTAGTCGACAAGCGCAGCGTGCTCGGGGCACTCAAGCCTTAGAAACGCCGGCGCAGGCAAGGCTGTCCCGTCCGGAACGATACGCACCCGCCCGAAACCGCTCGACCCGTACTAAAAAGACATTTTCGGGAAGGCTTTGACAGAAAACTCCCTTTTAGCACATGCCACCCCCGCGTCGACGGGGATCCGCTTTCGGTACCACCCATATGAGCTGGGGTTTTGATACGAGTATCCCTGAAGCTCCATCGAAAAGCCTCCTTCGGACGTGCTAAAAAGGAGAAATCTGTCATCATGAAACAAGAAATGCCAGTTTAGTACGACCTGCAAGCGAAATCGCTACAAGGCAACCGCAATCTCCCAATCGCCATCCTGTGTGCGATTGCCAGCCAAGCGCCGCCAAACACCGCCGTCATTCTGCACAATGCAAACATGAACAGGGGGCCTCCATGCAAAAAGATCCGCACCCCGAAAGGCACGGATCATCATGACAAGCAGAGACGTCGAGGACCCCACTCCAGAGAATGACCAACGACCACGCTCCGGCCACCCTCCAAAGGCCGAGCAAGCGAAAACGCACCTCGCATCACCCATTTCTCCAAGGGCCAAGCAAACGGAATCGCACCTCGCATCGCTCGCCCGCCCAAGCCAAAACGAGTGTGGCCGTGGCCGAGTCGCTCACAGGGAACAGCACCCGCATCACTCATTGCTCAAAGACCGAACGAACGGTAACACGCCCTAGGATACCCGCTTCCGCAAGAAGCCAGGCGCAAACGGACTTGCAGTCAGATTGCCCGCTCGATAAAAGCAAAGAGAGGGCGCTCACGCAGCCCTCTCTCAAGATTCAAACAAAACAGCAATCGATTTCCCCTGAGATAGCCGCAACCAATCGCAGGCTCCGCACAATGACCAACAACCGCTACGGGCCTTCGCGACAGAGAACGGCACTGGCGAAAACGGGGCAAAGATCGGATTCGGCCGAATCGACCGCACTCTTCAAGAGGCAAAACGATCCGTAGCCGAATCGCCCGTTCACCAGGGGCAAGGAGCGAAACGCACCTCGCGTCGCTCGCCCCTCAAGGCCAAACGAGCGGGGTCGTGGCCGAATCGCTCGCCCCCCCCTAAGGACCAAGCGAGCGGGGTCGTGGCTGAATCGCTCGCATTCCTCACGTTAGAAATTTCTAAAACCGGAAATGCGGAACGGAGCGCATAGCCCCTCGAAGAGGGGCGGTAGCGCAGTGGGCGATTGCCGCCACGACCCCGCGAGCGCTACATGGAGAACAATCCCAGCATCTGCGCCACGTAAGCGACGAGGATAACCACCAGAACAACGGGGGCGATGTACTTCACCATGACGGTCCATACCTTCGCGAGCTTGAACTTGGCGGATTCGCGCACCTCGTCGATGATGACCTTCGGACCCACGATCCAGCCGATGAAGATGCACGTCATCAGCGCCGCGAGAGGCATCATGACGGAGTTGGAAACGAAGTCGAGCAGGTCGAGGATCGACGAGCCTTCGCCCAACGGCTGGATGAACGCGAGCGAGCTATAACCCATGTTCACGACGATTCCCATGAGCGTGGTGAACACGATCACGATCACCAGAGCACGGCGGCGCGTGCATTTCGTCGCATCGGCGATGATGGACGTGCAGGTTTCGACCAGCGAGATGGAGCTCGTCATAGCGGCGAACAGAACCAGCACGAAGAACGCGAAGCCCAGGATGGGGGCCATGCCACCCATGTTCTCGAACACCTGCGGCAAGATGATGAACATCAGCGACGGACCGGAGTTCTCGGCAACCGCCTCGCCCGAACCGAGCGCGGCGAACGTGGCGGGGATGATCATGAGACCGGCAAGCAGGGAAACGCCGAAGGTGGCGCCCGCGATCTGCGTCACGCTGGACGTGAGCTTGGCGGACTTCTTCAGATACGAGCCGTACGTCACCATGATACCCATGGCCAGCGACAACGTGAAGAACGTCTGCCCCAATGCCGCAATGATCAGCTCGGGGGAAATGGCGCTCAAATCAGGCAGCAGGTAGAACGCGAGACCGTCCATAGCGCCCGGCAACGTGAGAGCATAGATGGCGATGCCCGCCGACACGACGATCAGCAAAGGCATCATGATGAGGTTGGCCTTCTCGATACCCTTGTTCACGCCCAGAGAAACAACCAGGTAGGTCAGAGCCATGAACACCAGCATGAACGCCATGCTCTCGGATCCACTGGAGATGAAGTTCGAGAAGAAGTTGCCGCCATCGGCCAGCGCCGCCGGGCCTTCCACCACATAGCCGACCATGTACTTGGTCACCCATCCGCCGATTACGCAGTAATACGGCACGATGATGAACGGAACTGCCGACATAAAGATGCCGATGAAGGCATATTTCTTACCGAACGACTTGAATGCACCGATCGAGCTTTGCTGCGTCTTGCGGCCGAGGGCCGTTTCCAGAAGCAACAGCGCGAGACCGATGGTGAATACGAAGACGAGGTACACGAACAAGAACGTGCCTCCGCCGTATTTCGCTGCCAGATAAGGGAAGCGCCACATGCTGCCCAGACCGACCGCAGAAGCTGCGGCGGCCAGGACGAAGGCCAGCTTGCCCGACCACGATGCACGCGAAGGAGTAGCTGAATCTGCCATGTCCGTTCCTTTCGACTCAGGCGGGCGCAAGCCCGCAAACGATAGAGGAAGCAGGTCGATAGCAAAAGGGCTCGCACATTCTTGCAATTGGATGTGCGAGCCTTTTCAATGAAACGGCCTGTTTCGCTGGTATGGCACTTTATTGTAGCGTAGTGGCCCGATTACGAGCGCAAGAACTTCCCCGGCGCGGCGAACGGCAACATATTGGAAACACTTGCCAGGAAAAACGACGGCCGGCGGTTTTCCCGGCAAGACGAACGGCGACAGCCTATCGTTTTCCTTCGTAGGACTCGTAGCCGACACGCCAAAACGTCAAGCCCGCCGCAGGAGCATTCTGGCCCGCAGCAGCACGATTGCGCGCGGAAAGAACCTCGTCGATCCACGACGCGGGATGCTTGCCGCGCCCCACTTCCACAAGCGTGCCGACCATCGTGCGCACCATGGAATGAAGAAACGCGTTGCCCACCACGCGCACCGTAATCACGGGCGTGCCGACGAGCGTTTCTTCGTACACATCGCACGAAAGAACGTTCCTGCAGGTCGATCGGCCATCGGCCTCTATCATGTGCGCAGATGCCGCCATGCAGAAGCTCTTGAAATCATGTTCGCCCTCGAAACGGCGCGCCGCCTGCCGCATGGCATCCACGTCAAGCGCGACGCCGCCGAGGTGCCATACCAACGGAGCGATAAGCACGGGGCGGGCGCTTTGCGTGCAAATATGATAGTGGTATTCGCGCCACCGGGCATCGAAGCGGGCACTGAACCCGAAGGGGCGCTCCTGCGCATCCGAAATGGAGATACCGTCATCCACCAAAGCATTCAAGGAACGCTGCAGGGAGCGCATCGTTTTCGCGTGAAGCTCGTCTTCCGTCACGTCGAAGCTCACCACCTGACCGCGAGCATGCACGCCCGCGTCGGTGCGCCCCGCGCAAACGGTTTTCACTTCACGACGATACAGCAGCGCCAACGCCTGCTCCAGCTCGCCCTGCACCGTTTTGACGTGCTCTTCCGCCTGGCGAGCAAATCCCGCAAAGGAAGAGCCGTTATAAGCCACCGACAAGGCTATCGTGCGAGATGCCCCATCGGAACAGGGCGCTTGATCGCACGCGCCCCGCGCGTATGCTTCTTCATTGTCCATCATAGCGACCGGCACACCAAGCACCCTTTCCGACAAAAATCGAACATCGGACGACAGGAAGAATTCATCAGGGCTCGCATCATACCGAGCGCCAATGACGAAGTCTTCCGATGCAGCCGGGCGACGAAAACGGCACTGCCGCAAACGCCGCCCATCCCCACGACACATTACTGCGAGATGCTGCGCGATTCCGCGCTAGCTCGCCTTCCATACCGGACGACCGAACAGATCGAGGATTTCCGAATACAGCAGATTGTTCGTCACATCCACCGTCATCGGAAGCTCGGCACGGAACTTTCGCCCGTCGGCCTGCTGCACGCGCAGCACCACGGCATCCCTGCCGGGATGGCTTTGCAGAATCTTCTGCAATTGAGCCGAAGTGGCCGCATTGAAGTCGGACGACTCGAGCTTGATCTCGAGATGGCTCGGTCCCGCATTGGCCTCGTCGAGCTCGAGACGCTCCACCTCGAAGGCCATGATCTGGTCTCCGCGCTCGGAATGCTCGAACTTCCCCTTGATCTTCACGATGGCATCTTCCTGCAGGGCATCTTGGAAATCATCGTATTTGAAGCAGACGCCTTCCACGTGGCCGGTCGTGTCCTCCAAGACGAAGTTGGCCATCTTTTTGCCCTTTTTCGTCAGCTTCACGCCCACGCTGGTAATCAATCCCGCAAAGACGCCGCTCGCGATATCGCCTTTGTGCTCCGCCAAATCGCCCAGATGATACTTCGTGATGCGTCGCAAAGCCCCCTCGAACGGCCGCAGCGGATGGTCCGATACGTAAATCTTGAGAATCTCTTTCTCGAACGCCAAAAGCGTGCGCTTATCCCATTCGATGCCGTCGGCAGGGGGGATGTCTTCGGTGAAGCCTCCATCTTCCACCCCGCCGAACATATCGAACATGCTCACCTGGCCGGCATCGCGATCGCGCTGGCGCTTCGAGGCGCTTTCGAGCAGCGGCGTTTCCTCGATGAAGTACATGAGCTGTTTGCGCGTATACCCCGTGCTGTCGAACGCCCCCGCCTTGATAAGCGCTTCGAGCGTTTTTCGGTTGTAGCATTTCGTGTCCAAGCGATTCACGAAATCGTGCAGGCTTGAATACGGGCCGTTCTCGTTGCGCTCTGCGATAATCGCCTCGGCAACCGCGCCGCCAACGCCGCGCACGCCCGCCAGACCGAAGCGGATACCCTCGTCAAGCGGCGTGAATTCCAGATTCGACGAATTGATATCCGGCGGAAGAACGGGGATGTCGCTATGCGTGCAGCTGGCGATGTATTTAATCAGCTTGTCGGCATTGCCCATGTAGCTCGACAACACGGCGGCCATGTACTCGTGCGGATAGTACGCCTTCAAATACGCCGTTCGCATAACCAGAATGGCATAAGCCGCCGAGTGCGACTTGTTGAATGCGTACTTAGCGAACTTCTCGGCATCTTCCCAGATCTTCTCGGCGATCTCGAGCGAATAGCCGTTCTCGACCGCGCCGTTGCACCAGTCGTCTTTCAGCTTCATCATGACGTCGAGCTTTTTCTTGCCCATCGCCTTGCGCAGCTTGTCCGCCTTGCCCGCCGAGAAACCGCTCATCACCATGGAAATCTGCATGATCTGCTCTTGGTAGACCATGGTGCCGTACGTTTCCTCGAGCAACGGACGCAGACGATCGTCGTAGTAATGCACGGGCGTCTTGCCGCTTGCAACCTTGATGTAGTCTTCGACCATGCCCGACTCCAACGGACCCGGACGATTCAGAGCGATCGAAGCCACGACGTCGGAGAAGCGCTTGGGTGGGAGACGCGCGAACAAGCCCACGTAAAGCGAGCCTTCGACCTGGAACAGGCCGTCCATGTTGCCCGACTGCATCAGCTCGAAAGCCTTATCGTCTTCCGTGGGAATTTCCTCAGGGATGATTTCGATGCCGAAGCGGTCTTTGATGTTGCGACATGCGCGAGAAAGCACGCCCAGGGTTCGAAGACCCAAGAAGTCCATCTTCAAAAGGCCGAGGTCGGGCGTGTAATGGCCGTCGTATTGCGTGATGATGGCACCGCCCTTGGTGTCGCGCTTCATCGGCACATGATCGGCCATCGGATCGCGGCAGATGATGGTGGCGCACGCATGCACGCCCTCTCCGCGCACATTGCCCTCGATCGAACGGGCGGCGTCGATCACTTCGCGCGATTCAGGCTCGGTATCGTAGGCCTTCTTGAAATCGGGATTGGTGGCAAGCGCCTTGT
>JAUNDR010000024.1:0-743 GCA_030525985.1 Slackia sp. | reverse complement strand
ACGGATGCCCCAGCACACGCGCGGAGTCGCGGATGGCGTTTTTCGCCTGCAGCTTGCCGAACGTGATAACGCCCGACACGTGATCTTCGCCGTAGACCTCTTTAATATGTTCGATGACCTCTTGGCGACGCTCGTCCTCGAAGTCGACGTCGATATCGGGCATCTCCACGCGCTCGGGCGACAGGAATCGCTCGAACAGCAAGCCGTTCGAAAGCGGGTCGAGGTCGGTGATGCCCATTGCATACGCCACGATGGCTCCTGCCGCCGAACCGCGGCCAGGACCGACGCCGATGCCCTGGCTTCGCGCCCATTCGATATATTCCTGAACGATCAGGAAGTAGGCGGGAAAGCCCTGCTGGATGATGATGCCCATCTCGTAATCGGCGCGTTCCTGCACTTCATCGGGAACAGGGTCGCCATAGCGCTTGATCAGACCTTCCTGTACGCGCTTCCTGAACCAGCTGTCTTCGGTCTCGCCCTCGGGCAAGGGAAAACGCGGCAGAATGGAATCACGCTCGAGTTCCACATTGCACTTCTCGGCAAGTTCCACGGTGTTGTCGCACGCCTCGGGGAAATCTCGCAAAGCGGCGCGCATCTCCTCCTCGGTCTTCATATAGAACTGGTCGTTGGCGAAACGCATGCGGTTTTCGTCGTCCATATTGGAGCCGGTGCCGATGCACAGCATGATGTCTTGCGCACGGGCGTCTTCCTGCGTGAGGTAGTGGAAGTCGTTCGTGGCGATG
>JAUNDR010000089.1 GCA_030525985.1 Slackia sp. | reverse complement strand
CGCCATCGGCAAGAACATGACCGTGTTCGAGTGCGGCGACGACATGCTGCTGGTCGATGCGGGCCTGATGTTTCCCGATGACGACCATCCCGGCATCGATCTGATCCTTCCCGACTACACCTACGTGCTCGAAAACGAGCATAAGCTGCGCGGCATCATCATCACGCACGGCCACGAAGACCATACGGGTTCGCTTCCGTACCTGATGAAGGACCTTTCGCGCAAGGTGCCGATCTATGGCACCAAGATGACCCTCGGCCTGATCGAAGGCAAGTTCAACGAGCATCGCGTGAAGGCGAAGCTCGCCGAAATCAAGGCGGGCGACGAAATCAAGCTCGGAAGCTTCATCGTCGATTTCTTCGCCGTGAACCATTCCATCCCCGGCGCCGTGGGCGTGTTCATGCAGTCTCCTGCGGGCAACGTGCTTCACACGGGAGACTTCAAGCTCGACCAAAGCCCGATCGACGGCGTGCATACCGATTTCGGCGCGCTCGCCCGCTTCTCGAAGATGGGCGTCGACCTCATGATGTCGGATTCGACGAACGCGCAGAACCCCAACTTCACGCCGTCCGAGGCCGAGGTGGGCAAGACGCTGCGCCAGATCATCGAAAACGCCAAGGGCCGCGTGATCATCGCGAGCTTCGCGAGCCATATCCATCGCTTGCAGCAGATCGCCGATGCGGCGGTCGCCAACGGCCGCAAGGTGGTCGTTACCGGTCGCTCCATGGTGCAAAACACCGATATCGCGCGTCGTCTCGGCTATCTCAAAATCCAGGATGTCGATCTGATCGATGCCTACGACCTGAAAGGCACGCCGCCTGAAAAGGTGGTCATCATGTGCACGGGCAGCCAGGGCGAGCCGCTTTCCGCCCTTGCGCGCATCGCCAACGGCGAGCATCGCACCATCCAGATCGACCAGGGCGATACCGTGATCATCTCCGCCACGCCCGTTCCCGGCAACGAAAAGGCGGTCACGCGCGTGGTCAATTCGCTCGCCAAGATCGGTTGCGACGTCTATGACAAGAAGCGCGCCATGGTGCATGTGTCCGGCCATGCGGGCGCCGAAGAGCTCAAGCTCGTGCTCTCCATCGTGCAGCCGACGCATTTCATGCCCGTGCACGGCGAGGCCACGCATCTGCGCGCCCATGCCCGTCTGGCCGAGGCGACAGGCGTCGATGCGCGCAATATCTTCCTGTGCGAAAACGGCGATACGCTTGAATTGTCGGAGGCGGGCGTGCGCTTCGGCGAGCCGGTCGAAAGCGGCATCGTGTATGTGGACGGCCTGTCGGTGGGCGATACCTCGCGCGACGTTCTCGACGAGCGCCAGGCGCTGTCCAATTACGGCTTCGCCACCATCGCCGCGGCGGTGAACGTGCGCAAAAAGCAGATCGAAGGCGCGGTGCGCGTCGAGATGCGCGGCATCACCGGCGGCGACGTCGCCCAGCTGCGCCGCGAGGCGACCGATACCGTCAAGGGAACGCTTCGCCGTGCGCTCGATAAGGGCACCAAGGGCAAAGACCTCGAGAAGGTGTGCCGCGACGCGCTTCTGTCGCTTTTGTGGGAGCGCACCAAGCAGCGTCCCATGGTGGTATCCACGATCATCGAACTGTAAATTTCGGCGCCCGCCCGCGTTTCGTGCGCGGGCGGGCGCGATGTGGCAACGAAGAGGACGTAAGGCAAGGAGTGCGAAAACGTGGCTCGCGGTTCTAAAACCACCGAATCACAATCGAAGAAGAAAAACGATGCGGCCAAAGAGGGCCGCGTTGCTTTGAAGGACGCTCCCTCGAAAGGCGGGCGTGCGCGCAAAGAGCCTCCTGCCGAACCGCAGGAGGCCGTATCTGTCGTGCGCATTTTCGACGAGAGGACCAGGCGCGATATTGCGGGCGTCGGCATCGCCGTACTCGCCGTGGTGCTGTTCGTAACCGCCGTTCTTCCTCCGTCGGGCTTCATCACGTCGGCTTTGGCCCAGGGGCTGCACGCGGCGCTCGGATTGGGCGCGTACGTGCTGCCGTTTTTGCTCGCCGGCGTCGGCGCCTGTTTTCTCGTGCGCGGCGAGACCGACGTCTTGGCGTTTCGCCTCGGCATCGGCTTCGCGCTGCTTTTCGTCTCATTCGAGGCGCTGCTCTCGCTTTTCGTTCCGGGAGCCGATATCGATTCGTCGCTGCTGTTTTCTCCCGACGCCCTGGCATCGAGCGGCGGATATCTGGGCGCGGGGATAGCATGGGCCCTTCTCGAGCTTCTCGGACGCGTCGTGGGAGCCATCGTCATGGTGGGCGTGGCGCTCGGCGGCGCCGTCGTGATCGGATTTTCGTTCTCGGAGGCATTGCGCAAGCTCGGCGTCGGCGTATCGGCGGCCAAAGAACGCGTCGAGCTGCTCATCGAACGCCGTCGCGCCGCTGCCGTCGAGGAGGACGAGACGGCGCTCGATAGCCCCGAATACGCTCCCGCTCCCGCAGCCGCGCCGCCTGCGCGCATCGTACGCAAGCCCGATCCGGTGCCGCGCGTCCCGCGCGACCTTTCCCGTCCCCGCCGCGCGTCTCAGGCGCTTTCCACCCAGGTGCTCGGTGCGCCGCCCGTCGTTCAGGGCGGTCCTTCCACGCTTTCGGTGGATACGTATTGGCCTTCCGATTACGCCTACGACGAAGCGCGCGCCTTGGCCGACGAAACGCGCGCCCACGAGGCGAAACGGACGCGCGTCTTGGGGGTGGAAGACCCGCTCGACGAAGGCGGCATGACGGTTCTGCGCCCCGACGGCGCCTCTTCGCATCCGTCGTCGAGCATCGGCGCTCCGACACCTCCTGCCGCGTCGCGCGTTGCGCCGCCGTCTTCGCCGGCCGATTCCGACCCCGAGCTCGGTTCCGATTCCGATTTCGCCGCGCCGCAGCGCACGGCGGTTTTCGCGCCGGTGCCGCCCGCTGCTCCCGTTGCTGCGGGCGAGGCGCGCACGCGTTCTTTGACGCCGCAAAAGCCCGTCGAGAAAAAGCAGGTCCTTCCTTGGGAAGATGAAGACGATTCCGCGGCGTCCGTGTTCGACGTCCTGCAGAAGTCCGCGCCTGTTCCCGTGTTCGAGCCCGCCGTTTCCCGAACGGAGGAGTTCGGGCGTCCGGCGTCTGTATCCGAAGCCGTTTCCCGAGCGGACGAACCCGAGCGCTTCGCGTCTGCGCCCGAAGCCGCCTTCGAGCCCGCGGAGGTTCCCACCTTCGCCTCCGAGCCCGAGCGGCTGCCGTCTTTGCCGGCCGACGAATCCGCTGCCGTGTCCGTCGCCTCTCCCGTTGTGCGCACGGGCGGCGTGCAGCGCGAAGGGTTCGTCTTGCCTTCGCTCGGCCTGATCCGCCATAGCGAGCACGCCGCCGAGGCCGACGAGCGCGAGCTTTCGTCGACGGCGGGCGACCTGCAGCAAACGCTCGAAGACTTCAATATCATGGCGACGGTGGTCGGCTGGGTGGCCGGTCCCACGGTGACGCTTTTCAAGGTCGACCTGCCCAGCGGCGTGCGCGTCAGCCGCATCATGGCGCTGCAAGACGACATCGCGCTTGCCCTTGCGGCTCCCGGCGTGCGCATCTTCGCGCCCATTCCCGGCACGAACCACGTGGGCATCGAGGTGCCCAACAAGGTGCGTCAAAACGTCCTTCTGGGCGATGTGATTAAGGATGCGAAGGGTTCTCCGCTTGAAATGGCGATCGGCAAAGACGTCGAAGGCCATTCGATCGTGACCGACTTGGCGAAGATGCCTCATCTGCTGATCGGCGGCACGACCGGTTCGGGTAAATCGGTGGCCATCAATGCCATGATCATGTCTATCCTTATGCGCGCGACG
>JAUNDR010000023.1 GCA_030525985.1 Slackia sp. | reverse complement strand
ATCGAGGTTGTAGAGCAAGGCGGCGAGCAGCTGGATGAAATGGCGCTTCGTGCGCGTGAGAAATTGCCTCATACCCTACCCTATGCCGATGCATTCGTAACAGATGAGCGATGCCTTGCGCCAGGTGTCGAGCATGTCGCCTTGGGCCACGCCGAGGGCGATAAGCACAACGGCGGCGGCAAGGACAAGCGCCCATGCAGGCACGCGAAAGCCGCGCTTCGCGGACGAGGCGGAAGCGCGGTCCCGTTCGTTTTGTCGATTGCAAGAAAACATGCGTCGCATTGTAGCAAAGGAAGCCGGGATGAGCGGCACCCGCCACAATGCTAAATCAAAGTATGCACAAGATGGCAGCAGATGACATTTGCGTTGTGCTGTTACCCGGAATGACGCTGCACCAAAACTGCGACATGCTCCGCTACATGCAACGCTAGCTGTGCTGTTACCCAGAATGACGCTGCACCAAAACTGGCGGGTCGATCCCTGCGCGGTCTCGCGGTTGTGCTGTTACCCAGAATGACGCTGCACCAAAACGCGACCTCGGCCCATAGCGAGAACCCGCAGTTGTGCTGTTACCCAGAATGACGCTGCACCAAAACTCCAAGGCTTGGCGGCGTACTGCAAGCGCCGTTGTGCTGTTACCCAGAATGACGCTGCACCAAAACATCGAGGTGCAAGGCGCTAACCGAAGGCTGGTTGTGCTGTTACCCAGAATGACGCTGCACCAAAACTTATACCGCAGATCGTAACGGCCATTTCTGTTGTGCTGTTACCCAGAATGACGCTGCACCAAAACTACCTGCGAAGGTCAACGAAAAACGCTTCGTTGTGCTGTTACCCAGAATGACGCTGCACCAAAACTCTTCGTTCCAGCCGTCCATCCGTTGCCGGTTGTGCTGTTACCCAGAATGACGCTGCACCAAAACCCGCCCTTTGTGTCACTGAAAGCACGTTTAGTTGTGCTGTTACCCAGAATGACGCTGCACCAAAACTGGTCGTTGGTCGCGTCCGAGTCCTTGGTGGTTGTGCTGTTACCCAGAATGACGCTGCACCAAAACATCGCACATGTTCTGCCGCCACCGAGCGGGTTGTGATGTTACCCAGAATGACGCTGCACCAAAACGATTCCTTCTCCATGCGGAGAAGATTTCCGTTGTGCTGTTACCCAGAATGACGCTGCACCAAAACTCCTGCTGCTTAGTATCGCTCCCGTGATAGTTGTGCTGTTACCCAGAATGACGCTGCACCAAAACTATAATTGGCAGCACGGGCGCGGGTGGCAGTTGTGCTGTTACCCAGAATGACGCTGCACCAAAACACGTTTTCAACGCCCCCGCGCGTGAGAGCAGTTGTGCTGTTACCCAGAATGACGCTGCACCAAAACTCTCAAGCGACAGTGCGGTTCCAACCTTCTGTTGTGCTGTTACCCAGAATGACGCTGCACCAAAACCGACGAGCGCGCCTACACAAAGATGCTCGTGTTGTGCTGTTACCCAGAATGACGCTGCACCAAAACCTCAAATCGGGCAAATTCCCTGCTGCAAGGGACGGTATTCTGGGTAAATCGACTATTCTTCAAGATAGTCTGCGTCAATATACAATCCATTTTCAAAGTCCCCGAATCTGTTACCGCTCCCCTGCTCATACGACAAAACGCACAATTGCTGAGCGGCAACCAATTCGCAAAACTCATTGTATTGCTCATCAGTAAGATACGTCGGAACATTCACGAAAGCGATAACGCTCTCAGGAAAAAGGTCGGCGCATATCCTAACAAAGTGCGTCAGCCTGTCAAAAACGGTCCGATCGCCCGCATCGTCGATTCCGAATCCAACCATTTTGAGATACTTCGCACCATCCCATGATTCGGAAAAACAATAGTCGGCATTCATCTGGTCGAATTGCCCCTCGAACACCTCCTCGATACGGCAGTTCATTCCCTCCATCGCCCCGATGCAATCCCCCTCGCAAGTCATCCGAGCTAGAATCGTTTTTACCGCCGCCGAGAGGATGCGCTTATCGTTCAGGTCGATAGCCAAAATGTCGCCCGCAAAGTACAAAGCCCTCGACGCCTTCACCTCGTGGCCGCTATCGTCGAAAAAGAACGCTGGCTCAAGCGAATCCGCGGGAAACCCCTGCGCAAGCGAGAGCGCGCATCGCGAATAAAGCGAGCGATCTTCTATTCTCAAGACATTCACGGCATCCCTACGAAGATACAATGTCGAATCGAACTTCTCGAACACAAGTTTCACAGCACCACCACCCTATCCGTCCCATCGACAACCCCTTCGCCGCCATGACGCCCCGTGATGTCTTCTATCGAAGCAAACTGTTTTTCGGTCACCTTCAGCACTTGAACAAGACCCTGCGAAGGTCTATTTTTCCGCAGTCGAATTATGGCCGAATCCGCCGCCGCACCATCAAGCACCATCTTTGAATAGACGCTTTCCTGCATCATCAAATACCCATCTTTGATGAGAAACTTCCTGAACACTCTGTAGCTCTTTCTCTGAAGAGCCGTATCGACCGGCAGGTCGAAAAAGATTACCAATCGCATGAATCTATTCCTCGGCAAGGGAGAACTCCAAATAGGTATCGATGTCGGCACGACCGCCCAAAATGGCGAGATTCGTTTTTGCAAACAAAGACAAGATGGACGAAAGACGGTAAGCCCCCTGAGGCAACTGATGGAAACCGGAGAACAGTTCCAAGATGTCCGACTTCGTCTTCGTGTCCAGCGATTCACTCGGATGGCTCGCCACATACAGGTCGATTACGGGTCTGAAAGGCTCCATGAAATCACACGATAGATTGAAATGATTGTATTCATTGTAGTGGTGAATCCCGAGCTGCGTTAAGTAACCCCTTGAAGTTATCTCTCTATTCAGCCAGGCAAGCAAAATCGCATAGCCATAATTGAGCCGAGCGTTAATGGCGTTGTTCTCATCCCGACTGAATCCGGCTCCAAACAATGCATTGAAATATACCTTCGCAGCGTGTCCTTCCCTATTCGTCGCATCATTCGGCTCGACACACATCGCATAATCTCTTAACATGCAAGCCTGCTCGATCTCAAACAGCTCGAGCACACGGGCCTGATTGCTGATTTTCGATATAACGATACGACGCCAAAGCTCATCACCGATGGTGCTATCCCATGCAATCTGCTCACGAATGCGCTTCGTCGAATCATGGGCACCGTATATGGGAGAGTACTGCCCTATGGGATCATGCTTGACGTCGCAAAACACCACAGGAATACGTGCTTGCGCCAATTCGGCCATCAGATACGAACTGACATATGCCGCAGTACTCTCCACGACAACCATCGAAATTTCAGACAGATGAATCATCGTCTGCTCATCTTGGCGCACGACCATGTAACCGTTCTTGTACGAACAACGACAACGGTGCGTGATGTAGACAGTTCTATAGCTCAATGCGCGAACGCCTTTCGAACATTCCCGTCACCGACGAATCGATGAAGGTGATATCGGAAATCGCCCCTCCAAAACTAATACCGTTCATCCGCCCCGATGCTCCCGCTAAATTCAAGGATTTCAATCCTATGCCAGCATCACAATGCAACATCGAAAGAAGCTCATTGATTGAAACGATTTTCTCCGAGAGACTTTTATCGCAGTAGACCATCTCCGTCTTAGCCGCAAAAAGCTTCTCGGCAATCTTCCCGTATCTTGGATAGCATTCCTTAACAGCGACGCGCAAATACTCGAACAGTTCGTCCGCTCCCGCAGACAGCTCTTCAGAGCGTTTGGCTATCTCCTTCTTCGACTCAAAGTTGCAAAGCAACTTCATGTACTTCCTAGGAAGCCACAGCTGACGCGCGTTGATCATCTCGACATGAGATGTCAAATAATATTCGACACCTCCCCATTCAATCTTCTGATACTTCATTATGCACGGACGCAAAATGCGTGAATCCTTATAGCGAGAATCGATATACGCCCGCAAATCGGCTTCGTCCTTGAGTCCGTATGACACATTCACGGGGATTCCCACCATAGACACCCTGCGTTTCTTCTTGCCCCGAACTTCATCCGAATGCTCGATCACGCAATAAAATGCCGCACTTGGATTTTTGTAGTGACCATACCTGTCCACAGGGAGATTCGCCTTCAAAGGGATAGCCTTATCGCTTTTGTCCCGAGGCGAATACACCGTCTGATTCCAAAACGAACCCGTCAGTTTCTCCACCTTGCGCGAAACGAAACAATCCTTGTAATTCAGGCACTTCCTAATCCGCTCCACCTCGTATTCGCCATGCCACGAATCCCTAAACACTTCACCCGTTTCCGGATCGAATCCGTTGATACCGAAGCTATTCACGATTAGGCCGGCATGGCTCTTCGTGGCCTTCTTCGTAGCAATAGCGAACCGCGAGAACGTTCCGTAATCGAGATCTTCGGAAATACGGGGAAAGCGGGTCGCCACGAATCTACTGAGCTGGCATGCCAGATAGGCATCGTGAGCATGATGCCAATCGTTCACGGCGCGCACCTTGTAGAACCCATATTGCACGCGAAGGTTGTGGGAAAGCTCTGCCTTCACCGTTTCGATCGTCGAGTCGGGATAAATTGACTGCAGTAGCGTAACGACATGCTTCGAAATCTGACGTGTTTCAACGAGCTGTCTATTGATGAATCCTTTCGCCTGACGGTCGGTCACTCTATCGGCCGTCAGAGCATTGAACTTCTTATCGCTCATCAGTTTCGCGTCATGCCAACAAGCCCATCGAGCAAAACAGCGGCTGCGCATAGTGGCAGGCAACGGATATTCGTCGAGCTTGCGCTCGTTTTCCGACTGCTTCACCAACACCATGTTATCAATGGAGTCATCCTTCACAACCGACTGCGGGACAATATGGTCGATATGGTAAAGAGACAGATTCTCTATCTGCAAAGGTTCGCCGCTATATGCGCATTTTCCACGTTGCAGGAAGTACAGATAGAGACGCTTGCTGTCCAGTCCGTCTTTGTACCTGGACAACTCACTTTTGAGATCTTTCTGCCCTTCGTACAAAGCCATGTCTTTCGTAATGGCTGCGTACAAATTTTCAATTTGCTTATAACGGGTGGTGGTACGCTTGCCTTTCGTCTTGCCTACTTCATCGCGCGCCATCTCCACGCAAATCTTCGCAGGCGCATGACCGACTATGGAAACAATCTCGTCGACAATCTTCAAACTCTGGTTGATACCGCGCTTGATCGCAGGAGAGCCCGGAATGTCATCCAGCAAGTCATCCGACCTGTCGCCCAGGAACTCCTGGTTCCTCGCATCCAAAAGCTGCTTGAAGCCGAATCTCTCATCGGCAAGAATCTCCATCAGGTTCATAGGGGTCGGCCGGTCGCTATTGCGCAGCACGTCCATGATGCAAGTGCTACGACCCTGATAATCAACCCTCAACTCCTCGAGGAATTCCCGAGACAGGTTAGACCAGCCCGTGTAGCGCAGCTTGCAAATGCGCTTCACCTGAGCATGCGTAAGAGCCCCATTTCCACCGCATTCAACAGGACCGTATGTCGTATTGATACGCCGCTTGAGTATGGCCTTATCTTCGAACACCGTAACCCACAGGATAAGGTTTTCAACCATCTCGTAGTCCTCGAACGTCTCAATGGAACGCTCGAGGATACCCGAGAAATCGACATACGAACGCAACGAGGATGCGAACTCCGTTTCGCGCTGTGTTCCCTTGATTTTGTAATGAGACCCAAAGCGCCCCTTCAGGTATTCTTCGACATCCGAAACCCTCACGCGAGCCTTCTTCTTGAAGACATCATCGTAAATCGCCTGCACCGTTTCGGCATCCATGCGAACAAACCGCTCTCCGTCGGCATCGTGCCTGCATACATTAAGCTCTTGACGAACGCAGAACTCGCTATACAGGAGAGAATTTTTGGGAATGACTTTCTTGCCGAGGTAATAGCTGCACTCGCCAGTCAGATTCGTAATGAATGCTTCGGCGCATGCATCCCTATCGATAACATCGTCGAAATTCCAAGGACGAACGGGGTCGGATTCCTTGCCGGGCTTGCGAACGGCCCACCCAAACGGCTTTCTACGATTCGGATTGCTTTCTTTGCCCAGAGGACCCACATAGTAAGGCAGGCGAAACGCAAGAAGCTGGCAAATTTCATCTCCGTGCTCGGCAAGCGTCGGATAGTAGGCTTTCTGGTTGTCGATAACGGCCCGCATCTCCTCCAGGTGAAGCTGATGGGGAATGGCTCCGTTCTCGCTAGTCCTCAACTTTCTTAAGAACGTTCCCTCTTCCATTTTCTGCAAGGATTTGTTCCAGAACAGGGCATCGTCATCCGAGAAGAATTCCGCAAACGGTTCAATCTGCTTCTTCAGTTCCGCATAGAACTCGTCACGAGAAGTACCTCCCAAAATATAGGATGTGTACCCGTTCGCACCCTTCGTTTTCTTATAGGAGCCATCGGCGTAACGGGAGCCCCTGAATATCAAATTGTACGTCCGATTGATGCCTCTCTCATCCTTGGGGCAACAGCCCTTCACGAGAGCCTTAAGCCTCTTCAAATCGGCCCGGTGTTCATCCCAACGATGAATCATCGCCGCGGAAAGCGTTTCGCCCTGAGCGTCGGACAAAATGCCCGAAAGCAAATATGCGCCATAAAGTTCTTTCAGCGAAGCGTACAGGTCAGCATATTCCTCGGGCAGCGCTTCATCTTCAAAGTTCTGGGCTTTCGCCTCGTCGCTAAGAGGAAACGATGCATCACCAGCCTCTTCGAGGGGGATGATTTTTGCGAAATTCGTTTTATAGCCGAACGCCGCTCGCGCTGTCTCATTGGCAACAACGGCTTCCGATTTCGGCAAACCAAGAGCCTTGGCAAAATCGTCCCTACGCACCGCTCTTGTTTTGGAAGAATCCCCCAATGCAAGAATCAAAGCGGGCACATCGGCATCCTGGCGAAGAAAATCGACGTCTTTTTCTTCGAAATACCGCTCAAGGGCAGAAAGGAAATTATCGACGGCAACACTGGCGTCGGCGTCGGCCGCAAACATCTCCCCTTCTACCAAAAAATTCCCTCGGTATTTCATCATGTGATGAAGCGCGAGATATACAAGCCGTATATCCATCTTTTCAGACGAGGTGACCAAGGCGCGACGCAGGTGATAAATCGTCGGATACCCGCCTTCGCGACTATAAAAATCGGCATCGTTGAATTCGTCGCCGATAAAGAAGGTGAACTTGCTTCCAAAGTCGCGATCGCGCTCTACAAGACCCGACTGCGCCATGCGGCAGAAAAAGTCGGGGTCAACCTTTTCGATATCGGGGTAAAGAAATGCTCGCAAGTCCTGGATTCGTTGCTTGCGACGACCGTAACGGCGGCGAAGCGTGCGCAACAACCTTGTATCGGCAGCAGGTTTCGCCTGCTCGAACAAACGACTTCCCCACGCATTAAGCCCCTTGAATTTACACAGGTCGCCATTTTCATCAACGACGGCCCATCCGACGGAGTTCGTGCCGATATCGAGACCGACAAAGTAATCGCCGACGTTCCTCAGATTCATCTTGAAGCACTTCCTCCCGTTTGATACTATGCCTTTGTTGCTCTTACCCAGAGTGACGCTGCGAGTCAAAATAAAGGCTCTGCCTCACCCGCTGCACAAGCAGCCCCATTTAGATGGGAATCAAAGAACCCGTATGGGTTCTTTTTGTTTCGGTAATAATCCGACGCAATTCCGCCACCATCCTTTGCCAGGTAATGCGAATACTGTAATGCATAAAATCAACAATTAATTGACTATTGCCCTTTCAATCTATATAAGCGCAATTTCCTAAGCCATGCGGAATATCGCCCCTCCCGTAAAAGGCGAAATACTCACTCATTGACCAAAACCCGCGTAATTGGCAAACAAAAACGCAAGCGAAAGCAGGGCGGATCGACAGCGCAACGGAATCCTGGGGAATTTTTTTGCGGCTGTGGCGCTGAAGCAAGCCGCTGACGCGCGCGAATCCTGGAATCGCAGCACATTGTCCCAGGTCGCTCGAGAGCGATACCGCACGACTAGCGTAAGTCCGTACCATAGCCGAAAAAACCGGACTGACGGACCGAATTTCGTGCAAAAGCAAGAAAAGCGACCCACCCGGGTCGCTTTTCTTGAAAAATCGGCTTCGAATCGAAAAACAAATCACCGAAGACCTCGCGTCCATCCTATCGATAAAAATCGAGCAGGCTTAACGCAACGAGGGAGGCGACCCGGCTGGGTCGCCTCCCTCTGGAGAACATCGAATCGGCTTTCCGCCAGTTCGACGCTTAGTGACGGAAGTGGCGATGGCCGGTGAACACCATGGCGATGCCGTGCTCATCGCACGCCTGGATGACTTCCTCGTCGCGAACCGAGCCGCCGGGCTGGATCACAGCGGTGATACCGTAGCTCGCCAGCTGGTCCACGCCGTCGCGGAACGGGAAGAACGCGTCGGACGCGCACACCAAACCGTCGGCCACAACGCCCATGCGCTCGCATGCCTCATGCGCACGCTCGCACGCAAGCTTCGCGGAATCCACGCGATTCGGCTGGCCGGGACCCATGCCGATGCCCGCATGGTCTTTCGACACCAAGATGGCGTTGGACTTCACGCCCTTGCACACCTTCCACGCGAACAGAAGCTCGTGCATCTCTTCGTCGGTGGGCTTGCGCTTGGTGGGAACGGTGAAGTCTTCCGGCTTCTCGTTCACGCGATCGACGCACTGGGCAAGCATGCCGCCGTCGACGGTACGATATTCCACCGCAGCAGGCGCATCCACGCCGCCCGTGCGCAGCACACGCAGGTTCTTCTTCTGCTGCAGCAGTTCGAGCGCGGCGGGCTCATACGACGGAGCGATCAGCACCTCGACGAACTGCTTGTTCTCGTTGATGTGCTCCACCATGGCGAGCGACACCTCCACATTGGCGGCGATGATGCCGCCGAATGCGCTCTTGGGGTCGCATGCGAACGCCTTGTCGTAGGCCTCTTCCACCGTAGCGGCGGTCGCCGAACCGCAGGGGTTCTGGTGCTTCAGAATGACCACGGCAGGCTCGTCGAACTCGCGCGCAATCGCCCAGCAGGCGTCGGTGTCGAGGATGTTGTTGTACGAAAGTTCTTTGCCGTTGAGCTGCTCGGCGTTCACCAGCGAATGCGCGGAAGCGAGCTCGGGCATGCGGTAGTACATGGCGCTCTGGTGCGGATTTTCGCCGTAACGCAGGTCCTGCTGTTTCTCCAGATGCAGATCGAGCTGCTCGGGATACATATCGGCAGCCTCGTTCAGCTGGCCGCCCAGCCAACGGGCGATCGCGCCGTCGTAGGCGTTGGTGGTCTCAAACACCTTGAGCGCCAGCGCCACGCGGGTCTCGCGCGTGGTGGCGCCGTCGTTGGCGCGCATCTCTTCGAGGATGGCGTCATAGCGCGCAGGCTCAGTGACCACGGCGACGCTCTCGAAATTCTTCGCGGCGGAGCGCAGCATGGACGGACCGCCGATGTCGATGTTCTCGATGCAGGTGCCGAACTCAGCGCCCGACTCGACCGTCTTCTCGAAGGCATACAGGTTCACGACCACCATGTCGATCATGCCGATGCCATGCTCTTCGGCCTGACGCATGTGCTCGGCGTTGTCGCGCTTGGCGAGCAAGCCGCCGTGCACCTTGGGATGCAGGGTTTTCACGCGGCCGTCCATCATCTCGGGGAATCCGGTCAGATCGTCAATCGGACGCACGGGAATGCCGGCGGCCTCGATGACCTTGGCGGTGCCGCCCGTCGATACGATTTCCACGCCGAATTCTTCATGAAGCGCGCGGGCGAACTCCACGATGCCGGTTTTATCGGTGACCGACATGAGCGCTCGCTTGACCTGAGGATTGCTCATCCTGCTTTTCCTTCCTGTGAGACGTCAGCCATAGCTGCTGCAATCGCAACGATTCCATAGTAACCCCGACGCGCCGCCACGCTCACGGCGGACGGCGCGCTTCGACGAATTGCCGCGAATCGCCACAATATATCGTGGTATCGAGGCATCGAGAACCCACCTCGCTGCAAGACATGGCGAAAAAGACCGAAACAGGCAGCCACGAACGGAGCGGGATGCGCAAGCGCATCGCGGAGCAAGCTCGAACGCACGGTGTACGACAGAGCATCGCGACGCGCCCATGCGCGCGTGGGATGTGCGGCCCGATGCGCAGCTGCGGAAGCGGCGGCAGAGCGGTGCGCGCAGCAAGCGCACAGGTTCGCCGCACCGCCGAGCGCGCAACATCGAAACCCGCAATGCACGGAGCCGCCATCGCCTTCCGGCTTGCCGCGATGCCGCTCGAACATGCGACCGCTCGAAAGAAACAGCGCGCCCGAAACGGACGCGCCGTCGCAAGTCGGCGACGCCCCGTCGAACAGCTACGCACTCATGCGTGCGTTCGCGAAGCGAAGCGCCTTTTCAAGTCGTCGAAAACCGCGGCAGACTGCCTACCAAAGGCCGTTGTCGTGCTTGTCGCGGGCTTCTTGGCTGTAGCGCTGCTTGTAGCGCACGTCCACCAACTCCGCCACGATGGAAATGGCCAGTTCGGCAGGGGTTTTCGCACCGAACTTCAAGCCGATGGGGCGCTTGACGGCATCCCACTGCTCCTCGGTCATGCCCGCTTCCAGGCACAAGTCGTGCACGCGGCTGTTCTTGCCCTTGCAGCCCATCATGCCCACGTAATGCACGCCCTGCTCGCTCGCCCACACGCAGCCCTCGGGGTCGTGCATATGGCCGCGCGTGACCACGCACACGTAATCGGCGGGATCGGCCTCGATGGCGGCAAGGTCGTCGAACGAATCGATGAGCGTGCGCTTGGCATCGGGGAAGCGCTCCTCGTTGAGGAAAGAGGCGTCGTCGTCGACCACTTCCACCTCGAAGCCGACATGACGCGCGAGAATGGCCGTTTCAACCGCCACGTCGGATGCGCCGAGCAGCCACACCTTCACCGGGTCGAATAGCGCCACCGACGTCCAGGTAAGGCCGTCGAACTGATCGTTGTGCATGGAGGGGCCGCGCGTGACGTCTTTCATCTGGAAGAAATCGCGGGCGGAATATTCGCGCGCCGCCACGGCCTCTTTGGCATCATTGCAGAAGAACACCAGGTCGCGTCCGTCGGCACTGCCCGTATCGCCGTACTTCTTCGTGACTTCGTTATCCACGTTGGTCACCGCGACGGCCGCATCTTCGACCACCTTGAAGCCGATCCATGCCAGATCGCCCTCGTCGATCGCACGGGCGGCACGCTCGAACACGCAGGCGTCTTCCACCGTCAGGCTCGCGGAAATGCGGGCGAGCGCCTCAGGCGACGTGCGCTTGTCGGCTTCGGCGGCCTCGGCCGAAAAGCACGGGAAATCCTCCGTCGAAAGCTCGACGGCGCGCCCCGCCCGCAGATCGGCGGCAATGGCGAGAAGCGTTTCTTTCTGCATGTCATATTCCTTTCATACGACCCGCTGCGAAGAAGCCGCCGCATGCCGACCCCGAAAAGAGGCATCGGCGCGTTTGTCGGAATGCACGACGCAAACGCAGCGCCCGCCCCGAGCCATCGCGGCGATGCGGCCCGCTTCGCAAAAGAACCCCCGGCAAGCGGGGGTCCGTTTATCCTTATATAAGAATATATCAGCATTGCGAGCGCGCGACAAACGCAAAACGGAGCCTCCGCCCACGACACCGCGAAGCCGGTCGAAATCGCAACGCAGAACGCACGCTATGCGATATGCACCTTGCGATCGTCGCCCACCGTCACGCGGCCTTCGGCGATCTTCTGCAGCACCTCGGGGTACAACCCATGCTCTACCTCGTGAATCTTCGCCTCGAGCGAATCGAGCGTGTCGTCTTCGGCGATTTCCACCGCGCGCTGCGCGACGATCGGGCCCTTGTCGTATTCCGCATTCGCGAAATGCACCGTGACGCCCGTCACTTTCACGCCCGCTTCATACGCATCGCGAATGGCATGCGCGCCCTTGAACGAAGGCAGCAGCGCGGGATGCAGGTTCAAGACGCGATCGGGGAACGCCATGAGAATGGCGTCGGTCACTTTGCGCATATAGCCCGCCATGACCACGTACTCGCAGCCGGCATGCACCAACTCGGTCGCAATCGCCTCATTGGCCGCATCGACGTCGGCGGCATAGACGTCTTTGGAAAGCGCGATGGTCTGGATGCCCGCCTCTTTTGCGCGCACGAGACCGTACGCATCGGGACGGCTCGAAATGACCACGCGAATCTCCGCATCGAGGCGGCCCGCCTCTATCTCGTCGATAATCGCCTGCAAGTTCGAACCCGAACCCGAAATAAGAACACCGATCTTCAGCGCCATGGCGCTCCTTCCTTTCGCTTCATGCATCAAAACAAAGGAAGCGAAGGTCGCGTTTGCCACCTTCGCTTCCCTACGCCAGGCTCGAGACCGGATGCAAACCCGAACCCGACGGCGACACGCTATTTCTCAGGATACTGCACGCAACCCGTGCCGGAAATGATCTTGCCGATGACGCACGGCTCTTCGCCCGACGTCTTAAGCTGCTCGATCACGGCCTCCACCTGGGATGCGTCCACGATCAGCGCCATGCCGATGCCCATGTTGAAGGTCTTGAGCGCCTCTTCGTCGGAAAGGCCCGCAGCCTCCACGGCCATCTGCGTGATGCCCGGGACCTCCCACGATGCGGGATCGACCAGCGCATCGAGATGCTTCGGCAGCGCGCGGTTGAGGTTTTCGGTCATGCCGCCGCCCGTGATGTGGGCGAGCGCATGCACGGCGCCGGGAAGCTCGCGCAGGCAGGACAAAACAGGCTTCACGTAAATGCGCGTCGGCTCGATCAGCGCCTCGCCGATCGTCTTGCCGCCCAAGCGCTCGTCGGTCTGAGCCAGGTCATCGGCGGTTTTGCCCTCCACCATGACCTTGCGCACCAGCGAATAGCCGTTGGAGTGGAAACCGCTCGAACGCAGGCCCACCACCACGTCGCCTTCCGCCACGTTGTCGGGGCCGATCATCTTCGGACGGTCGACTACGCCCACGCAGAAGCCGGACAGGTCGTAATCATCGGGATCCATGACGCCCGGATGCTCCGCCATCTCGCCGCCCACCAAGGCGCAGCCCGCCTGGCGGCAGCCGTCGGCGATGCCGCCCACGACGCCCGCGACATGCTCTTTGCGCAGCTTGCCGATGGCGATGTAGTCCAAGAAGAACAGCGGTTCGGCGCCGCATGCCAAAATGTCGTTCACGCACATGGCAACCAGGTCGATACCCACCGTGTCATGCTTGCCGATCAGCTGGGCCACCTTGAGCTTGGTGCCCACGCCGTCGGTGCCGGAAATGAGGATGGGGTCTTCCATATCCTTCATGGCCGCCGCGGAAAACAGGCCGCCGAAACCACCGATATCGCCGATGACCTCGGGGCGATACGTCGAATGCACCGCGTCCTTGATGGCGTCTACGGCAGCGGCGCCTTCCTCGATATCGACGCCGGCATCGGCATAAGTCACCTGAGTCATGTGTCTCCCTTTCGTTCCGCCGCGTATGTGAAACGCGTTGCGTTTTTCAGCCTTTCCCCATAATGACACGGAAAAGCCCATACCGCCATAGCAGCATGGGCCTTGATAGGAAAACTACGATGTCGAAGAGCGCATGGACGCGCACATTCCGCCGCGAGCGCCTCCTACTCCGCCGGCGCGTTGTCGGGAACCGCCGCTTCGACCACGGCGCCGAAGAGCACCGCGCGCGTCGTGGCGTAATCGTCGCCGCAGGTGATAAGCGTGAACAGCTTCGATGCCGCCGCGGCATCCACATCCTGGGGCGGCGCGGGCACCGATTCCTCGATGCGCGAAGCCACGTAATCGGCCATCGCATTCGAATCGGGGAAATCGAACTGAAGAATGGAGGTCTGCGTGGAATCCACCACGTCGAGCGCAAAGGTCGAGCAGCGGTAATTCTGCGTGGGCGTGAACACGTAGAACGTGCGCGCGCTATCGAAGACCTGCTGGTCGGCCATCTGAAGAAGATGGGCGAACATCGTATCGTCGTTCATGTTGTGCCCGTAAATCACATTGTTGTGGTCGGCCATAGAGGGGTCGTTGTCGGCGGACAGGAAGATCGCGCCCTTATGCACGATGCCGCCCGTATTGCCCGCGAAATCCTTCTTCAGATACTCTTCGTCGGTTTCTCCCTGCACGATCGGATAATCGATGCTCGTGCCGGGCATGTAGATCCAACCCACCGTATCGGAGTTTTGGGCGAGCAGCGCATCCCAATCGACGGTCATGGACGCCAGCGCATCCGCCTCCTTTTGGGGAAACGCCTGCTGGGCGATGTCGTCATACACCTTGGTGCCGTGCCAGTAACCGTAGCCGATCACGCCGAGCGCGACCAAGCACGCCGCAAGAACAATCGCCGCGACAATGGACACGGCCGTCCATACGGGGCTCTTCTTCGCCTTGCGCTTCTTCGGGCCGCATGCGGCCGCGCCGTATCGCGCGCGGGAATACGCCTGGGCCTCCTCGGCAAGAGAGGCGCCCGGCATCGCCGAGACGGCATGGGGCGAAACGCCATCGGCCGGACGCACGTATGCGCCGCGCGCATTCCGGGCGTCGGGATGGGCCTGAAAACCCGCGCACGGACCGGCTTGTCCGCCGTGCGCTCTGTCATATCGTTTCTTCATGGCCCGTATCGTAGGCAAAGAACGAACGGCAAGCAAGCCGCATGCGTCTTCTTGCCGACGAAGCAAAAGACCCGCCGAGCAAATGCTCGACGGGTCTTTCCCATGACGACGAATCGACGTGCTATTTCTTCATCTCTTCGATGAAGCCCTTCACGATGAATCCGACGATGATAATGACCACGATAGCGGCGACGATCCACACAGCCGCCATGGGCACCTGCACTCCGAACAGCTCCATGTCTTCCTCCTTGATGCCTGCAGCTTTTTCGCTTTTTCAAAGTATCGATACTACCGCAGAGCATCGCTTCACGCAATCTCCACGGATGGCGGTTGCCGAACCGACACCTTTCGTCAAATGCGCAAAAGGCGGAATCGTCGGCGCCCGCGCATATGCGGGCGCGTTCGCCTATCGGCCGAAAAGCCTCGAGAAAAAGCCCTTCTTCTTGGGCATTTCTATCGAACGGCCGGGGGCCTCGCGGTCGGGAAGGTCGTCAGCGGGAGCGCCGATCGGCTCCCTGTGCAGCGCGGCGCGGTCGGTTTGGGCGCTGACGGGCTCGCTCGCGATCGCATCGGGTTCGACCGGGACGCGTACGGCATCGCCCGCGATAAACGACGTGGTCACCTTGCCGCGAAGCGAGGCCTCGGTCATCGATTCGGTCGTTTGCCCGGATGTGCAAGCAGCGGCGGCATCGCCTGCATCGGCGTCGGCGGCTTTCTCGGACGATCCTTCGGCAGGAGCCTCGTCGGCGGCCTTCTCGGGCTCCCCTCCGACGGAGGCCTCCTCGGCGTCGGCGACATGCTTGGCGACAGGCGCGATGCGGGCATGGGCGCCGATGCTTTCTCCCGCAAGCGCCGATGCACGCACGGCGGATGCGGACGGCGCGGCATCGGGAGCGTCGGCCTCTTTCTCATCGGAAGAGGAAGCGGAAACGCACGCGACTTCTTCCTGCGCACGCGCCTCTTTGCCCTCGTAGCGCACGAAATCGGCATCCATCTCCATGTCGATGGCACGGGCCTCGCGCTCCGCTTCGCGCTCATATACCAAATCGTCGTAGGCCTCTTCCGCCAGCGCCTCGATCTGCGTGGACAAGCGACCGTGCATGATCAGATTCGGCGCAGCCGCGCGCGGAGCATGCTCGGCCGCCACATACGCCTCCTTGATCAGGTGGTCCTGGGCGTCGAACGGACGCGCCGTCGGCGTGCCGTTTTCGTCTTTCGGCACGAAATGCCCCAGCTCGGTATACGTTCCGTCGGGCAGAAGTTCGCGCAGCTTCGCCGTATCGGACAGCATGGCGTCGAAATAGCCCAACACCTTCCGGCGCAGGTCGGGATCGTTGACCGGCCAGGCGATCTCGACGCGTTTATCCAGATTACGCGTCATCAAATCGGCGCTCGACAGATAGACCTTCTTGTCGTCGCCCGCGCCGAACACGTAAATGCGGGAATGCTCGAGCAGGCGGCCCACCACGCTGACCACGCGGATATTGTCGGTCTCGCCTTCGATGCCCGGCACCAGGCACGAAATGCCGCGCACGAGCATGGTGGTTTTCACGCCCGCGCGGCTCGCTTCCGCCAGCTTCTCGATCACTTCTTTGTCGGTGACCGAATTCGTCTTCATCATGATTTCGGCGGGAAGGCCCGCTTTCGCCTTCTCGATTTCGCGATCGACCATGCGGCACAGGCCCTGCTTGATCATGAGCGGCGCCACCATAAGCGTCTGGTAGGCATCCGTCGCGCTTTCAAGCTGCATGCTGCGGAAGAACATGGCGGCATCCTGGCCGATTTCCGGATCGGCCGTGATCATGGACAGGTCGGTGTAGAGCTTGGCGGTCTTTTCGTTGTAATTGCCCGTGCCGAGCTGCGTGATGAACTGCAGCCCCGCATCGGAGCGGCGTGTGATAGCGCAAATCTTGCTGTGCACCTTGAAGTCGCGGAAGCCGTAAATGATATTGCATCCCGCCTGCTCGAAACGCTGCGACCATTCGATGTTGTTGTTTTCGTCGAAGCGGGCGCGCAGCTCGAACAGCGCCGTGACCTCCTTGCCGTTTTCGGCGGCGGTGATCAGAGCTTCCGCCAGACGCGATTGGCTGGCCAGGCGATACAGCGTGATCTTGATGGAAAGCACGTCGGGGTCGGTCGCCGCTTCCTGCAGCAGATGCACGAAGGCGTCCATGGTCTCGTACGGATACGACAGCATGACGTCTTTTTGCAGCACCTGCTCGATGATGCTCCTGCCGCGCACCAGCTCGGCGGGCCACTGCGGACTTGCGGGCTCGTCGACGAACGGCGCGGAAAGCTCGGGGCCCACCATGCTCGGCAACGCGAAGGCATAGCCCATGTCGAGCGGCAATCCCACCGAATAGATCTGATTGCGCTTCAGTCCCAGGCGTTTGGCGAGGAAGCGCTCGGTCACGCTGGAGAGCGGGCGCTCGCTTTCCAGGCGCACGGGCGCCAGACGGCTGCGCTTTTTCAGGATGCGCTTCATGTGGCTGCGGAAATCCTCGTCGTATTCGTCGGATTCCTCGTAGGTGTCCAGGTCGGCGTTGCGCGTCACCTGGATGACGTTGGCATGCTTGACCGGATACATGCTGAAGATCTTGTCCGCCGTCATCTCGAGGGCATGCTCGAGCAGGATGAACGAATATCCGCCGTCTTCGCTGTCGAGCCTGATCGTGCGCGGGCAGTTCAGCGGCATGGGGATGATGCCCATCACCACGTCTTCGGCGGCCTTGGCACGATATGCCTTGCGGCGGTCTTTCGACATGCCTTTGGGCTGCTCCTCGGGCAGATCGTCCAGGCGCACGGCGATGTAGAGCGCGCCATTTTCCAAATGAGGGAACGGATGCGTGGCATTGACGATCTGGGGGGAAACGAGCGGCAGCACGTTGACCTTCAGATATTGTACGAGCTGGTCGTACTGCTTGGGGGTGAGCTCGTCGGGATAGAGCTGATGGATGCCCTGGGCTTCAAGCTGATGGCGCACGGTGCGGAAATCCTCCGACACCTGCGGCGTGAGCTCGCGCACGCGGGCATAGACGGCATCGAGCTGCTCGGCGGGCGTCATGCCGGTCTTGCTGTCGTAGACGGTTTCTTTCGCCAGCTCGAGGTCGAGCAGGCTGCCCACGCGCACCATGAAGAATTCCTGCAGGTTAGAGCGCCAAATGGCGATGAACTTCATGCGCTCGAGCAGCGGCACGTTGGGATCGATCGACTGATCGAGCACACGCTCGTTGAACGACAGCCACGACAGCTCGCGATTCTGCATATAGGATTTCGTCTTCGGACGGCCCTTGGCTTTCGCCGCTTTGACGTCTTTGGCCTCGGGTTCCACCCGGGCTTCGTACGACGCGGCCTTTTCGGTCTTGACGGTTTCGACATCTGCCATGATTGCCCTCCTCGACGCATGGCCCGACGGAGAAAAACATCCCCTTTCTTTCAATTATAGCCGTAGGCCTCGCGCGCCATGCTCCGCCGCGCGACGTTTGACACCTATTTGGCGTAAAGGGACGCCGCCGCCTTGCCGCGGGCGCCGAAACGCAGCGGCGAGGCGGCGAACGGCGGCTCGCCCTCCAGGCAATGCGTCGATGGGCGCGGCATGAAAAAGGCGGCTCCGACAACGAAGCCGCCCTTCCCTCGCCTATGCGGCGTCCGTATCTTTCGACGCCATGCCCGCAGGCCCGCGAGAGCCCGAATCCGCCGCGCGCACGCTTTTTCTTGCCAGTCGGAACGAACGGGGCGCGGAAGAAAGCTACACTTCCCTCATGCATCTCTGAGCAGAAAGGGGCCCTCATGCTCGAACAAGTCGATCTTTCCCGAAAAATGACGAAGGAAGCATACAAGCCCGTCTACGACGAACTCATGACGAAACTCGTCGTTTTGCAGCAGAAGGCGCGCGCGAAAGGCATCGGTCTCGTGGTGCTGTTCGAAGGATGGAACGGCGCCGGCAAAGGCAGCCGCATCGGGGATTTGCTGTACAACCTGGACGCGCGCGCAACCCACGTGCACGTGCTTTCGACCTTCGACGAGGAAGAAGCCGCCCGCTTTCGCGACATGAAGACGGGCGTGACCGGATTCGCCCCGCTCATGCAGGAATTTTGGGATGCGCTCGGCCCGCGCGGCGACATGACCATCTACGAACGCGGGTGGTACACCGCCGCCGCACGCCGCCTGCTCTACACCGACCGCGACGACCATATCCGCCTGTACCAATCGGCTGTCGAGGAATTCGAACGCCAGCTTGCCGCCGACGGCTACATCATGGTGAAGTTCTTCGTGCACATCTCTCGGAAGGCCCAGGAAAAACGCCTGCGCCGCCTGCATGAAAACCCCGACACCAGCTGGCGCGTGAGCGAACAGGAGCTTGCGCACATCGAAGACTACGACGCCACCTACGCCCAATACGACGAACTGCTCAGGCGCACCGATTTCGATTTCGCACGCTGGACCATGGTCAACGGCGAAGACAAACGCACCGCCAATCTGACGATCTGCCGCACCTTGGTGTCCGCCCTCGAGCGCGCCATCGGCGCCGAAGAAGACCCTGCCGCCGCGCGCGCCGCCGCCAAAGCCGCGCAAAACAGCGCAGGACTGGCGCAAACGGCCGATCCGCGCGAGCGCAGCGCGGAAGAAACGCGAGCCGTGCTGGACGCCGCGCACGAAGCTGCGCGCGCCCAAAGCGCGCTGGCCCCTGCCCATTCGCGCTTCACCATGGTGGCCCGCCCGCCGCGCCTGGCGGATATCGACTACACGCTTTCCCTTGCGCGCGAAGAATACGTCGAAGCGCTCAAAAAAGAGCAGAAGCGTCTCGGCGAGCTTGAGCTGAAGATGTATCGGGCGCGCATTCCCTTGATGCTGCTCTACGAAGGCGACGACGCCGCAGGCAAGGGCGGCAACATCAAGCGCGTGGCGCAGGCGATCGACGCGCGCGCCTATACGGTATTCCCCAGCCCGGCGCCCACCAAACCCGAGCTCATGCATCCGCATCTGTGGCGCTATTGGACGCGCCTGCCCCGCGCGGGCCACGTGGGAATCTACGACCGAAGCTGGTACGGCCGCGTGCTGGTGGAGCGCGTGGAAGGATTCGCTTCGCCCGAGCAGTGGGCGCGCGCCTACGACGAAATCAACGAATTCGAGCACGAGCTTGAGGCCTGGGGCGCGATTCTGCTGAAGTTCTGGGTTGCGGTCGATGCCGACGAGCAGCTGCGCCGTTTCAACGACCGAGAAACCAATCCCGACAAGCAATGGAAGATAACCCCCGAGGATTGGCGCAATCGCGACAAGCAGCCGCAATACGCCGCCGCGGTGGACGACATGTTCCGCCTGACCTCGACCACCTACGCTCCGTGGCGCATCCTGGAATCGAGCGACAAATACTACGCGCGCGTGAAGGCGCTGCGCATCATCAACCAGGCCCTCGAAGAGCGGCTGGGAATCTAGCGGATCCGCCGAGCGAAACGACTGCGCCCCTGCGAACCGATCCGCAGGGGCGCCCGTTTTCGTTCAAGCTATCGATGATAGATCAGGTGGCACACGTCATCGCCGCGCGCGATGGTTTTGGGCAGGTCGAGCGAGCAGCCATACGCCTCCCCGATGCCGCGATCGCCGCACATGGCCCAATCGCACAGATCGGAAATCTCCTCGTCGGTGCAACCCTGCTTCTGCCACGCCTTCACGAGCGGGCAGTAATGGAATTCCAATTCGAAGCGGTCGTCCTGCACGTCTTTCACGTCCATCTCGAAAACCATCTGCGCAGGCTTGCCGAAAAGCCCCTTCTTGAGACTTTTCAGGCTTTTCGTGCCGCCGCCTTTGGCAACGAGCTCGGCTCCTTGGAACAATCCGCAGCGCTTCACCGCGGCAGGAGCGAATTGCGCGGGATCGGCGCCCGCCTTTTTCGCCTCGTCGGTCAGAAGATACAGCCACAACGCCCGGTGCTCGAGCAGTTCGCGGATGGCCTTGATGAGCGGATTTTTGATTTTCGGTTCGTTGACTACCTTGCTTCGAGCCATGGCGCTCCCCTTCCCTCTATCGAAAGAAGGCGCCGCCCCTTGCGAGACGACGCCTTGCCTGCGTTTCGGCGAACCGCCGACGCTATTTCTTGATGTTGATGCCCAGGTCTTCCCAGGTGATTTCTTCAACCTTCTCGTTGATGGAAACCTCGGTGACCAGGATGAGGCACGCCAGAGACACAGCGGCTTCGAGCGACGTGCGAACCACCTCGGTGGGGTCGGCCACGCCCATGGCAACCATGTCGCCGTATTCGCCGGTAGCGGCGTTCAGGCCATGGCCCTTCTCGAGCTTCTTGCACTCTTCCACGACGATGTTGCCTTCAAGGCCCGCATTCTCGGCGATCGTGCGCACCGGAGCCTCGAGCGCCTTGCGCACGATGTCGATGCCCACCTTCTCGTCGCCCTCGGCCTCAAGGACGTCGAGCGCGGGAATGGCCTGCAGCAAAGCGGTGCCGCCGCCCGCAACCACGCCTTCGCGCAAAGCGGACTGCACCGAACGGATGGCGTCCTCGATGCGACGGCGCGTGGAGATGAGCTCGGTCTCGGTTGCGGCGCCGACGCGCAGCACGCCGATGCCGCCGGACATCTTCGCCAGGCGCTCGCGCAGCTCGCGACGCTCGCCGCGGCTGGTCGTGGCACTGTATTCCGCCTTGATCTGCTTGCAGCGCTCTTCGATGGCGTCCTTGTTGCCCAAGCCGCCCACGATCAGCGTGGAATCCTTGGTGATCTTCACCTTCTTGGCGCGGCCGAGCATGGCCTTGGTGGCGTCGGTCAGCGTGAGGCCGAACTCGGGCGAGACCACCTGGCCGCCCGTGAGGATGGCGATGTCCATGTTCTGCTTCTTGCGGGAATCGCTCTCCATGTAGCCGGGGCACTGCACGGCCACGACGTTCAGCGCGCCGCGCATCCTGTTGAGCAGCAACGTGTTGAGCGCTTCGGTTCCCACGTCGCCCGCGACGATCAGCAGCGGATGGCCCGACTGCTTCACGGCCTCGAGCACGGGGAGGATATCCTGGATGTTCTGGATCTTCTGGTCGGTGACCAGCACGTAAGGCTCTTCGAGCTCGCCGCACATGTTGGGCATGTCGTCGGCCATGTAGGGAGACATGAAGCCGCGCTCGAACATGAGGCCCTTCTTCACATCCACCTCGATGCCAAAGGTCTGCGACTTCTCGGCGATGATGACGCCGTCTTTGCCCACCTCGTCGATGGCCTCGGCGATTTTCTCGCCGATGAGGGCGTCGCCTGCGGAAATGGTGGCCACATTGGCGGTCTGCTCGTGGGTTTCGATCGCGATGGCGTTATCCTTCACCGCTTCGATAGCGGCCGCGGCGGCGCGCTGGATGCCCTTGCGAATGGCGATCGGATCGGCGCCTGCGGCGATGCTGCGCAGGCCGACGGTCACGAGCTCGTCGGTCAGAAGCGTTGCGGTGGTGGTGCCGTCGCCGACTTCGTTATCGGTCTGGCCGGCAACCTCGCGAACCATCTTCGCGCCCATCTGCTCGATGGGGTTGGCGAACTCGATATCTTTCGCGACGGTCACGCCATCGTTGGTGACCTGGGGAGCCTTCCAATAGCGATCGTCTTGGGTGGCTACGAAGCGGCCCTTGGGACCGAGGGTGACCTTGACGGCATCGGCCAGTTTATGAACGCCTGCAGCAAGCCCGCTGCGAGCATCGGCGTTAAAAGCGATTTCCTTAGGCATGAGCCAGTCCTCTCTCTGCACGCGACCCGTTTTCGACCCGCGTTTTCCGAGTCGTACGGGCATCGCGAATCGCGATATCCGCGCTTCGTCGAACAGGAACCAAGGTTAGCACTCTTTTATAGAGAGTGCTAGAGCGAGCATCCCCGAACGAGCCTCGGTTTGGAAACAGATAGGAAACATCCGCCGCCGCGCAGCAAGAAGCGCCGGCGGGAATACATCCCTTCGATGCGATCGAGCGGATCCAAGGGCGGCGGCGTTATGTGCGACCGAACGGATTCAAGGGCGAGGGCGCTATGAGACCGGACAAGTCGGAGACGGCGGCGCTATGCGACCATGGCAAGGGCGTCGGCCGGCATGAGCGCCGCTACGGGCGCATGCTTGATAAGGCGCTCGTCATTGGTGACCAGATACGTCGTCTCTGCCCTTTTGGCGGCGGCCACCACAAGATCGTCTTCCAAATCGCCATGCACCGAACGTAGCTTCATGGCGAGCCACACATCGACCGCATCGGAGCCCACGACGGTCGCCATTTCGTTCATGCAGCGAATACACCCCCAAATCGCCTCATTCACCGCCGCAGCCGAATCATGAGAAAGAGAGCCCGCAAGCGCACGCTCCTCCCTCTTGAATATAACGCCGAGCAAGTAAAAGACGTCCTTCATGATGAACGAAGTGCAAAGAAGCGTCACGTCCTTCCTGCACGCCTCGCCGATAAGCCGCACGGCATCCGCATGACCGGGTCTTTTCGCGATGAAGTAATCGAGCCATACATTCGAATCGAGCAGAAGGCTCATTCTTTTTTCTTCCACGACGCCTCCTCGCCATCGAGCCGGTCGGCATAGGCGATATCCATGAGCTCCTCCGCGGACATGCTTGCCGTCTCATCGCTCACGGATACCCCCGAACGCTCAAGCGCGTCTTCGAACATATGCGAACCGCGCTCGAACGCCGCAAGACGTCGTTGCCTTTCACGCTCGCGTTCGCCGTCCTTGTCGGAATCGAGCGAGCGCAAGACCTGGACTATCGCCTGTTCATCCCCTTCATTTCGGGCAAGGAAAGACCAGAGTGCGCGAACCGCCATCGACGGAGAGTATCCGACATTCGCAAGAACGCGATCGCCCGACGACTTTATGTCGCCATCGATGCGAACGTTCATCTGAACCGTCTGCATGCGCCCCCCTTTCATGGATGCTATACAGTATAGCATCCATGAAGAAGCACGAGACGGCCCTGCCGCCACTTCGCTTAACGCAGCCAGGCAAGCAAGGCCTCGCAACCGCGCAGCACGTCGGCGTAGGTGGTTTCGAAATCGCCCGTATACCAGGGGTCGGCCACATCGGCGGCGGAATCGGCATCGCTTCCTTCGGCGAACTCGAGAAGCTTGTGCACCTTGTTTTCGGGGTCGCCTTTCAACATGCGGCGCATATTGCGGATATTGGCGGCGTCCATGCCTATGAACAGGTCGTACGCATCGTAATCGGACGCTCGCAGCTGCACGGCTCCGCGCGGCGTGACGGCAACGCCGTGTTTGGCGAGCACGCGCTTGGTGCCGGGATGGGTGTCGTTGCCGATTTCTTCGGTGCTGGTGGCGCTCGACGCGATGACGAAGTCGGCGGCACGACCCGCGCGGTTCGCCAAATCCTTCATGACGAACTCGGCCATGGTGGAACGGCAAATATTCCCATGGCAGACGAACATGATGCGGTTAAGGGAGCGACGATTTTCCATGATTGGCATTTCTCCTGTTCAAGCGATTGCTTCCAACTTGCGGTCGCCGTCCATTATGGCAGACGGGCCGACGGAAACAGGGCTCTCGTCGCAAGCTTCGCCGCCTATCGCTTGGGAAACGTGGTAGAAAACGTGGTAAAACACCGATTCTCTCGAATTCTTACAACAACGCTTTGAACAGGCGTTTCATCAGAGTTCCAGAAGCTCATCTTTCAAGTCGGTCGGCTCGAGATGGGTATAGACGCCGTATGTTGTCGCGATATCGGAATGCCCCATCAGATACTGGAGCTTGACGGTGCTCATGCCGTTTCCAACCATCCTGATGCGGAACGTATGCCTGCAAACATGCGGGGTGATGCGGGGCATTTCTTCCCTAAATATGCGATTGCAATTTTGAACTGCGTGTTTGAGGTATTTCTCCCAGTGAAGCGCCACCGTCGGCATCCCGTTCTTGTCGAGAAACAAGAACCCCTTCACGCCGTCAACGACCGCTTCGGCAACCGACCAAGAGCGGCCGACCGAGTCACGCGATGCGGCCCCGGCGATCAGCCAAGGGCAACCGGCTGAGCCGTGCGATGCGGTCCTGGCGATTGCCCAAGGGCAACCGACCAATCTACGCAATGCGGTCCTCCTGGTTGTTTGGGCGGAAACAGCCAGCCGAGTCGTGCAACGCTCAACCAACCGTATGCAGCACCAGCCGATTGCGCACAACGCCGCCGACCGCACGCAATGCTCGAGCAACCGTGCACAACACTCGGCCGGTCAAATACAGCATCAACCGGCCGCCTGCAACGCCAACCAGACGCGCGCGGCACTCGGCCGAACGCGCGCCATGCTTGACCGGCCGCGTGCCGTTTGGCCAAAACGTACTAAAACGGCGATTTCCGTCCCGCAAATCCCAAAAACTCCTTTTTAGTACGGATGCGATTGGCGAGCGAAGTGGAAGATTCCGCCATCGCCGGCATAAGCCCAGGTCGCAATCACCCGAGACGCCGACCAAGACAACCTGGGCCGCGACGAGACGTACTAAAGTGTCATTTTGTGGATTTCGAAGGCAGAAAATTCCTCTTTAGTACGCCACGCCTGCCAACACAGTACGCCACGCCTGCGAACGCGCCTTTCCGCGCGCACGACGGCCTCGATACGCCGCCCGCGCGGCAGGCCACGCCACGTCGCCCTCGCGCACTCGCACAGCAGGACGAAGCAGCATCGTCTCCTGCGCGCCGGCAAACGAAGACCGTTCCCGACCCACATTCCACCTCGAAAGACGCGTGCCGAACGGCACACGATCCAAGCCCGAACGACGCGCAAGCCCAGCCCGAACGAAAACATACACGCCCCCGCGACAAGGCGATTCACCCACGACGATGCAAATTGCGATTGCGGCGATTCGTGCATCCCCCAACGCAATACGCACATCCCTCCATCACGATTCGCCCATCCTGCGCCGGCATTCCGTCTCACAAGGCGCACGCCGAACAGCTCGCGGCCAAGCCGAACGAAAACGCGCGCATCCTCCACCGCAATTCGCGCGCCCTCCGTCACGATTCGGCTTCAACGGGCGCACGACGCGAATGCCGCATCGCCTTGTGCTAACCTCGAACGGTTCCATCCGACATCGACGAATCGAAAATCATGACCCACGACTTCGTATCGCTTGCCATCATCGCCATCGTTGCCGCGCTGGCGCCCGTCATCGCCAACCTCATCCCGCGCAAGCCCATCCCCGAAACGGTTCTCCTGCTTGCAGGCGGAGCGGTTCTCGGGCCGTTCATGGCAAATGTCATCTGGCCCGACGAAAGCGTCATGCTCCTTTCCGACCTGGGATGCGCGATGCTTTTCCTGCTGGCAGGCTACGAGATAGACCCGCGGTCGGTCACGGGTCGCGAAGGCAAGCGGGGGCTTTTCACCTGGGGAATCACGCTTGCCCTGGCGTTCGCCGCCGTGCATTGCTTCACCAGCGTGTCGGCACGCGGGCTCGACGGACTTGCCGTGACCATCGCGCTCACCACCACCGCGATCGGCGCGCTCATGCCCATCCTCAAAGAACGCGGGCTTTTGGAAACGCGCCTGGGAAGTTCGATCCTTTCCTACGGAACATGGGGCGAACTGGGGCCGATCGTGGCCATGGCGCTGTTGCTTTCGACGCGCTCGACCTGGGTGACGATATCGATCCTGGTTCTTTTCGTCGCGATCGCGGTGCTGACCGCCGTGTTCGGACATCAGTCGTCCAAAAAGGAAGGGCCCGTCAGGGACATCTTCTTCGCTGGACGCGACACCACCTCGCAGACGTTCGTGCGCGCCGTTTTGATGCTGCTCATTGCGCTGGTGGCGATCTCGTCGCTTTTCCATCTCGACATCGTGCTCGGCGCGTTCGCGGCCGGATTCGTGCTGCGCTACATCATTCCCGAAGGAGACCACGACCTTGAAAAGAAGCTCGACGCCATCGGCTATGGGTTCCTCATTCCCCTGTTCTTCGTGGTTTCGGGCGCGAAAATAGACCTGTCCGCCGTGGCGCAAGACCCGCTGCTGCTGATGGGATTCATCGCCATGCTGGTGCTCATCAGGGCCGTGCCCATCTTCCTGTCGATGCGCGGCGACAAAGACCCCGAGGTCGCCGAGCTGGGAGGACGCGGACATGCGACGGTTGCCGTGTACTGCACCACGGCGCTGCCGCTCATCGTGGCCGTCACATCGGTGGCGGTGAACGCCGGAGCCATGGACGCGGCGACGGCGTCGGTGTTCGTGTCGGCGGGAGCGCTCACCATGCTCATCATGCCGCTGATCGCCGCAGGCACCTACCGGGTAGCCGACACGCATCCCATCGAGCATTTGAAAGAGCGTATGCATCGTTAACGGAAACGGCGCCAGATTGCGAGAAGCGCCGAAGAGGCCTGCGCGGCAC
>JAUNDR010000088.1 GCA_030525985.1 Slackia sp. | reverse complement strand
GAACGCCGTATCCGTTCTGATCGTGTGGGTGGGCGGTTCGTATATCGATGCAGGCGCCATCCAGACGGGCGACATGATCGCCTTCATCACCTACTCCATGGTCGTCATCATGTCGTTTTTGATGATCGGCATGGTGTCGGTCATGCTTCCGCGTGCCGATGTGGCGGCGCAGCGCATCGACGAGGTTCTCGAAACGGCCCCGTCCATCGTCGATGCCGTCGAAACGCTTCCGTTTCCCGAAGGCCGCGATGCTTCCGGCGTCGAAATCTCTTTCGATGACGTGACGTTTTCCTACGACAAGGAAAGCGATCCGGTGCTCGACCACGTGAGCTTCACGGCGCAAGCGGGCAAGACGACGGCGGTGATCGGCTCGACCGGCTCGGGCAAATCTACCGTCATCAAGCTGATCGAGCGTTTCTACGATGTGGATTCGGGCGCCGTGCGCGTCGACGGCGTGGATGTGCGCGACATTGCCCAGCACGACCTTCGTGCGGTATTCGGCTACGTTCCCCAAAAGGCATTCCTGTTCTCGGGCACCGTCGCCGACGCCGTTTCGTATGCCGACGATTCGATAGATGACGCGCGTATGCGATTCGCCGTCGAAACGGCTCAGGTCGCCGATTTCGTCGATGCGTGCGAACAGGGCTTCGAGACCGGGATATCCCAGGGCGGCACGAACGTTTCGGGAGGACAGCGCCAGCGCCTTTCCATCGCACGCGCCTTGGCTCGCGATGCGCGCGCCTATCTGTTCGACGATAGCTTTTCGGCGCTCGATTACGAAACCGACGCGCGCCTGCGCAAGGCGATCGCGGAAAAATTGTCGGGCAAAACGGTCCTTATCGTCGCCCAGCGCATTTCGACGGTGCTTTCCGCCGATCGCATCGTGGTGCTCGAAGACGGATCGGTGGCGGGGCAGGGCACACATGAGGAGCTGATGCGCACCTGTTCGGCGTATCGCGAAATCGCTCTTTCCCAGCTTTCCGAGGAAGAGCTGAAAGGAGGTGGTTCGCGATGATGCATCCCGGCCACGGCCCCATGCCGCGTAACCGCCGCGGTATGGCGGGCCATCATGGGCCCCATGCGATGATGCATGGCGAGAAGGCGTCCGATTTCAAGGGCGCGATGAAAAAGATGCTTGCCTTCATGGGCTCGTTCAAGCTCGCTTTGGCGGCCGTGCTCGCGTTCGCAATCGGGTCGACCGTGTTCAATATCATCGGTCCGAAGGTGCTCTCGACCGCCACGACCGAGCTGTTCGAAGGCATAGGCGAGAAGATCGCAGGCACGGGTGGCATCGATTTCGACGCCATTGCGACCATCCTCGCGGTCACGCTTGCGCTTTATGCCGTTTCGGCCGCCTGTTCGTTCGTGCAAGGGTGGCTGATGACGAGCGTGTCGCAAAAGACCTGCTATCTTCTGAGACGTCGGATTTCTGAAAAAATCTCGCGCATGCCGATGGGCTATTTCGAGCGCACGAGCACGGGAGATGTGCTTTCGCGCATCACCAACGATGTCGATCTGCTCGGCCAAAGCCTCAATCAGGGATTGACGCAGCTCGTCACGAGCGCGGTCACCGTGGTGGGCGTGGTGGCTATGATGCTTGCGATAAGCATCCCCATGACGCTTATCGCGCTTATCACGATTCCGCTCTCGCTTCTGCTGGTCAAGGCGGTCGTTTCGCGCAGCCAGGGGTATTTCCGCGCGCAACAGGAGAATCTCGGCGTCGTCAATGCATGCATCGAAGAGACGTTTTCGGGTCATGCGGTCATGCGCGCGTTCGGCAAGGAGAACAAGACGCTCGAAGCGTTTCGCGCGGGCAATGACGCCCTGTACGAATCGGCATGGAAATCGCAGTTCCTTTCGGGGCTGATGATGCCCGCCATGAATTTCATCGGGAATCTCGGCTATGCGGCGGTGGCGGTGTCGGGCGCGGCGTTCGCCATTCGCGGGTCGATCACGGTGGGCGATATCCAGGCGTTCATCCAGTATGTCAAGAACTTCACCCAGCCGATGACGCAGCTCGCCCAGGTGTCCAACGTTTTGCAGCAGATGGCGGCCGCCGCCGAACGCGTGTTCGCGTTTCTCGACGAATCCGAAGAAGAGCCCTGCGAGAACGGCGCGCTGTTGCGCGTCCCGTCTTCCGACGATGTCGAATTCGACCACGTGCGTTTCGGCTATGATGCGCAATCGCCCGTCATCAAGGATTTCTCGGCGCGCGTGGGCGCCGGGTCGACAGTCGCGCTTGTCGGTCCGACCGGCGCGGGCAAGACCACCGTGGTGAAGCTGCTCATGCGTTTCTACGATGTCGATGCGGGCGCGATCCGCGTCGGCGGCACGGATGTGCGCGATATGGACAGAGGCGATCTGCGCTCGATGTTTTCCATGGTGCTGCAGGATGCCTGGCTGTTCAAGGGCAGCATACGCGAGAACATCCGCTATGGCCGCTTGGATGCAAGCGACGAAGAGGTGGAGGCTGCTGCCAAAGCGGCGTTCGCCGACCATTTCATCCGCACGCTTCCCGGCGGCTACGACATGGAGATAGACGAGGATGCGAGCAATATCAGCCAAGGCCAACGCCAGCTGATCGCCATCGCGCGTGCGATTCTGGCCGATCGGCGCATGCTGATCCTCGACGAGGCGACCAGTTCGGTGGATACGCGTACCGAAAGCCGCATCCAGATGGCGATGGACGCCCTTATGAAGGGCCGTACCTCGTTCGTCATCGCGCATCGCCTTTCCACGATCCGCAATGCCGATCTGATCTTGGTGCTCCAAGACGGCGACATCGTCGAGCAGGGAACGCATGACGAATTGCTTGCCGCGAACGGAGCATATGCGCGTCTGTACGCATCCCAATTCGAAGATTCCCGCGCCGCCTTCTGATCGGTTCCTGAGTACGCATCCCGCCTGCGCCGCCGCGCCTCGTGCGCGGCGGCGCAGGCGGGTTCTGCGACGGGCGTTTCGCGTGCTATAATCGATGTTTCGTCATCTCGGAATATCGAGCAAGAAGCGAAGGGTCGCGCAGCCATGTCCGAACAAGCAAAACACAAGATCGCCGCATTCGATTTCGATGGGACTTCCATCCGAGGCAACTCGCCGGTGATCTTGGTTCGCCATCTCCGGCGCTGCGGCATGTTGCGCAAGCGCGTCATTTCGAAGGTTCTGGCATGGGCGGCGGCATACAAGCTGCGTCTTCCGCAAAGCGAGGCATGGGTGCGCGGCCAGGTGTTCACGGCGTTCGCGGGAAGGCCGAAAGAAGACGTGGACGAATTTCTGGCCTCGTTTTACGAGGCCGAGATAGAAGGTGCGGGTCGTTTTCGTCCCCAGGCCGATGCGGCTATGCGGCGCTTGCACGACGAGGGCGTCGAGGTCTTGATCGTTTCGGCGACGTTCGGCCCGATCGTGCGTCGCGCGCAGGCATTCCATCCGTTCGACGGGTGCTTGTGCACCGAGATGCGCGTCGACGACCAGGGCCGCTACACCACGCATGTCGACGGAACGTGCGTGGAGGGCGAAGAGAAGGTGCGCGCGATCCGCGCTTACGCCGATGCCCGTTACGGTGCCGGCAACTGGGAGCTTGTCGAAGCATACGGCGACCATCATTCCGATACGCCGATGCTCGCCGCCGCGACGCGGGGTTTCGCCGTCACGCCCGACAATCCGCTCGCGCGCGAAGCGCGCCGCCGCGGCTGGGCCGTGCTCGACTGGGACGAGTCTGTGGAGAAATAGCGGGATGTTTTCCGAGCGTTTCGCTCGGCGTTTGCGCAACGCGCTCCTTCCGGCTACACTTCGTATGAGAACTGCTACCTTTCCATGTTCATTTTCATGGAAAGACATTGAAAACATCGTAAAGGAGGTGGGCGCATGCTCGAATCGAACGACAGCGAAGCGAACATCGCCGACCAGCATCATGAAAACGACGCTTTCCATCGTCCTGC
>JAUNDR010000087.1 GCA_030525985.1 Slackia sp. | reverse complement strand
ATAAACCACCCTCTCCCTCTCTTTGCTGGCCTCGAGGACGGCGTATCCGCCGTCCTCGAGGCCCCGACATCATCGAACCTTCGCAATCCGAGCAATCCGCGCAACTTCGCTACGCCTCTTCGTCGGCACGTTCGAGCTGCTCGGCTTTTTTGACCGACAGAAGCATCGCGAACGCGATCGCGCAAATGCCTCCCGTCAATTTACCCAACAAAACGGGCACGATCAACGACGGCTGGAAGTTGGCGGTAAACGACAGGTGGTCGCCGAACAAAAAGGCGCAGCAAACCGCGAACGACACCACGATGACCTTATCTTTCGCCCGCAAATCTTTCACCATGGACAGCGCGGCGAGCACGTTGGCGGATGCCGCAAGCAAGCCCGCCGTCGCATCGGGGCTCAAACCGAATACGCGCCCGACCGCTCCGAGCGGCTTGGACAGGAAGCGTTTGATGAGCCAGACCATGGGAAACGCGCCGCACAGCATCATAGCGATTGCGCCCGACACCTCGAGAGCGCGGAATATATCCTGCTCATCGGCGATAATGGGGTCGAATCCGAAGCCGCCGAACACCGTGGAAAACGCTCCCGTGAAATATTCCACCACCACGAGCACGAATACGATCTTCAGCGCGCTTTCCAACACGCGGCCGAACACCGTGAACCCCTTGATCATGGCATCGGGCTTGAATTTCAATCCGAGCGCCAAAGCGACGCAGATGATGACGAGCGGCAGCAGGTTGGCGCCGATCGTGCCGAAGCCGAGAGCAAGCTGGTAGACGGCTTCCCCGTTCGTCGAAACGGACGCGCGGATCGTCGGATGGGAAAACGCGATCACGACGCTTGCCGCCAGCACGCCGACGGGTATCGCCAAAAGACCGCTCATCACGCCGAGCGCGAGATATTTACGGTCCTTCTTCTCAAGCATCTTGAGCGCCACCGGGATGGTGAACACGATGGTCGCACCTGCCATATATCCCGTGACCATCGCCATAATCCAGCTTTCCTTGGTTTGGGCGAGCGCCTCGGCAAGCTGGTATCCTCCCATGTCGACCGCGATGAACGTGGTGGCGGCCATGGCTGGATCGGCCCCGATGGCGCTATAGACCGGCCCGAACACATCGCTCACGAAGGCCGTCAGAAACGGCGCCGACGCCATGATGCCCGCAACGGGAAGAAAGATCGGGCCGAGCGCGTCGATGCCCGCCACGAATTCCTTGCCCAGGCCGCTTTCGGGACGAAGCACCGATGCGATGGCGCCGACGATCGCGCACGCCATGATGATGTAGACGACGATGGTGCCGATCATTTCCATAATCCATTACTCCTTTTCATAAAGCGCCAGGGCATAGGCGCCGAAATCGTCTGCATAGCGACGCCACAAATCGAGCCATGCGCCCACCGCATCGCCGCATGCCTCTTTGTAAAGCGCCCAAACGTACCAGTAATAGCTGGAAATACCAACGTAAGCCAGGCAATGGCGCTTTTCCTGCGCGGTCGGCTTGCGATCGAAATACAAGGCTATCGCGCGCTCGGCATCGGCCACGTCGTAATCCGAGCAGCAGATGAACGTTCCCAGGTCGCTCGCATAATCGGACATGGCGGAATACTCCCAGTCGATCAGATGCATCTCGTCGTCTTTGACAAGGAAATTCGGCGCATAGAAATCGTTGTGGCACAGGCACGGCGCAACCGCATCGGAGCAGACATGGCGATACAGCCGCGCGATTCTCTTCTCGAGCGCGGAAAAGCCGTCAGGAAGCGCGAACGAGCGCGCATCCAGAAGCGCACGGATCTCTTCCGCCTTTTTGTAAACGTCGAATGTCCAGCGCGACGTTTCCCCGCTTCGATGAAGGCGACGCGCCAAAGCGAGCGCACGCCGCACGTGACGCTCGTCGTGGTAATCGAACTCGACGCATCCGTGGATGAACCGGGATATCTTCCAGCCCTTTTCGGGATCCTCATAGATGAACGTGCCGTCGATATCGAGTTTTTTCGCCACCGACTGCGAAAACGTCTCGCTCGCGCGGTCGATGATCTTATCGGTTCCCGCTCCGGGACTGCGATACACATAGGTTTCGCCCCGGCAATCGAATCGGAACGACCGATTGGTCAATCCCTCGTCGATGGAGACGATATGCTCGATATCGCCCGGGTCGCACGAAAGCACGGCGGCGATGTCGGCTGAAACGGAGTCGTCGAACGACAACGGCATGATGGATCCGCCCTCTCTTCTACGAAACGCGGTATGCGGAATCGAGCGCCTGCAGTTCGGCGAACGAATCGATCTCCACGATGTCGTCGCTTTCGAATACGCGGAAACGCACGTCGTAGCGATCGGCACGAAGGCGCAGCGCCACGTCGTCCCAGAAGATCTGCTTGTTCTCGTCGCTCTCCTCGAACACCTCCGCGATGTCCTCGGAAAGCCTGGCGCCATCCTCCGCCGTCCAATACGAAAGTCCCGCCATCTGATAGCACGGCGCGTCTTTGCCTTTGGCGAGCTTTATGATACGGCCTTCCTCGTCGACGTCGAAATACCAGTCGTCGGTGGAATCGACCGGCATGCCCAGGTAATTCGAGCGGTACTGGTATTTCGTGACAAGCGAAGGGTTGGCGAGATACAGATCGCTTTCGAACACGTATGCGTTTTCGAACAGGCCGCGCGCGGCAACCGCCGAAGAGATATTGTTCGTCTCCGCGTAAAGCGGGTTGTCGATGAAGCGGATCATGGGATATTTGGCGAGCAGCTGGTCGAATTCCTCTTTCAGGTAGCCGCGCACCACGTATATCTCCTCGATGCCCGCAGCGAGCACCGCATCGATCAGACGGTCGATGATACGCACGCCATGCACGCGCACCAACGGCTTCGGGGTGTTCACCGTGATCGGCAGCATACGGCTGCCGAATCCTGCCGCGAAGAAAACCGCACGGCGGACGCGATAGCGCTCCAAACGCTTCGTATCTTCAAGCGTCGCCTCGCCGGCCTGCTCTTTCGCCACCAGATCATCGAATTCCTGCTCCGAAATCGGACGCATCAGGACCTTCCTTTCTTCATAAGCCGGCAATGCCCGCGCGCAGAACTCCTGCGCGGCCCGATACCACGCATAGAGCCATTCGCTCATCGCATTGCCCTGCGATTCCTTGTATATCGCCCACACGTACCAGTAATATCCCACGATGGCGGTGCAGCCGAAGCAGTGCAAAAGCTCGCTCTCGCTCGCCTTCCGTCCGAAATAGATATCGACGACACGCGCCGCCTCTTCGATGCTATAGCCCGAACCCTGCGCGATGAAATTGCCGATATCGCAGGCGTAATCGCCCATGCCCGAATATTCCCAATCGATCAGGTCCATCCCGTCGTCTTTGACAAGCACGTTCGGACCGTAGAAATCGTTGTGGCATATCACCGGGGCGACGCCGTCATCGCGCACATACGCCGCCAATGCGCCGATCTGCGCGGACAGCTGAGCGAAATCGCTTGGCATGGGATAGCCGGATTCGCGCAAAAGAGCCTCGATTTTACATGACTCGTCGTAAAAATCGAAATGCCACGGCAGCTGTTCGCCGCTTTCGTGCAGGCGTTTGATAAGCGCCAGCGCCCGTGCGACATGGTCGGGGTCGCCGTAATCGAAATCGATGCAGCCGGCGACATAGCGCGAAATCTTCCATCCCTGATCGGGATCTTCGAAGACATACGTGCTATCAAGCCCGAGCCGCTGCGCGACAGCGAGCGCCTGGGCTTCCGCCTGACGATTGATGATTTCGTCGGTTCCCGCCCCCGGATGACGGTAGACGTACTGCTCGCCCTTGCAGGAAAAAAGCACCGACAGATTCGTCAGGCCCGCTTTCACCGGACGAACGCGCACGATGTCGCTGCGCTCGCAGGCAAGCGTGGCGCATATGTTGTCGAGGATTCCCGAATCCACGTTGGCAAGAAAATCGCTGTCGAAGGCGCACAAATCGCTCATGAAATCGAACTCGTGCATCATTCCTTCGGGAAGGAGCCTGACGCGAAACGAGAATTCGCCGCAGTGGGATGCATATACCTCGTCCCAGTAAGCATC
>JAUNDR010000022.1:23647-28205 GCA_030525985.1 Slackia sp. | reverse complement strand
TCAACGTGTGGGCCGCCGCCGAACGCGCCGCATTTCTGGAAGCGCCCATCATCCATTCCCGCCAACCCACCGAGTCGTCGTCGGTCAATTCCAAGGGGAAAGTATTCTGCGTATGCGAAGAATACGCAGAAATCGACCGCTGGCTTTCCGCCCGCAACGACACGGCGCACGCCCATACGCTGCGCTTCATGGCGCAAACATCGCAATACAACGCCTATCTGTGGAACCTCGACCGCCTTGCCCCGGAATTCAAGCTCGAGTTTTTGCAGCGTATGCGCGACGAGTTTCGCGCATACGAAAACGCAGGAGCGCTTTGCTGGGACGATTGGCCCGCATGGCGCGCGCTCAACCTGCGGTCGTTGATGGACGATCCCGAAAAATACCTCGATGTGCGCGAGCGTTCGCGCGATGAGGGAGCAGCATCGAAAGCACTGTTCGCATTGCGGCTCGGAGGACCGAAGGCGCTCGTGCAGGCGATCGCGGGCCGCAAGAAGCAATAACGCCGCCGTGCATGAGGGCGTCTGCATTCACCCGGAGGGCCGGCGGAAAAGCAGGAGCCCCTTCGAAGCACAATCGCCCGAAGGCGTCGATCTTCTTAGACAAGCAACGCCCGATCCACAATGCGGGTCATCGATACGGGCACGCCATCGATGACCCGCCCCGCTTCTTCACCAGGAGAGTCGTGTGAAAATATCCATTATCGTTCCCGTCTATAAAGCCGAAAAACACCTGGCTGCAACGCTCGATTCGCTTATCGGACAAACGCATAAAGATCTGGAAATCATATGCGTGAACGACGGTTCTCCCGACGGCTGCGCCCGCATCCTCGACGACTACGCCGCACGAGACACGCGCATCGAAGTCATAAACCAGACCAATCAGGGCGTATCGATCGCGCGCAATGCAGGCATGGCGGCGGCAACGGGCGATATCCTCATGTTCGTCGATGCCGACGACACGCTTCGCCCCTTCGCATGCGAACGGGTTGCCGAAATCTTCGCACAGAAAAACCCCGATGTGCTCACCTTCGGTCTGGAATGCGATCCGCCCGAAGCGGCGCCCGCGAGCCTTCGCCGCGAACTCGCCCCGACCGACAAGATCTACGACGGATTCGAATCCGCATTGCTGTTCGAAGAATACGCCCGCCCTTACGCCTGCCGCACCGCCCTTTCGGCAACCTTCGCCCGCCGCGAGAACATTCGATTCGAACCGGGCCTCGGTCTTGCCGAAGACCAGGTGTTCTATTTCGCGGCCTATCCCTTTGCACGGCGCACGGTGCTTTCTTCCGAAAAGCTTTATGTCTATCGCATGAATGACGAATCCGCCACTCATGCGGCTTTCGATGGACAAACGGCTTTGCGCAAGAAGCTTGACGCGCATCTGACGGCGATCGAGGCGATCTGCCGCATCTGGGATGAACGCGATATGCGCGAGTTCTGTGCGCCTGAACTTCTGGAATGGTGCCTCGATTTCACGATGCTCGACATCGGCAAACTTCCCGTCACAGAGCAGCGCGCCTTCTATGCGCGGCTTCTGGCCTGCCTCGATGGTCATTTCGAACGGCCATGCGAGCATTTCGCGACCAAACGCATCACGAAAGCGTGCCTTGCCGATATCCGTGCAGGACTCGAGGAATTCGCGCAGGCGAAAGAAGGCGGCCTTCGAAAGACAAGCGACCTGCATAGTACGGCAAGCGAGGACAATAGCCCCTCCGGCACCGAACGTCGCATCGATACCGGCACCAAAAACGACGCGCCGGGCACGGCGGGCGCAACCGACGGCCCGAATACCCCGTCCGACGATCCGATCGTGAAACCCTTTCATAAAGCGCACTACTATCTCATGCGCCGCGGCTTCGCCCGCTGCGCCGAACGCGTGCTCATGAAGCTCGGCATCGTGAAATAGCGGCCGATGCCCGCAAGAAACGGGCATCGACTACAAAGAAGCCTCCCCTTTCTCGCTCCGAAGAAATGGGAGGCTTTTGGAAAAACGGGTCCTTGCGTAAACGCGTATCGGAAAACTACAGCTCCACGCCGAGTTCGGCCTTCACCAAATCGAAGGCGGCGGCGATGCATTTGTCCATATCGTAGTATTTGTAACCGCCCAGACGACCGGCGAACACAACGGAGCCCTCCTGCTCGGCGAGGTCTTTGTACTGCGCGTACAACGCCTCGTTCTTCGCGTCGTTAAGCGGGTAGTACGGCTCGTCGCCCGGTGCCCAATCGGCAGGATACTCGCGCGTGACCACCGTTTTCGGCTGCGTGCCGTACTCGAAATGCTTATGCTCGATGATGCGCGTCCAAGGGATATCGCGCTCGGTGTAATTCACCACGGCCACGCCCTGGTGATTCTCCTCATCGAGAATCTCGCTTTCGAAACGAAGCGAGCGATATTCCAACGTTCCCAGCTTGAAGTCGTAGAACGCGTCGACCGGACCGCAGTAGATAGTGCGCGCGGCGATGTCGGGCTGCTCGGCGATCAGGTCCTTGTATTCGACGCCGAGGCGCACGTCGACGCCGTCGAGCATGCGTTCGACCATCTTGGTGTAGCCGCCCATAGGAATGCCCTGGTAGCGATCGTTGAAGTAGTTGTTGTCATACGTGAAGCGGCACGGCAGGCGCTTGATGATGGATGCCGGCAGGTCTTTGCAATCGCGGCCCCACTGCTTTTCGGTATAGCCTTTCACGAGCGCCTCGAAGATATCGCGGCCCACGAGAGAAAGCGCCTGCTCCTCGAGGTTGCTCGGCTCTTCGATGCCTTCGGCCGCGATCTGCTCGGCGATTTTCGCCTTCGCCTGCGCAGGCGTCACCACGCCCTCCCACATCTTGGAGAAGGTATTCATGTTGAAGGGCATGTTATAGGTCGTACCCTTATAGAGCGCCACAGGGGAATTCACGTAATTGTTGAACCCGGCGAACCGGTTCACGTATTCCCATACGTTGACCAGCGACGTATGGAAAATATGCGCACCGTATTTGTGCACGTTGATGCCCTCGACCTCTTCGGTGTAGATATTGCCGGCAACATGGTCGCGACGATCGATGACCAGGCATTTCTTTCCGATCTTCGTAGCTTCGTGAGCAAAAACGGCACCGGTGAGGCCGGCGCCGACGATCAGGTAGTCGTAGCGGGAATCAGACATGATGCTCCATTCGTGATAGCTCGAAAGGCGAAAACGCCTCTTTCAGATACCTCCATTATCGCAAAAGCCGCACGTCCAGACGAAAGATGCACGTAAAAAGACCGACGGAAAACGCAAGTGCGCATTCCCATCAGGAACGCTTCGCGCATCGAGAAGGCGCCGTATGCGCAATCCATTCAGGCAATGGCATGGTATCCGGCAAAACGCTCGTGGGCAACCGACCCTGCGCCAGCCGCCTTTCTCCCGCTTCCCTTCGATCGTTCGGACGCAATGGAATGACGCGCTTCGACGAGAGGCTTGAATCAAAAACGGGGCAGCCGAAGCCGCCCCGTATCTGCTTGAAAAAACGCACGCTATTTCACCGTGAGCACCGGCACGTCGGTGCCGTGCAAAACGCCATAGCTCACGCTGCCGAGCATGCCGCGCAAGGCTCCCAGGCCGCGACGTCCCATGACGATCAGGTCGACATCGTGTTTCTGCGCATAATAGATGATCGCATCGGTTGCGGAAGGGTCGGCTACGACGTCGACCGTCACCGTATCGGTCGCGTCGGCGATGCGCTCGCGCAGCTTCTCCTCGATTTCCGCCTTCACGCGATCGGTCGCCTTTTCCACCAAGCCCTGGTATTCGTCACGGTCGACCAGGCCCAAAGGCACCCCGTTCAGCGTTCCTTCGCCATCGAGGTCGCGCGAATCGACCATGCCCGTCGTCAGCACGTGCACGAGCGACACACGAGCCCCATCGCCCGCCGATGCCGCGAGTCCCTTGGCATAATCAAGCGCACGCAGCGCATGTTCCGAACCGTCATAAGGAACCATAATATGAGAAAGCTTCATTGAGGTCTCCTTTCGCGTTGCCGTCCTATCGATTATAGAACGCCTCCATACGCGAGAAACGAAACGAACCGCAAATGGATGCGTTCCCCCACGCCACGGCTCCACGCGTCGCCGGCGGCACGGTCAATCCTTCCGGAAAGCCGGTCGCCTCCGCCAGCAAACGACGTCGACCTGCCGTTTTGATGCCTCGCGCGCGCCGACGCCCTTAGAGCTCCTTCATGCGATACATCGCGATCGCCACAGCGCAACTTGCCGCATAGACCGCCAGCACCAGGCCGATGAACAGCACCGATGCCAAAACGATATTCTGATCGAGCCATGCCGATGCATCGGAAAGCAAGCACCCGATGTCGGGAATCTGCTGCAAAAAGAACACCGACACAGGAAACAGCATGAGCAAAACCACGGGAACGACGCGAATCGATTTCGTCATGCCATAGCGCATGGCGAAAGGAAGGATGAATGCAGCGACGAGCAACGTGACGCCCATGCCCATGCCGCCCGCACCCAGCAGCAACCCATAATCCGACGCCTCATGCGCGAACGTCTCGGCCATCTCGGCGTCGACGGGCAGCACGGA
>JAUNDR010000022.1:0-23637 GCA_030525985.1 Slackia sp. | reverse complement strand
CGTCGCCGAAAGAACCAGCGCGGCAATGAAGACGTTAAGGAGCATGGAAACGCTTGCCGCAAGAACATTGGCATACCGGCTTGCCACGATCGCCGCGCGCGACACGGGAAGCGTCGCGCGGAAGCGCTCCCAGCCGTTCGCCGCATCGAGCGCACAGAAAGTGAAAACCATCATGAGCGGAGTCATGGCACCGATGCATGCCACCATGGCAGTGGGGCTTTGCATGGAAATGCCGATGACCAAAGACGCCGCCGCGTAGATAGCGAGCGATTGCATCAAGACGTTGCGCGATGTGATGAATTCGGAAAGAAAGGCGGCCTTCATCGGATTTCCCCCTTCAGGACAAGCTGCATATAGTCGTCGATCGTCGCCTTGTCGCAGGCGATGTCGGGAAATCGTCGCGCGAAGGCGAATCGGTCGGGCACCAGAACGTCAATGCCGTAAGCATGGCGGATAAAGCGAATCGGCGCGCTATCGGCCAAGCCGCTTGCCGCTACCGGCTCGAATTCGCGAGCGCGGCAGCGGGCGATGCCCGCCATGTCGGTTATGGCGTCTTTCTCCTCGTCGAACACGATACGTCCCGCATCGATACACACCACGCGATCGGCGATTTTATCGAGGTCGGACGTGATATGGCTCGAAAGCAGAATCGAACGCCGCTCGTCGGCCGCCAGGTAACCGCGCAGAATATCGAGCACCTCGTCGCGCGCGAGCGGATCGAGGCCCGCCGTCGCCTCGTCGAGAATGAGCAGCTCGGGCTCGTGCGCAAGGGCGCACGCAAGCTGCAGCTTCATGCCCATGCCGCGCGAAAGGCCTTTGACCTTTTTCTTCGGCGACAAAGAGAAACGGCGCAGATATTCCTCGAACAGCCCCGGACGCCATCCCGGATACGCCGCCGCCATGACGGAAGCGACGGTGCGGATGGACAGGTCGGACGCATACGGGCACGTATCGAACACCACGCCGATGCGCTCCTTCACGCGACGACACGCTTCGGCATCGGCATCGGGCCCAAACGGCTCGCCGAGCACCTCGACCGTGCCGCTATCCGCCTTCGTCAATCCGAGAATCGCCCGAATCGTGGTCGTTTTCCCGGCACCGTTGGCGCCGATGAAACCCACCACGCTGCCCTGCGGCACGTATAAAGAAACATCTTGCAAAGAAAAATCGTCGCCGTAGCGCTTATTCAAACCGGCGACGCGAATAGAGTCGGCCATAACAGCCCCTTTCAAAAAAAATGCAGCCGACTTATATGCCGTCGAACAGCATATCGAGCATATCGTGCAATTCGGATTTCGCGATGCCGGCGAAACGCGCCTCGCGCACCGCCCGATCGAGCAGCTCCTCCATGCGGCGAAGGCGTTCTTCGCGCAGCATTTCTTTGTTGCCGCCCGCCACGAAGCTGCCTTTTCCCTGCACGGTTTCGACGAATCCCTGCGCCTCCAGTTCGGCATAGGCGCGTTTGGTGGTGATCACGCTGATGCGCAGATCCGCCGCCAACGCCCTGATGGAAGGAAGCAGAGACCCTTCCTCGAGGTCGCCCGCCAGAATGGCATCTTTCATCTGAGCCACGATTTGCTCGTAAATCGGCTTGTTGTCTGCATTCGAGATAACGATATCCAAGGAAAACCCCTCATCACGGCGCCCCTTGCGCATCGGAAGCGCCCCTGAAACGACCCGGCCGCAAAGCCTTCGCCGTATATGTCCGGGAATTGTCCGCAATCGATGCAGCAACCCTTTGCGGCACTGCCTCGATAAGGATGCGCATGCTGCGCGGCACCGATCCGGACAGAGCCGCCGTCGAGCGCCCCCGACGGCGGCGGCTCGCGATTGCGTCTTTCGCAAGCCAAGTGTATATACGCTATAGATACAGTATATACACGATATACACAGTTGGCAAGAACATCGTCCGCATCGAATCGAACTCGATTCCGCGCACGGAGAATCCATGCGCTACACTGCCGAAAAGACCTACGGAAGGAGCAGTTCATGGGCGATTTTTCAGATAAGGTGTTCGCGCAGGTGCGTCGCATCCCGCGCGGCAAAGTATCGACGTACGGCCAGATAGCACGTCTTATCGGCAGCCCTCGTTCGGCGCGCTATGTCGGCTGGGCGCTGCGCGGCAATACGGAACCGGTGAAAACGCCTTGCCATCGAGTCGTATTCAAAGACGGCAAACTCGCTGAAGGCTATGCGTTCGGAGGCGATGACGTGTAGCGCGCATTGCTTGAGAAGGAAGGCGTCGCCTTCGTCGATGAAAACCATGTCGACATGGACTCATGCCTTTGGAACCCCGAAGAAGATGCCCAGGGCCGCCCCGCCGATATCGACTGGGAACGCGAGATGGCGGAGTAGGCATATCCGCAGCACCGCCAAGCCCGAAAGCGAAAGCACCTATCCCCGATTCGAAAAGACGTTTGCCATGAAATCAACCGATAAACGCCCGTCCGAAACCTACCTCAAGCTCGCACGAATTGTCGCTCCCGAGCGAAGCATCAATCCGCAGTCCGCGCAGGACTTCCTCGACCTGAGAGATGCGCTCCGCAATCCGAGCATGTCCGCCGCATTCCCTACGGCTGCCCGCTATGACAAAGTCTATGAAGGAAATCTCGGATACTTCGATGACGGATTTCTTTATTTCTGCAACGACCGCGACGAAATCCTTTTCCTGCATCCCTACCGAGCAGCCGCGACCACCCTTTTTCCGGTACGCCGCTCTATCGATGAAACCTATATCGCCTTGGACGGCCTGGTAGAAAGCGCGCACGAGGTCGTCGAAGCGCATCCCGACCTGCAAGGCTTAACGGTCTTGACGCATGCATACTGCAATTCGGTCGACCACCTGGTCACGAGGCTCTTCTCTCAGATATGCAGAACAGGCGATAGACCCGGCGCTCATTTCGGGATGGGCGGAGTGAAAGAGCCGGGCCTGTACGCAGCACTCGCAGACGCGTACGGTCTCGACGCGCTCAGCGATACATCCATTGCCGGCAAACTCGACGAAGCAGCGCAAGCCGCAACGAAGAGCCGGCTGCCCCGCAAGACCGACCTGTTGGAAGCTTTGCGCAATCTTCTCGCCTCAAACGACCGCACGGATTTTCCGAGCTGACAAACGGACGGGAGCCGACCCACCCTTGCACCGGATTCGCCATCGCCGGAAGGAGGCTCCCCCTCCCGTACCGGACCCTACCGAACTTCCGAAAAGCGAGAGCTCACACGCGCTCCAGAGCGCCGCAAGCCCGCCGACGCGCAAGCGCCCCGCCTCTCACCTGAAAGGACGAAGACGGTCTTTTCAACGACGCGCATACGGCGTTCGGGCAGGGATTTTCTAGAAAAGCCCACCCGCCTGCTCGAAGCCGTCGTCGACGAGCAACGGACCTTCGTCGGCAGACGTCGTGGCAAGTTCGTCGCAGCGTTCGTTCTCAGGATGTCCCGCGTGGCCCTTGACCCAATGGAACCGAAGGTTATGCGGCTCCATTGCCGCCAAAAGCCGCTTCCACAGATCGACGTTTTTCACCGGCTCTTTCTTGGCGTTTTTCCAGCCGCGCTTAAGCCAGCCGTCCACCCAATGCTGATTGAACGCATCGACGACGTATTTCGAATCGGAGTACAGGTCGATTTCGCACGGACGGCGCAGGCTCTCAAGCGCGACGATCACACCGAGCAGCTCCATGCGGTTGTTCGTCGTGCGGCGAAACCCCTGCGTCAGCTCTTTGACATGCAGCTTGCCCGCAGGATCGACATAATGCATAACCGCCCCATAGCCGCCAGGCCCCGGATTGCCACGGGCCGCCCCGTCGGTGTAGATGGTCACGCGCATACGACAGCCCCCTCGACTTCTTATTCTTCACGAAGCCGTTTATAGTAGCACAGGAAAACGACCCTACCCCTGCCGCCAACGAACCACATATGGCCGCAACTCTGGCATACGGCGCTCGTCCGATACGCCGTCGCCGTTTTATAGCGTTTCGGGCGGAACAGTTTCACGATGAGCGCAGGCAGAGTCAAAAAGAGCCATTTAAAGGGCAGCCACCACCAGCCTACGCATATCCACCACACAGCGCTGCGATGCTTCGTCAAAAGTTCGGTTTCGCTTACGACCTGGCAGCTCACGTGAGAGCTTCCGCATTTCGGACAGACCATGGCATTTCCCTTTCGCCGACGGGTTCAAAGCGAAAGCATCATATCCATTCGATTCCCGCCGCGCATTAGCCGCAAACTACGAAAGACGTCCTTGCGAATGCAGCGTCTCCAGCCCCTCTTACTATCTTTCGCCTTAAGGTAAAAACGACGAAAATAAATCTTAATGAAACATTAGCACGGCGTTTATCAGGCATTATTCCAAAATCAACCCTTTCAGTCGATGCCTTCTTCCGCACGGAAACATAAGGTTTCAAGCGTCTTGAAACAGACGCATCCTCTTGAAATCACATTGAAAGCGTCTGGAACGCAAGCACCGCGTAAGGAGGAGATATGCAGAAGAACTCGATGAGCCGCCGTGCCTTTCTCGGCGTCGGCGCATCGGCTGCCGCCATCGCTGCGGCAGCAGGCATCACGGGATGCGCGCCGAAAACAACCGCGACGACCGCCGAAACCGTAACCGAAACCACCGGCGAGCCCTCGTTCATGAACCCGCCCGAAGCCATCACGGATATCGCAGAAACGAAAGATTGCGACATCCTGATCATCGGATCCGCGCTTTCGGGTCTGTGCGCCGCGCGCTCGGCCGTCGAGAACGGAGCGACGAACGTCATCGTGGTCGAAAAGGCCGAAACCTGGCAATACCGATCCAACCAGTTCGGAACCATCGGCGGAAAAATCCAGCGCGACCTCGGTATCGAAGTCGACAAGAACGCCGCCGTCAGCCAGCTCATGAAAGAATGCGGCTACCGTCCCAATCAGCGAATCCTCAACCTCTGGGCCGATTATTCCGGAGAAGCCTTCGATTGGTTCCTCGCTCCTATGGAGGGCAAATACGTCGTCGAAGCCGAAAGCGAACCGTATGACGGCGAAAGCCTGTCCGTGCGAAAGATGCACTGGCCTCTTCCCGACCAGGCGAGCGGCGAAGAAAACCTCTACCCCATCTTCGACGACTGCCAAATCACCCTGCCCGACATGGGCCCCTATCTTCAGGCGACCTACGACATCTGCGTCGAAGCGGGCGTCGAATTCATGTTTTCGACCTGGGCAAGGCAACTGGTCAGGCCCGACAATGCAGGACGCGTCGAAGGCGCCGTCGTCGAAGATATGGACGGCAACTACACGCAGATCAACGCCTCGAAAGCCGTGCTTCTCGCCACCGGCGATTATGCGAGCAACGCCGAAATGATGGAGCACTACGTTCCCTGGGCGGCGCGATTCACGTGCATCTTCCCCAACATGGATGCGAAAGGCGAAAAGACCAATACGGGCGACGGACAGCGCATGGGGATGTGGATCGGCGCGAAAATGGAAGACGGGCCGCACGCGCCCATGACCCATCATCTGGGAGGACCGCTCGGCATGGATGCGTTCCTGCTCACCGACATCTACGGCGCACGCTTCATGAACGAAGACGTCGGCGGACAACCGTTCCAGAATCAGCTCTCGCGCCTGCCCAAAAAGACGGCCTGGCAGATCTTCGATGCGAATTGGAAGGACCAGATAGCATCCATGGACACCGGCCACGGCAATGTGAACTGGTTCGTGGAGGATGCAAGCCTCGTTCCGAACGGATCGTACGGCAAAAACGCCTATATCGCCCTCGAGGACAGCGAAGACGGCAATACGCCCGGATTCGACAGCTACTTCGAAGGCGAGAAAGCCCAGGGCGTGAAGGCGGATACCGTCGAAGAACTCGCCGAGCTCATGGGCGTCGATTCGGAGAAGCTTTCCGCAACGATCGAGCGTTATAACGAGCTCGCAGAAGCAGGCAACGACGAGGATTTCGGAAAGCGCGCAGACCGCATGTTCCCCATCGCCACGGCTCCGTTCTATGCCTACAAGCTCACCGACACCGTGATCCTCGTCAATATGGGCGGCTTGCAAACCGACGACGAATTCCACGTGCTCGACACTGAGGACGAGGTCATCGAAGGTCTTTATGCAGTAGGAAATGCCCAAGGCGGACGTTTCCTCGTCGACTACCCCCTGCCGTGCCCGGGAGTCAGCCACGGCATGGCCATGACCCACGGCATGCTCGTCGGCAAGGCGCTGGCGCAGCTTTAAAAAACAGCGACCCCTCCTTGCAAACCCCTCCTAAAACACAACCCCTCCCGAAGCGAAGAGGCGAGATGATTCATCTCGCCTCTTCGCATGTCTGATTCATATCCGACCCGATCGAATGCGCAACGTCCTTCTCCACGAGAAGCGCCGCCGAGTTCGTGTCGTACGCGCGCATCGAATCGCAGCCTCCTCCCTCGAAAGAAGGCGCAGCGTCGATTCCCTATCGCGACGATCCGTCGATCGGCATTTTCGGCTGCGGAACCTCGTAGGTCTGCTCGCCGGCGCCAGGCGTCGGGGCATACGGAGCGCAAGCGGGCCCATCAGGGCGAACCTGTCGCTCCTCATCCGATGCGACAGCGCAAGGCGCCGCTGCAACCGCCGTCGGTGCGCCGCATGCATGGCAGAAACGCGCGCCCGAAGAAAGCGTGGCGCCGCAATTCGGGCAGCAATAAGAAACGGATGCGGCCTTGGCGACCTCGGATTCGTGGGCGATACGCTCCATATCCGCTTTCAACTGAGAGATCTCAGCATCGACGGAACGCATATCGGAGATGATCCGTTCGCATTCGGCGGGAAGTTCGGTGCCGTTTTCCACCGAAGCGTAGAGGCTCTCTCCCAAATCGGCGGCAAGATCGCGCCTTTTGCGCTCCGCCTCGCCCAACTTGAATTTCAGGCTGGTCGCATCGGCGAAGCGCCCCGCCCCCTCCATGCCTTTATTCAAAGCGCCGCTGATGTTGTCCCAAATGCCCATGAGAGATCCCTTTCCCGAGTCGTGGTATCGAAAATCCGCCTTAATGCGAGACGCGCAAAGCGAAGACGCCCGCCCTTTGCGTCCTAATCCTGCCTGCGTCCCGACTCCCATGCCTTCTTGCCGACCATCAAGCTGCGATAAGCGCGGAAGAGGGAGCCGTGCGACGCAATGACGATTTCGCTTTCATAACCATCCTCGAAACGACGGTTGAAACGGGCGGGCTCCTTCATAAATGCCGCCGCAAGCGCGCATCCCAGCGCGCAACCGGCGATGCTCGAAATGATGACCGAGGCGGTAACCAGAATCTCCGGGCCGTTTCCGCAGAGGAACTTCGAGAACATGCCGCATACCGTGGCAAGTACCAATCCCGCGAACATCACCAAAACGAACGACGAGAAGCACCGCGACGCCTTCGGCATGCGGACCATGCACTCTCCCGCAATGGGCAGCACGGCAAGACCCGCGATCAGCATATCGTCGATAACGATGCCCGCCACGATGCCGTTGTATTCCATGACAAGCGCGGCTATCGCGACAACGTCCATGATGACGAACGTGACCAGGGGCAGCACGCGTATCAAACGCATTTTATATGAGACCTCGTCAGGAACGTTCTCGCAACGCGTCGCGACGAGTTTGCCGTGCGGATGGCGCAATGCGGAGCGCTTGACGTTTCTTCCCAATCCCGAAAGCTCGTCGTTTTTCACGATTACCCACGAAACAACGCCCACCAAGACGATGATGCCGAAAAAAACAGCCACGTCCGTCCCCCTTCTTGTCCTGCTCGGCCGATACCGCACCGCGCTTGCGCGGCCGTCGCGCCGAAAATCGTCGTATCGATTCATCTTACCGGGCGACGTGATATGCTTTGCCCGGTAATGGAACGCGTATCCGAACCGATACCGTTTCACGCGATCGCCCTATGTGAGGAGTGCCATGTACCAGATCTCCAACTTCACCGAAAACGACGATGTCAACGTATTGACCGAGTTCGGCGCGTTCAAGGTCATCGAATGGAAGCGCGACCTCAGCGTCACCGAGTCGAATGCCATCACGGCCTATTTCGCCAGCGAGATGAACGTACGTCGCCGCCAAGTGCTCTGCGACTTGAGCCAAGCTCCCATCACCGTCCAGGCGGGCGCCATGCAGTGGTCGGTCGGCCAGGTGAACTGCACCACCGGCGTCAAAGGCGTAGGCGATCTGTTCGGCAAAGCGCTGCGCGGAGCCGTGACCAACGAATCCGCCATCAAGCCCGAATACCAGGGCACGGGCATGCTCGTCCTCGAGCCCACGTTCCGCTATATCATCGTGCTCGACGTGGCCGATTGGGGCAACGATATCGTGCTCGACGACGGCCTGTTCCTCGCCTGCTATTCGAGCCTCAAGCACAAGGCGGTCATGCGCAGCAACGTCTCGTCCGCCGTCGCCGGCAACGAGGGGCTGTTCAACCTGGGCATCCAGGGATACGGCGCGCTCTGCCTCGAATCCCCCTGCCCCAAAGAAGAGCTGATCGAGGTCACGCTCGAAAACGACGAGCTCAAGGTGGACGGCAACATGGCGCTTGCATGGAGCGGCTCTTTGAACTTCACCGTCGAACGTTCGGGCAAATCGCTCGTCGGATCGGCGGCATCGGGCGAAGGCCTGGTGAACGTCTATCGCGGCACGGGCAAAGTGCTGCTCGCCCCCACGACGTACTAAAGACGAAAAATATCGCATGACAAGCGTCGATATGGAAGGAGGCTCCGGTCGGAGCCTCCTTCTTATGTCCGGGACGCAAAGCCCGCGATCGGACGCATCCAAAGATGCACTCGGGCCGAGGGCGATAAGGTCGAAGCATGCCGCAAAGCGAAAGCGCTCCCCGAAGCGCAGTGCGGGAAGCGCCTGAAAACCGCGAACGGCCCGTCAGCCTTCGACCCAGCGAAAACCCACATGGGGAGACGAGCCGAAAGCGCCATGGAAATCGGATCCGCCTGTACGGAACAGGCCGTGCGATGACGCCGCCTCCGAAGCGCGGCGGCAATCGGCATCGGCGTGGTCGGGATGGAAGACCTCGATGCCGGCAAGGCCGCACGAAACGAGCTCGGGGATGAAATCCCAGCTATCGAGCTGCCCGGGATGCGCAAGCACGGCACGCCCGCCGTCTTCGACGATGGCGGCGACGGCGTCGCGGGCATCGACATACGCGATATCGCGCGCGCAGATGCCCGCGCCCTTGAACAGCCCGCGATACAGCGCGGCATAGGCGGCGCTTGCGTACGGTTCATCGGTCAAACCCGCCATGATGTGCTGCTTGTAAAGGGCGGTCGACGCATGAGCGAACCTTTCGACGCGCGCAAGGTCGACGTCGTATCCCGCGTCGAGAAGGCGGTCGAGCTGCCAGCGGGAATTCGCATTGCGACGAAGAATCGTATCCGAACACAATCCCTCGACGGCGGGGCTTCCCTCGCGAAGGCCGAGACCGATGATATGCACCTTGCGAGCGCGCGCGAAATCGTATGCGCTTATCTCCACGCCGCCGACGACGCCCACGCCCGCACGCTCGCCCGCCGCGACCGCCTCGGCCAAGCCGCGCGTCGTATCGTGGTTCGTCAATGCCACATGGCTCAAGCCGCGACGAGCCGCCTCCGAAGCGATCGACGCGATCGGTTCGGAGCCATCCGACACCGTGGAATGCACATGCAGATCGGCACAAAAGGCATGCCCGCGCTCGAGCATCCCGCACGCCTCGAAAACGTCGGAAAGCGTCGCGGCGCTCATGACATCATGCCTTTTTGCATATTGAACTCCTTGTCGCACAAGCCCTCCATGAACTCCAGATCATGGAAGATCCCCAACATGGTGGTGCCCTGGCTTTTCAGCTGTTCGATCAATTCGCGCACTTTCACCTTGGACGCATTATCCAGCGACGCCGTCGGCTCGTCGAGCAAAAGCAGGCGCGGACGCTTGATCATCGCCGCCGCGATATTGAGGCGCAGCTTCTCGCCACCCGAAAACGTACGCGGGAACAGCTCCCAATGATTCTCGTCGATATTGAAATGGCGCAGCATCGCCCGCGTCTCGCCATGAGCACGCACGGCATCGTGCGATCCGAACGTTTCCAGGGCGCTTTTCAGCACGATATCGTAGGCGCTCTGGCGCGGAAGCGCATCGAGGAATTGCGAAACGTAGCCGATTTCGTTTTTCCTCAGATAAAGGATGCGCCGTTCGTCCGCCGTGCACAAATCGATCGGACCGAACGCGTCGGAGTCGTACAGAATACGACCCGATTCGGGCAGATTGGTGCGATAGATGCAGCGCAGGATGGTCGATTTTCCCGATCCGCTGCGCCCCGTGATGCCCACGAACTGCCCGGGCATGATATCCAGATCGATATGGGAGCATCCGGCGACCGTGCGGCCTACATTGTGCAGCACGAACGATTTCGACAAATCCTGGATGGAAAGAAGCGGACGCATCAGAATTCCTCCCTGCTTTTCGCATCGTCGCGCACGGATGCCGCGACACGTGCAGACGCTCCGTAGCCGAACGGCTGGCTGGGATAGTGCGTGCGATAGACCGAATGCCCTCCCACGAACGCCCGCGTCACCACCGGCATCACGCCTCCCGTGCCGCAGCCGATTTCGCGCACGACGAGAATATCGGCCCTTTTGCCGACCTCGATCGATCCGAGCGTGTCGTCGATGCCCACCGCTCGGGCGGGATTGCACGTCACCAAGGCGAATGCATCGGACAAGGAGACACCGCATTCGTCATGCAGCAAAAACACGGCGGTCAGCATGGCTGCGGGATAATAATCGGAGCAAAGGGCGTCGATCGCGCCCGAAGCGATCGCCTCGCGCGCCGAAAGATTGCCCGAATGGCTGCGGCCCATCATCACATTGGGAGCGCCCGCCAACGTCGTCATGCCGCGACGGCGCGCGTCGAGGGCCGTTTGCATGTCGATGGGAAACTCGCTGACGCAGGCGCCCAGCATTTCCATGACATCGAGCTTCTCGGCGCTATCGTCGTCGTGGGATGCGATCCTCACGCTGCGATCGCGCGCGGCGCGAGCAAGGCGCTCGAGCTGCTCGAGCGAGAGCTTCTCGCATTCCGTGCGCATTCTGACGGCCGCCGCCACCTGTTCGTCGCTCATGCCTTCGTCGTGATACCCCCTTACCGTTTCGGCGTATACGAGCAAGTCGCGGTATTGGCCTTGGCCGGGCGTATGGTCCATGAACGATATCAGATCGACGTCTCCGCGTTCGATATAGCCGGCGATCTCTTCATAGCGTTTCGTCGCGTCGAGCTCGATGCGCAGATGCATGCGATGGCGAATCAGATGGTCGCGCTCCTCGCCCGCGCGCATCGCCCGAATGGAGGAAAGAAGCGCGCTCACGTTTTCGAAATGGCGGATGGGCTTGGGCTTGAACTCGTCGTTTCCCATGACCGACAGCGAATGGAAGATCGTCGTGATGCCGTGGCCGACCAGTTCGCGATCGCATTTGTACAACGACGTGGGAAGGTCCATCACCACGCTCGGACGCGGGCTTGCGATGTTTTCGATATAGTCGGAATGGATGTCGATCATGCCGGGTGCCACATAAGCGCCGCGCGCGTCGACCACGGGAAGGCCCGTCGCCACATCGACATCGAAGCCGGGGGTTCCCGTATCGTCGGAATGCGCGAAATACACAGGGCGCACCGCGGCCGAGGCGCTTGAGGTGGGAACGATCGCTTCGATCATGCCGTCGCGTACGATGACGTCGTGGTTTTCCAGCACGCAATCGGGACGCACCACCGCCCCGCCGCGCACGATCATGGAACAGGTATCGGAAGAAATCATGAACGGATATCCTTTCGAAACGAAATGAAGGAAAAATACGCCCGGCCCATACGCAAGACCGGGCGATCGGCGCATCAAAGCAGGGAATACACCAGCTGCTGCGTATAGGGATGCTGGGGGTCTTCCAGAATCTGGTCGGTCAGGCCCCGCTCGATGACGCGCCCGTCGAGCATGACGATCGTGCGGTCGGCGAGCATGCGTATCACGCCGAGGTCGTGACTGACCACGACCATGCTGACGTTGTGGTCGCGGCGGATGCGCAAGATCAAGTCGAGCACGCTCGCCTGCACCGAAAGGTCGAGGCCCGTGGTCACTTCGTCGAGCAGCAGGATGGGAGGATTGTTCGAAAGCGCTTTGGCGATCTGCACGCGCTGCTGCATGCCGCCCGAAAACAGGGCGGGAGCGTCTTTCGCCCGGCGCTCCGGGATGTTCACCTCGCCGAGCAGCTCGTATCCTCGCGCGCACATGCGGTCCACGCTGCGCTCCCCCGATGCGATCATCTGCTCGGCGATGTTGGACAACGACGAGAAATCCATGCGCAATCCCAGGTAGGGATTCTGATACACCATGCCGAAGACGGTATTGCGCACGCTTCGTTTATGCTGCGGCGAAAGCTCGAGCACGTTGCCGGCGCCGCCGTCGTAAGGAAGCACGCGCACATCGCCCGCCGTCGCCTCCTGATCGAAGTAGATGCATTTCATCAGCGACGATTTGCCCGAACCAGACTCGCCCACGATACCGACGATCTCGCCCGGATACACATCCAGGCTCACATCGCGCACCGCATGCACGGTGCCGCACGCAGGGCAGACATTGCGCTCGAGCTGCGCTTCTTCCGCCGCGCACATCGGGCACCCCTTCCCGAAGCGAAGCGAAAGGCCCGACACCGCCAAGCACGGCGTTTGAGAATGGGCTCCTTCGCCTGCGGCGGATGGCAAGGAGGCATTGTTCGTTTCCATCATGGTTATTCGTTCTCCTTCTCGCCCGCGCAGGCTGCGGCGCATGCGGCGCGCCGCTTCGCGCAAAAAGCCGTATCGTTGCATTGATGGACGGTCTCGCCCGACCGTTCGTCGACGAACTCATCGAGATATACCCCCGTCGCCCCGCAAAGGCGGCACGACAACCCCTCGAAAGACTCCGTACGAAACGGGCGGTCGCAGAAATCGAGAGGCGCCACGCGCGTGTGCGGCGGCACGGCGTAGATCTTTTTCTCGCGCCCGGCTCCGAACAGCGTCAAATGCTCGGCGCGATCGAGTTTCATCGTGTCGAAGCGCGGAATGGGCGAAGGGGCCATCACGTAGCGGCCGTTCACCAAGCAGGGATGATCGGCGCCGGCCGATGCGTCGCCGAAGCGCACGATGCGGTCGAACAGGCCGAGCCACGCGCCCGTATAGTCGGCCTCGGCATGCAGCATGCGCGTCTTCGCCTCGCTCGGCTCGAAGTCGCGCAGCGGCTCGGGCGTGGGAACCTGAAGCACCAGGATCTGATCGTCGCGCAGCGGCTCTTCGGGAATGCGGTGGCGCGATTGGATCAGCGTCGCGCGCGCCGTATCGTCGGTCACCTCGACATCGGTGGTAGCGCTGACGAGTTTTTTGATGTTGACGGCATTGACGCTTTCGTCGCAGCCCTGGTCGATCACTTTGAGCACGTCATCGGAGCCGATGATCGCAAGCGTCACCTGCAAGCCGCCCGTGCCCCATCCGCGGCCGATCGGCATCTCGCGCGATGCGAACGGCACCTGGTATCCGGGAATCGAGATTCCCTTGACGATCGCGCGACGTATCTCGCGCTTGGATGCCTCGTCGAAAAAGGCGAAGTTATACAACCGCTGCATTGCCCTGCCTTTCCGCAGCCGTGCGCACCGCATCGAGTTTCGATTGGAACGTCACGTAATGAGGGAGTTTCAGATGGGATATGAAGCCTTGCGCCTCCACGCCGTCGACGTGATACAAGACGAATTCTTCATCTTGGGTGGGATAGCGCACGCTCATGGCGATGGCCTTCGTTTCCGCACGGCCCATCACCAAGCCGTAGCCGATGCCGAACGAAAGCGCCGAATCCTGCGATGCGTCCGTTTCCGTTTCCATCTCGAAAACGCTTTCGACCTCGCATACGCGTATTGCGCCGAGGCAATACGCGTCGAACGGGTCGGATTCGCCTTGCGCGCCGGAGTCGTCGACATACAGATCGACTGTTCCGCCGCGCAGCTCCCCGACCGTCGGATGGGCGGGGCCATAGCCGCGAATGGCCGCATAGCCGAGCGCCTCGACCGCCTGGGTCATGCCGCGCGCAAGCGTCTGCAGACGCGCCGAACGGGCGCAGGGGAATTCGAGCGAACCCATGGTCACATCCGCAGGCGGCGTATCGTCGTCGTCGCACGATGCGATCAGGCCTTCTTCGCGCAGGTAGTCGAGCACCTTGGGAAGCCGGCCCGACGAAGACCCGTCGCGCGCGACGGCGTCGAAATGGGCGCGAAGCCGCACGGCCGCCTGCCCGATGTCGTCGTCGGATTCATCCGCCAGAGAGAAATCGAGCAGGCGATGGCTGTAATCGCGCGTGGCTCCGAGAATCTGGCCGCCCGGAACGTCTTTGAAAGCCGCCGAAATACGGCGGTCGACGTCCATGTCCTGCATATCGACCACGCATGTCTCGCTCGTGCGCTCGAGCGTCGAACGGAATGCACGCAGCAAGAACACGGCCTCTTCGATAGAGCCGCGCGCCTGCTTGAACGCCAGGGCGGCAAGTTCGGGAGCATACAGCGAGCTTTCGCCCATGACCTGGTCGATCGCATCGGGGAAGCACGATGCCACCGCCGATATCGTCGGGCTCGATGCCGCCTCGACGCGCTCGAGCTCGAACAGCGCCAGGCTCTCCTCGATGGCGCGGCCTCCGCCGCGTACCGCGACATATCCCATCAGCGGCCCCCTTCCGCACGCGTCACGCGGCAGCTGCGCGGAAGCACCGCGAGATAGCCGTCGGCGTCGACAAGCATGATTTCGATTCCGAGAGGATATTCGTCGCCGCGACGGATGCGCGCACGCTGCCATGCGTCGGAATCGGCCCAGAATCGCTGCGTATCCCGCACGCCCGGACCTTCCACGTCGAATCCGATAAGGCCCGCCTCTTCGACAGACGAGATGCGGCCGCATTCGAAAAAGACCGTCGCTCCTTTCTCGGGAGATGCGGGCGTTCCCGCGCATGCGCCCTCCACGACGGCTTGCGCACGCGACGAGCATGCAGGCACCGCCACGAACAGGGCCTCGCCAAGCGGCGCGGATTTCGCTTTCGTTTCCGCGGCGATCCGCGAAGAAGCGCCCTCGTCGTCGCAGAAAAACGTCACGGCCTGGTCGACGAACATGCGCGTCAGGACGGCAAGCGGCGGACAAAGGCCGAGGGAGTCCGCAGGCACGTCCGCCAGGCGCACGACTTTCCCGGGATGGGCGAACGCATCCATCGCCGTGCGAAACGCCCGTTGCATCCGATGTATCGCAGCATCGTTTGAAATCACAGCTCTTCCTCCATCGTTGAAAAATCGACCTTCGTCGTCGCGATGACGGCCCGCCGTTCGGCGGCGGCCTCATCGATCCGCCGCGCTTCGTCGCAAAGCAGCTCATCGAATGCCTGCGTGGCGAAGCTGCCCGCAGGAGCCGCATATGCCGCGTCGATGACGGCGAGCTCATAGGCCCTGTCGCGATCCGATCCGAGCACCATGCCCTTGCCCGTCGCGCCCGCAACCTCGACGCGGCACGTGGTCATAAGCGCCTCGCCCAGGTAGAACAGGCTGCGCCGCGCCGATTCGCGCACCTTCACCATCACGAGCTCCTCGCGCGGAGCATCGATGACGTCGACGTGCGCCGCAGCCTCCACCTCGGCTGCAATCCGATGCGCAAGACCGCGATCGCCCTTCACGAGAATCCGCGTCCGCTCCCGTCGTCTCATATTCGTTTCCTCCCCTTCGTCAGTGCCGCACGATGTAGCGCGTGCGTAGCTTAGTCGCCGCGATTTCAAGCACCACCGCCACGGCGAGGCACAGATACACGATCAGACCCACTTCATGGATATTCAGATAGAAATTTCCGGCCAAAAACAGCTGGTAGCCGATACCGCCCGCTCCCGCCACGGCGCCGACGGCCACGGCGTTGACGAAATTGATCTCGAAGCGGATGAACGTCCACGACAAAAGCTCGCTCGTCTTCGCGGGAACGACCGCTCGAAACACCGTCTGCCACCAGCCAGCGCCGCCTGCCCTGAGTGCTTCGAGGATGCCGGGGTCGACCTCTTCGAAGCTTTCCGAATAGGCCTTCGTCAGGTATGCGATGCTGTGGAAGAGCAGGCCGACGACCGCCGCTTCGGCCCCAAGGCCGATGGCGACCGAGAACACGAGCACCCACAGGATGGTCGGCACGGCGCGAAACACCGACATGACCGCCTTGACGAGCGCGGCGATTGCAGGATTCGTCAGATTGGTCGCGGCGAACAACCCGAGCACGAACGCGGCCACGGCTCCGATGAAGGTCGTCAACGCCGCCAAGGCAAGCGAGACGAACAGCCCTTCGACCACGTCGGCGAGCGTGAAATGCCCTGCCAGCCCGGGCGCGCTCATCATCATCCAGAAGTCGCCGAGGGCATCGCCGCACGCCGTCGGAATATCGGCCTTGCCGTAATCCATCGTGGCCATGGCAAACGCGCTCGTTGCGATGAGCGCGCCGAGAACCAGCCAGAGCAGCGCATCGGATTGCTCCTTCGCATGCGCGCGTATCCTGCCCGCACGCGAAAGACGGCACCCCGCAGGCGGCCTCTTCGAGGAAAATCCGTGCGTCATATGATCCTCTTCCTCACGTAATTCGACGTCAACTCGCATGCGATGACCACGACGACGATCGCCAGGATCGCAAGGCCCGCCACGTCGTAGCGAAAACTCTTGTAGTAGATGTCGAAAACGAAGCCGATGCCCGTTCCCGTCAGAATGCCCACGAGCGTGGCATCGCGGATGTTGGTTTCGATCATGTAGAGCACCCAGCTGACGACCGAGGTGATCGTCATGGGAACGACCGCTTGGGCGACCACCTGGAAATAGGTCGCACCCGATGCGCGCAAAGCCTCGATCGGACCTGCACCCATCTCATCGATCGTCTCGAGAAAGCAGCGCGTCAAATATCCGAAAGTAGTGAGGAACAGCGCAAGAAAGCCGGTGAATTCGCTCTGCTTGAACGAGAACAGCAGAATCAGCGCCCATGCGACCACGGGGATATTGCGAAACACCGACGCGACGGCACGCACGAGAAAGGCCGCCGGACCCCCGATGCCGACCGTGCGGCTGCCCAGCACCGCAAGCACGAAGGCGAATACCGCCGCGATGCAGCTCGCCGCGATCGAAACGAGCACCGTCGATGCAAGCGCCGACAGAATCGATCCGAGCTTCGAAAGCGAATCGGCCGTCGGCAAGAATTCCGCGACCATCCACCCGACGCCTGCGGGAATCTCGACGGCGGCGTCAAGAAAGTCGAATCCGACATAAGTCGCCGAAATCGCGTTCGCGGCGAAAAAGACGACGACCATAGCGACAAGCGATGCGGTCTTCGCGCGGAAGAACGAACGCCCTTCCTCCATCATGCCACCTCGCTTTTACGCGAAGGAATCGAGACCAAAGACGGAATCGCCCTTTCGCCTCGCGGCAAGCCGTCGATATCGACATCGCCGTAGATCTCGCGCACGGCGGCATCGGTCAGCTCGCTCGGCACGCCTTCGAAAACCTTGCGCCCCTTCGACAGGCCGATGATGCGGTCGGAAAACTCCAACGCGAAATCGACCTGATGCAGGTTCACCAGACATGCGATGCCCAGCTCGTCGGCGGCCCAGCGCAAGCGTTCCATCACCGTGCGCGACGACTTCGGGTCGAGGCTTGCAATCGGCTCGTCGCACAGCATGAGCAGCGGATCTTGCACCAAAGCGCGGGCGATGCCGACGCGCTGCATCTGACCTCCCGAAAGCCTGTCGGCGCGCTTATAGGCGAAATCCGCCATTCCCACCTGGTCGAGCGCCTCGAACGCCCGCCGCTTCTCCTCCTCGGTGTACAGGCCCAGCGCCCCTGCGAGCGTGGATTTGTATCCGAGACGGCCATGCAGCACGTTTTCGATGGCCGTCAAACGATGCACCAGGTTGTAGTGCTGGAATATCATGCTGATGCGGCGCCTGCACATGCGCAAATCGCCGCGAGAAAGCGCCGTGATTTCGCGATCGTCGAAAAGAATGGAGCCGGCGGTCGGTTCTATCAGGCGGTTGATGCTGCGCAGAAGCGTCGACTTCCCCGCACCCGATGAGCCGATGACCGTCACGAACTCGCCTTTGCGCACGTCGAACGAAACGCCGTCGAGGGCTTTCGCCTCGCCTTGATAGCATTTCGTCAGATCGCGCACGCGCAACAAGACGTCGTCTTGCATAATGCCTCCCGTCAAAAAAAGCGGGCGAAACCCCGTTCGCCCGCATGCCATTGCGATGCGGCGCCTACGCGCCCAGCATGCGAATGGGCTCGTACCAGGCGTCGTCGACCTCGACGAAGCAGGTCGCATCCGATTCTTTCTTGAAAATCCCCTTCGCATCCGCATTGTCGGGATCGACGAAAATGGATTTGTTTTGCGCCACCGCATCGGAGCAGAAATACTCGACGATCTTCGTGCGGTCGTCCTCGGATAGGGCGTCTTCGTTGAAGCAGAACGGGGAGTTGAGCACGGGGGTGATGCCGATAATCGTGAAACGCTTTCCGCGAACGGAATCAAGCGGCGCTTCGGCATCGTCTTTGACCTTGTAAATCGCGCCGACGGTGTTTTTCTCACCCTCGACCAGGTCGAGATACATATCGACATCGACATCGTCGAAAGCCGCCGCATCGACATCGCCGTTCATCAGATTCACGCATGAGCCTGCATGGGAATTGCCGAACAGCACCTCGCTGAAAAACGCTCCGCTTTCAAGCAGCACGTCGGAGCTTTCCAGGCCGAATTCGTCCATGATGGCCGAAGAGGGGATCTTGAAGCCCGACGTGGACGTGGCGCTGACGAACGAAAAGCTTTTCCCTTTCAGCCCGGCGATCGAATAGCCCGCCCCGTCCTTGTAAAGCTCGGCGTCTTCTTCGCGTACGCAGATGCGGCTGTAATAGCAGGCGCCCTCGAGGCCGCCCTTATCGTCGCTGTTCGTGAACGCCGCCTGCACGGCCGCGTTCTTCCGATTCGCCTGCACATAGCCTTCGGGACCGAGAAACGCCATCTGCGCATTGCCCGACGCGATGGCTTCAATCGCAACGTTGTAATCGGTCGTGGTCATCAACGTGGCGGGACGGCCGCATGCGGCCGTGATAGCAGCGCCGACCGCTTCGCGCGCGGCCGTCAAATCCGCCGCGGAATTGTCGGGCAGCCACACCATGGTGATGGGCTCCCCTTGCGAGGAATCCTTCGTCGATCCCGACGATGCGGCCGCACCCGAACCGTCTGCCGTGCAGCCGGCCAACGCCGCGAAAACGCCGGAGGCGGCCAGGATGGCGCCGCCTTTGATGAACGTGCGACGGCTGATTCCGTAATTCTCCATATTGCTTCCTATCGCTTCTCGTACCCTCGTCGTCGAAACGCGCGCGGCTCCGAAAGGAGGCGACGTCGACGCATTCGATACGCCTCCGCTGTCGCGAGGCGCGTTGCAAAGCTTAGAAAGCCTGCGTCAAGGCCATGCGAGCGGGAAGCGAAAGAAAAAAGAAAGATAGTTCAGAGAAAAGAAAAGACGCCGCGCGAAAGGGCGGCGTCTCTGACATGCTTTTCGCACGAAGCGAAGAAAAAAGACGCCGCGGCCGAAAAACCGCGGCGTCTATCGGGCGCTTTGTCTCTTTTTCGAAAAACGGTCCGCCGAACGGACCGCCCGACGGAATGCGCAAGGATTTTACGCCGAAGGCTCGCATCGATCGCCGCCGGCGTGCTCGGCGGCGTCCGACGACTCTTTCGCCCCCAAGCGCTCCCGCTCGCTTCTGCGGGCGCGCACCTTCGCGGCGCGGTCGATGGCAAGCGTTCGGATGGCGGCGATCGTAGGAACGCCCACGAACATTCCCACCACGCCGAACAGGGCGCCGCCCACCAAAACGCCTGCGAACACCCAGATGCCAGGCAACCCCACCGAAGCGCCGACGACGTTCGGGTAGATGAGATGGGATTCAAGCTGCTGGAGCACCACCAAAAATACGATGAACCATACCGCCTGCATGGGATCGACCGTCAAGATCATCAAGAAGCCGATCGCGCCGCCGAGCCATGCGCCGAATACGGGAACGAGCGCCGTCAGCCCGACGCAGGCGCCGATCGCGACGGCATAAGGCATGCCGAAAAGCGCCATGCCGATAGCGCACAGTGTTCCCAGGATGACCGCCTCGATGCACTGGCCCGTGATGAAGCGCGAGAACGACTGGTTCGCGACGCGGCCCGCATGGCGCAGCGATGCGGCGAAGCGGGCGGGCACGAACAGCTCGATCAGCGTGTCGACGCCCTTGAACACGCGCTCTTTGTCGATCAGCAGATAAAGCGAGAACACCAGGGCCACGATGACGGCGAAGACATTGTGCACGATCGATCCCGCCGTGGAAAACAGCGATTCGACCATGGACATGAAGCCTGCGGAGTCCCCGTTCGAGACGTTCGTCATGAAATCGGTGAACGAGCGTTCGAGCTCTTCCAAGTTGGCGCCGCCGAATGCAGAAGCGACCAGGTCGACGTTTTGTTGCGCCCACCCGTACAGATCGCTCGCCACCATGAGCACGCCTTCTTTGATCACGCTCGCCGACGCCTTGAGCTCGGGAAGGATCAGATTCACGATAAGCGCGATGACCGCGGCGATGATGGCGAACGACGCGATCAGGCATACCGGACGGCGCGTGGACGCGATCGGCCCCGTCTTCGCCGAAGGAAAATAGATGCGCTCCAAACGCCCCATAATCAAATTGACCAGGAAAGCCATCACGCATCCCAAGACAAGCGGGAACACCGCCGCCCACACGGCGCCGAAAGCGGCGAACAGCTGCTGGGAATACATGACGCCGATTGCGGCGAGGAATGCGAAAAACGCCGCCAAAGCGAGAACGGCCGCCGCGCGCTTCGTATCCGCGATTCTGCTGTCCTTATCGTTGAAAGCCATATGCCACCGCCGTATCCGCATATCCATGGAGCCGGGCGCCGACGAGAGCCTTCGGCCCCGTGCCCCGAAAAGTCCGATTGCTGCATAGTAGCGCAGCCGAAGGCCCATCGCCGGCGACCGTTGCCGAATCGCCACGTTGGTCGGCGGACGCAAACCTTGTCGGAAATGTCGGCGGCATCGGCGTTTCATCCAGTCGCCATGCGCCGTAACAGCGCCGAAACAGAGCAAACGCTCCAATCCGGTAGAGTACGTCGCGAACGAATGCGGGGCGATGTGCGCCCCGGCGAATCGACGACAGGAGGCATCTATGTCTTACGCCCAGCGCGTTATCGATCAGGTCAAGGCGAAAAACGCCCACGAGCCCGAATTCATCCAGGCCGTCACCGAGGTCTTGACCTCCATCGAACCGGCGCTGGCGGCGCATCCCGAATACGAAGCGGCGGGATTGCTCGAGCGCATGGTCGAGCCCGAACGCGTGGTGATGTTCCGCGTGCCATGGGTCGACGACCAGGGCAAGGTCCAGGTCAATCGCGGCTATCGCGTGCAGTACAACAGCGCGCTCGGCCCCTACAAGGGCGGCATCCGCTTCCATCCCTCGGTCAATCTCTCCATCGTCAAGTTCCTCGGATTCGAACAGTGCTTCAAAAACAGCCTGACCACGCTGCCCATGGGCGGCGGCAAGGGCGGTTCGGACTTCGACCCCAAGGGCAAATCCGACGGCGAGGTCATGCGTTTTTGCCAAAGCTTCATGACCGAGCTCGCACGCCACATCGGCGCCGACACCGATGTTCCCGCGGGCGACATCGGCGTGGGCGGACGCGAAGTCGGCTACATGTTCGGCCAGTACAAGCGTTTGCGCAACGAATGGACCGGCGTCCTCACCGGCAAGGGCCTTTCCTTCGGCGGCTCGCTCGCACGCACGCAGGCGACGGGCTACGGCCTGGTCTATCTGGTGCAAGAGCTGCTCGCCCAGAAAGACGACTCCCTGGAGAACAAGACCGTCTGCATCTCCGGAGCAGGCAACGTGGCCATTTATGCCGCCGAAAAAGCACAGCAGCTCGGCGCGAAGGTGGTCACGATGAGCGATTCCACCGGCTGGGTGCACGATCCTTCGGGCATCGACCTCGACACGGTCAAACAGATCAAAGAGGTCGAGCGGGGACGCATCTCCGCCTATGCCGAGCGCGTTGCGGGCGCCGAATACCATGACGGCCGCGGCGTTTGGAGCGTTCCGTGCGATATCGCCCTGCCGTGCGCGACGCAAAACGAGCTGTTCATCGAAGACGCGAAGATGCTTGCGGCGAACGGATGCCAGGTGGTCGCCGAAGGCGCCAACATGCCCACCACGCTCGACGCGACCGACTATCTCATCGAGGCGGGCGTCGCGTTCTTCCCCGGCAAGGCGTCCAACGCCGGCGGCGTGGCCACCTCGGGCCTTGAGATGAGCCAGAACTCCGAGCGTCTTTCTTGGAGCTTCGATGAGGTGGACGCCAAGCTCAACGGCATCATGGTCAACATCTATCACGCGGCGGCAGATGCCGCAGCCGAGGTGGGACGCCCTGGCAACTACGTGGTAGGCGCCAATATCGCCGGCTTCAAAAAACTCGCCGACGCCATGATGGCGCAGGGCATCGTCTAAGCCGGTTGAAAGACTCCCCCGATTGCAAGAGGCGCCGGCGAGCCATCCGCTCGGCCGACGCCTCTTTTTGAATACGCCCCCTCTGCCTCGATGAAGGCAGAGGGGGCGTTTCTCGCAATGCCCTAGACCGTTTCGCACAGACCGTTCACGCCCACTGCACACGGCATCGCCCAATCGCCGTGATCGCTATGCAAAAGCCTTTCCGCCTTCTCCGACAACGGAGCGCCGAGAAAGTCCTCGTAGCACGCCTGGACGGACGGGTTGCGATGGCTGAAGCGGATGGCGCTTTTCTCGTCGATGCCGCGCAGCGCCGTGCCGCGCCGAGCGGCCGGCTCCGCGCCTTCGACGATGGGCTGCCCGCCCCCTCCGACGCATCCGCCCGGACATGCCATGACTTCGACGAAATCGTAGGATGCCTCGCCGCGATCGATCGCGGCGCACAGCGCATCGGCATTGGCAAGGCCGCTCGCGGCAGCAACCCTCAAAGTGCGCCCCGCCAAATCGAACGTCGCTTCCCGCCAACCGCGCTCGATCCCGTCGTAGCGCACTTCACGGAACGCATCGGGATCGGGGTCGCTGCCCGTCGCGAGAAAAGAGGCGGAACGCAGCGCCGCTTCCATCACGCCGCCCGTCACGCCGAAGATATGGCCCGCGCCCGTCGCCACGCCGAGCGGCGCGTCGAAATCCTGCTCGTCGAGCAGCGACACGTTGACGAAGCGCGATTTGATCTGGCGCTGCAGTTCGCGCACGGTCAGCACCGCATCCACGTCGGAAACGCCTTCGTTCGATTCCATGCCGGGATAAGCGCGTTCCGCCTTCTTGGCGATGCAGGGCATATATGACACCACGAACAGCTTCGACGGCTCGACGCCGAGCAGCTCGGCATAATAGGTCTTCGCCAAAGCGCCGAAAATCTGCTGGGGGGATTTCGTCGTGGAAAGCGCGCCGACAAGATGGGGGTAGCGCGTCTTGAGAAAACGCACCCAGCCCGGGCAGCACGAGGTGAACATCGGCATCCCGGCGCCTTCTTCAAGACGGCGTATAAGCTCGCTCCCT
>JAUNDR010000021.1 GCA_030525985.1 Slackia sp. | reverse complement strand
GAGATCGTGGGCGTGGTGAACCTCATCACGAGCGTGTATGACAAGTTCGGCTTCAGCTACCATCTCGAGCTTTCCACGCGCCCCGATGATTCCATGGGTTCCGACGAAGATTGGGAGGCTGCGGAAAGCGGTCTGAAGACCGCGCTTGACAAGCTGGGCATGGATTATGTGATTAACGAAGGCGACGGCGCCTTCTACGGTCCCAAGATCGACTTCCATCTCGACGATTCCCTCGGCCGCACGTGGCAGTGCGGCACCGTGCAGCTCGACTTCCAGATGCCGCTCAATTTCGATCTGGAATTCACTGATGCCGACGGCGAGAAGAAGCGCCCCATCATGCTTCATCGCGTATGCTTCGGTTCGATCGAGCGCTTCATCGGCATTCTGATCGAGCACTTCGCGGGCAAGTTCCCCACGTGGCTTGCGCCGACGCAGGTGAAGGTGCTGCCCGTTTCCGAGAAGAGCCGCGCCTACGCCCACACGGTTGCCGACAAGCTCGAGGCGGCAGGCGTGCGCGTGACGGTGGACGATCGCGACGAGAAGATCGGCTACAAGATCCGCGAGGCCCGCGGCATCGACCGCGTTCCCTATATGCTCATCTTGGGCGAAAAGGAAGCGGAGATGGGCAATATTTCCGTGCGCGACCGTAGCAACGAGACCGTTCAGAAGTCGGTGGAAGAATTCATCGCTGAGATTTCCGAGGAAATCCGCACGCGCGCGTAGGGTATCAAGTGCGCCTTGGGCGCCGGATATGCTTTCTGGCGGCGAAGCCCCCATCGGGCTTCGCCGCTTTTTCATGACGATACGGCGCTGCAGCGCGCTTGGCGTCTGTTTGCATCGAAGGGGGAGTGGGAAATGGGTTCTGCGACATATTCGCTTCGTGCTATCGTTTTGCGCAAGACGAAGCTCGGAGAGTCCGATGCGATACTGACGTTTCTTGCCGAAGACGGCCGTCAGGTGCGCGCCGTCGCCAAGGGCGCGCGCAAGCCCACGTCTCCTTTCGCATCGCGTCTCGATATCTTCTCTGAAGTCGACATGCTGCTTGCCTGCGGCCGGAATCTCGATATCGTGAAAGAGGCGCGCCTGGTCGATGCCCATCGCGGCTTGACCGTCGATATGGAGCATGCCGCCGCCGCCGCGCCGATGGCCGACCTTATGGCGCGTCTCTGCCAGCCCGATCTGCCGTCCTCGAAGCTGTTCGCTCTGACATCGGCGGCGTTTTCGCATGCGGAGCGAAGCGATGCTGCAGGCGCGCTTTCCATCTGCGCCGCCTTCATGTTCAAGGCGTTCGCGTTCGCGGGGTTCCGTCCGAGTTTTCGTCATTGCGTCGCATGCGGTACGCCGTTGCCGTTCGAGTCGATGTCCCATAAAAGAGAGACGGTGTCGTTTTCCGCCGCCGAAGGGGGCGTCGTCTGTTCCGATTGCCTTCTTTTCTCGGATACGGTCCGTGTTCCGGTGGAAGTGCTGTTGTGGACGGATTATCTGCTCATGACCTCCTTCTCTTCTATCGTCGACGAGGGGGTGCCGTTGCGCGTTTCGTTCGAGGTATTGCATCTGTGCCAGATGTGGGCGCACGAGCACGCGGGCGCGCGCCTCAAATCGCTGGAGTTCCTTTTCGCGTGCGGTTTGTTCTGATGCTTTGCGTGCGCGTTGCCTCGCGTCGTTTTCGTCGCGTGCGACCGGATATCTCGACGGCGGGCGGTCGCGAGCGCGGGCTTCGGCCGGCGTTTCGGGTCGAGCATCGTTACCCGACCATCGTCTCGGAGTCGTTTTCGTTCGGCGATTCCTTCTTGAAAAGCCGCGTTCCGGGTTTTTCGTGCCGCGGTATCGGCGCATCCGAATGCGCGAGGTGCGCGGTGATACGATTTTCGCCATGGAGAACATAGCTGTTATTTGCGTCGGCAACCGTTTGATGCTCGATGATGGAATCGGACCTGCGGTTTTCGACGAACTTTCCGAAAAGTATTCATTTCCCGAGCAGGTTTCGCTGATCGATGCCGGCTGCATGACGATGGATCTGCTGCCGGTGGTGCGCGATTGCGATTTTCTCATCGTGGTCGATGCCATCGATGGAACGGGGGAGGCTCCGGGGACGGTGTTTCGGTTCGCTCCCGAAGAAATCGCGGACCATCCGGTCATGCAATCGCTGCACGATCTGCGTGTCATCGACCTTTTGAATGCAGCGGCGCTGCTCGGTTACGAGGCGAAAGGAATCTGCTTCGGAATCCAGGTCGAGAATATGAGCCCGGCATTCGTCACGGAGGGCCTGACGCCGCGTGTTCATGATGCGCTCGCGCTGGCGGTCGATGCCGTGCTTGCCGAGCTTGTCGCCCGCGGGGTTTCGTTCGATTATGCCGACGGCAGGCCCTTCGTTGCGCCGGCGGCTTCGACGTCGCTTGCATCCGTATCCCGGTGCGCAGGAAGGCCGTCTCCTGAAATGGGAATGTGCGCCCGCGAGACGAACTGCGATGACGCGGATCGGACGGAATAGGGCGCGCCGCGCGGCTTGCATCGTCGACGGTTCGAAGGATTGGGAAGTCATGCGCGGATGATGGGACGGCTTGCGTGCGAAAGGGGCGTTCATGAGCAAGAAGCGTGCGAAAAAAGAAGCGGCTGAAAAGCGCAGGGCATGCGAGCAAGAGCGGCATGCGTTGGAGGAAAGCGTGCCGCGTGTGAACATCGGCGCGTTATTCCTGCCTCCCATCTGGGGTCCTGCGCATGGGCTGTGGGTTGCCATCGCGTTTTATCCGTTGTGGCTTGTGGCCGATACCTGCTTCGTGAATGCGTTCGCCGAGCGCACGCCGCTTGCCATCGCGATCGGAATCGCGGTGTTCGTCGGCCTGACGGCGGTGACCGCGGCGTTTTCCGTCGTATCGCAGAAATACGCTTTGCGCCGCGCGCTTGCGATGGGCGTTTCGAAAGAGTCGTATTGCCGACGCCAACGCATCTGGGCGGTGGGTTCCGTCGTCGCGGGACTTGTCATGATTGCGGCGGCAACCTATTACAACGTCTTTTTGAATCCGCGTTTGGCAGGCGTGTTTTTCTGACGTTCCGCCCTTCGTGAAGGATTCCGCCGTCGGCGGTCCGAGGCTCGGAATGCCCGATATGCTGATGCGGATCCATATCGGAAAACCGCATCCGCGCATGCTCAATCGGCAAGACGGGCGTGGCGCGTTATGCGCAGACGACGGCCGCTGCACCGTGCGAGTGCTATTTTCTTACAGAGTTCGCACGGCGCAGCGGGACGATTGCCGTCCGGCGCGCGCCTTTAGAGCGCGCGCGTTGCGTTGTCGGGGTCGATCGACATGGTCTGGAAGCGTTCTTTCATGAAGTTGTTGTCGTAGTGTTCGGCGCAGAATTGCTCGATTGCGTTGTGCGGGACCTGTCCTGCTTCGCGCTGGTACCACGAATCGAGCGCGAACAGCGTCATGGCGCCGTTTACGATCATGAGCGCCGCGCAGACGGTGGTGACGCCGTAGCGCCAGTTCCACGGAATGATGTTGACCAGCTTAAGCAGGCGCGGCAGCAAGAGCTTGATCCAGACGCATCCGAGCACGCCCCACATGCACATGAAGACGAAATTGGTGCGTCCGTCGATCGAGAGGAATGAACCCGTGTAATCCCACGCCACGATGCCGAAGGCGAACTGCATGAACCAGCTGGTCAGATATTCGAACGCTCCGCCGATAACGGCGCTGACCAGGAAGATGATCGGCAGCGGCTTGTCGTGGAAGCGGTTGAGCGCGATGGTCATGAGCACGGCGCCGAATCCGTAGATCGGGGAGAAGGGGCCGTAAAGGACGCCCGCGCGGTCTTGATAGCCGCCATAGACCACGGCGTGGAAGATTGTCTCGATGACGAGTCCGAGCACGCAGCACACCATGAAGATCCAGAACAGGTTGAAGAAGTCGAGCTCGATGTAGCCTTTTCCGCTTTCGTCGCGGCCGAGCGTTCCTTCTTCGGCGCGCTCCTTGAGTTCCAGGTCGTGCAGCTTGCGTCGCAGCTCGCGCTCTTCGGAAAGCGACGGATCGATGTAGACCATGAGCGCGATGGCGACGACGAGGCGTACGAGGCCCGCAGCGATGCTGCCCAGCTCGATGCCGTATACCATCATTTCGCAGAGGAATTGGGCGATGTCGAGTGCGATGAGCGTTTCGAGCGCATGGCGGGCATGGCGGCGGTTGTTACGCAGAAGGTAGATGCCCAAGGCGATATAAAGCGCGCCCGTGGCGACGAGCAGGGCGATCTGCACGCCGAAGATGACCAGGGTCGTAGTGCCGTATTCGGCGAGGGATTTCTCGAAGCCTTCGGACATACTGAATGCTGCGCCGAAGATGGCGGGAAGGGAGAGCGCGCCGATGACGATCAAGACGATGCCGAATATCTTCAGCAGCAGCGGAAGCTTTTTTTTCGACGGCTGGGCGAGCGATTGCTCGATGAGGGCGTTCTGTTCGGTCACGGTGCTCCTTCGGACGGTGCGTCGATGCAAGGCCGCCTCGGGCGGCGTCATCGCAGACGAATCAAGTCATGATATCGAGTGTAGTTGCTCGCCGTCCCGATTGCGATGACGCTTCGGTGACGTTTGGTTTTGCCCGACACCGTACCGTTTCCGCTTCTTTGGATGGAAGTGCGCGGTTATTCATAAATATGCATCATTTTGGGGAATGGGGGTTCCACTGCGCGGTTTTCACCGCTATAATGAATCAGTCCTTTAAGACGGTACAGAGAGACCGGCAAGGCAGCGCGCCCGGTGCCAAGCAATGCGCGACATACGGCACCCACGAAGCCTTCGCCATCTCGGCCGAGGCATTTTTTATGCCCTCGTCCGGACGGCATTCGAGGTCAGTCTGTACGCACTCCATATCAAGGAAGGAGAGTGTGTATGAAAGACACCTATCAGGTGAAATCCGTCGTCATGGATGACGCGGAAATCGAGCGTTCGCTGACGCGCATCGCCCATCAGATCCTGGAAGCGAACCATGGCGCCGAAAACATCGCGCTTGTGGGCATTGTCACGCGCGGCGATCTGCTCGCCAAGCGTCTGGCGGAGAAAATCGAGCAGATCGAGGGCACGAAGGTGCCGCTCGGAAGCCTCGATATCAGCTTCTATCGCGATGACTTCCTGACCAATTTCGCTCCCGAAATCCATGCCACGCATATCCCGTTCGATATCGACGGCAAAGACATCGTGCTCGTCGACGACGTGCTCTACACGGGACGCACCATTCGCGCCGCGCTCGATGCGGTGATGGATCTGGGCCGTCCGAGCGTGATCCAGCTTGCGGTGCTCGTCGATCGCGGCCATCGTGAGCTTCCCATCCGCGCCGATTACGTGGGCAAGAACGTCCCGTCCTCCCATGATGAGAACGTGCGCCTGTTCCTCGAAGAGGTCGACGGCGTATCGGCGGTGGAGATTCTGGAAATGAAGCCGGGCGAGCGCGCGGGTTCCGCACCCCTTGGAGGTGAATAAGGCGATGGCCTTCAATCATAAGCATCTTATCGACATCACGGAGTATTCCGACTCCGATATCATGACCATTCTGGAAACCGCCAAAGCGTTTTCCGAGGTCAATCAGCGTGCGATCAAGAAGGTCCCCACGCTGAAGGGCAAGACGATCGTGAACATGTTCAACGAGCCTTCTACGCGTACGCGCAGCTCGTTCGAGCTGGCCGAGAAGCGTCTTTCCGCCGACAGCCTGAATTTCGGCGGATCTTCCACCGCAACGGTGAAAGGCGAGAGCCTCATCGACACGGTGGCAACGCTGAACTCTTATAAGATCGACATGGTGGTCGTGCGCGACAAGCATGCGGGCGCTCCCCATATCATTTCCCAGCATACGCCTGCCTGCGTCATCGATGCGGGCGACGGCAAGCACCAGCATCCCACGCAGGCCCTGCTCGACCTGTACACGATCTGGCAGCACAAGCAGTCCTTTGACGGATTGAAGGTGGGCATCGTCGGCGATATCGGTCATTCGCGCGTCTGCGGCTCGCTCGTTCCCGCGCTCAAGATCATGGGTGCCGAAGTCACGCTCATCGGCCCCGGCACGCTTATGCCCGCCCGCCCCGACGTGCTCGGCGCCGACCATGTGACCGCCGACCTCGACGGCGCTTTGCCTGAGCTCGACGTGGTCTATATGCTGCGCATCCAGCGCGAACGTCTGGAGGGCGCTCCGTTCCCCAGCCTGCGCGAGTATCACAACCTGTTCGGCCTCACGCAGAAGCGCGAGCAGTTCATGAAGCCCGACGCCATCGTGTGCCATCCCGGTCCGATCAATCGCGGCGTCGAGTTCGACAGCTATATGGCCGACCATCCCGAGCGCTCGGTCATTCTGGAACAGGTCTACGCCGGCATCTGCGTGCGTATGGCTGCAATGTATCTGCTTTTGGGAGGTGCCGACAATGGCCTTGATTCTTAAAAACGCGCACGTGGTCGATCCGTCTGTCGAGCTCGACGGCGTGATGGACGTGCTGATCGAAGACGGCAAGATCGCGCGCGTCGCCGAGGGCATCGAGGCCGAAGGCGCCGAGGTGCGCGATCTTTCGGGCAAATACCTGGTTCCCGGTCTGGTGGATATGCATGTGCACCTGCGCGAGCCCGGCTTCGAGCATAAAGAGGATATCGCGAGCGGCACGCGCGCCGCTGCCAAGGGCGGATTCACGGGCGTGTGCTCCATGCCCAACACCGATCCCGTGGCCGACAACGGCGTGACGATCGGCTATATCGCCGCCCGCGCCGCCGCCGTGGGCAAATGCCGCGTTTATCCCGCCGGCGCCATGAGCAAGGGCCTCAAGGGCGAGATCATCGCCGAAATGGGCGACATGGTGGCCCAGGGCGCGGTGGCATTCACCGACGACGGCCGCGGCATCCAGGATGCGGGCATGATGCGTCGCGCCATGGACTACGGCAAGATGTTCGGCAAAGTGTTCATGAGCCACTGCCAGGACGAGGGCCTGGTGGGCGCCGGCCAGGTGAACGAGGGCGTCGTCTCCACGCGTCTCGGTCTTTTGGGCTGGCCTGCGCAGGGCGAGGAGCTCCAGATCGCGCGCGACATCATGCTCGCTGAATTGACGGGCTGCGCGCTGCACATCCAGCATATCTCCACGGCGGCCGGTCTCGATATGGTGCGCGCCGCAAAGGACAAGGGTCTCGACGTGACGTGCGAGGTCACGCCGCATCACCTGTTCATGAGCGAGGACGACATCGATTCCACGTACAACACGTGCTTGAAGGTCAATCCGCCGCTGCGCACCAAGCAGGATTGCGAGGCGCTGATCGAAGGCGTCAAGGACGGTTCGATCGATGCGATCGTGACCGACCATGCGCCCCATGCGGCATGGGAGAAGGCTCATGAGTTCGAGTATGCCCCCTTCGGCATGACGGGCCTCGAAACCAGCCTCGCGCTTATCAATACGCATCTGGTCAAGACGGGCGTCATCGATTACGCCCAGATGGTCGAGCTCATGGCCGTCGCGCCGCGCGAGATTCTGGGCCTGGAGCCGGTGAAGATCGCCGAGGGCAGCGTCGCCGATATCACCGTCTTCGATCCCGATGTCGCATGGACGGTCGAAGAGGACGGCTTCGAGTCGAAGTCGAAGAATTCCGGCTTCATCGGCGCTCAGCTCGTCGGCCGTGCGACCGACGTGTTCGTGGGCGGCGTGGCTACGCTCGAGAACGGCGTCGTCGTCGACTAATGCGCTTCGGCGCGAACACCGCGAGTTTTCGCAAATGCAGCGGCCCGTCCGGCTTGATGCCGTGGCGGGCCGCTTGGTGCGTTATACTCGCATCGCCCGTCGCGCATCCGCGCGCGGGCATGCATTTCCATCGCTTGAGATTGGCAGGTTTCTATGTGTGATTGCTCTGCGTCGAAGCATTTCGACGAAAGGGCTCGTGTGCTCGCAAACGAGCAGATAGGCCCTCGTTTGTACAAGATAACCCTCGCTGCGCCGAAGATGGCTTGCGCCATCGAGCCCGGCCAGTTCGTCCATATGCAGCTTTCCGGCATGGAGGCCCATATCCTTCGCCGTCCGTTCTCCGTGTATCGCACGGATAAGGAAGCGGGTTCTATCGAGATCATCTACCAGGTGGTAGGCGAGGGCACCGCGTTCATGACGGAATATGCGCCGGGCGTCGAATGCATGCTGATCGGCGCGATGGGCCATGGCTGGCAGGTCCGCGAGGGCGAATCGCTTATCGTCGGCGGCGGCGTGGGCGCGGCTCCGCTGTTCCTGTTCGCCGAAAAGCTTGCCGACGAAGGCAGGCCTTTCGAGGTCGTTTTGGGTGCGCAGACCGAAAGCATGCTGGTCACGCGCGCCGACTACGCGCAGCTTCTCGGCCGCGACCCCATTCTTGCCACCGACGACGGCAGCGTGGGCTTCGCGGGCTTTTGCACCGAGCCGGTGCGCGAGGCGCTTGCGAGCGGTGCGTACGCCACGGTGTATTGCTGCGGTCCCGAGCCGCTGATGCGCGCGGTGGCGGGCATCGCCGATGAGGCGGGCGTGCCCTGCTTCGTCTCCATGGAAAAGCGCATGGCATGCGGCGTGGGCGCCTGCCTTTCGTGCGTGGTCGAAACGGTATCGGGCAAAAAGCGCTCCTGCGTCGACGGCCCGGTGTTCGATGCGAAGGATGTGGTGTGGTAATGGCAGTGAAACTCCAGGTGAATCTGGGCGGTCTTATCATGCCCAACCCGGTGACCGACGCGTCGGGCACGTTCGCCGCCGGCCGCGAGTACGCCGATTTCGTCGATGTGTCCCGCATGGGCGCGGTCACGACCAAGGGCGTTTCTTTGCACGGATGGGAGGGCAACGACTCGCCGCGCATCGCCGAAACGCCGAGCGGCATGCTTAATTCCATCGGCCTGCAGAATCCGGGCGTCGCGCATCTGTGCGAAGTCGATCTGCCGTGGATCAAAGAACAGGGCGTTCCCGCCATCGTGAACGTGTCGGGGCATAGCATCGAAGAATACGTGAGCGTCATCGAGGCGCTCGAAGAGGACGGCACCGCCGACGCTTACGAGGTCAACATCAGCTGTCCCAACGTCGATGCGGGCGGCCTGACCTTCGGCACGCATGTTCCCAGCGTGACGGCCGTCGTCAGCGCATGCCGCGAAGTGGCGAAGCGCCCCATGATCGTGAAGCTTTCGCCCAACGTGACCGATATCACCGAAATCGCCCGCGCCGCCGAAGCTGCCGGCGCCGATGCCATCTCGCTGATCAACACGCTTCTCGGCATGGCGATCGACGCGAAGACGCGCCGTCCCAAGCTCGCCCGCGTCGTGGGCGGCCTGTCCGGCCCTGCGGTCAAACCTGTCGCTTTGCGCATGGTGTGGCAGTGCCATCAGGCCGTCAAGGTTCCCATTCTGGGCATGGGCGGCATCATGACGGGCGAAGACGCCGTCGAATTCATGCTTGCGGGCGCTACGGCGGTGGCGGTAGGAACGGCGAACTTCGCGAATCCGCATGCCGAAAACGACGTGCTCGACGGCATCATCGAATACTGCGAACGCTACGGCGTCGAAGACGTCAACGAGCTGATCGGAGGACTGCAATGCTAGCGGCTTATGAAAGCATTCCGCGCGCCGACCGCGTGATCGTCGCCCTCGACTGCGATAGGCAGACCGCGCTCGACCTTGCGCAGAAGCTGCAGGGCAAGGCGAAGTGGCTGAAGGTGGGCATGACGCTGTATTACGCCGAAGGCCCCGCTATCGTCGAAATCTTGAAGCTTTTGGGCTATAAGGTGTTTTTGGATTTGAAGTTCCACGACATTCCTCATCAGGTGAGCGGCGCGGCCGCTTCGGCCGTGGAGGCGGGCGCCGACATGATTACCATGCATGCCGTGGGTGGCGTTCCGATGATGCAGGCGGCGCAGTCTGCCGTCGACGATTCGGGCTGCGATGCCGATACGCTGGCCATCACGGTGCTGACGAGCATGGACGACGAGACGCTTGCACAGACAGGCGTCGCCCGGCCGATGGTCGAGCAGGTGAAGACGCTTGCATCCTGCGCGCAGGATGCCGGTCTTTCGGGCGTGGTCGCGTCTCCTCAGGAGGCCGCCATGCTGCGCGAGCTGCTCGGCCCCGATGCGCTCATCGTCACGCCGGGCGTGCGTCCTGCGGGCGCCGCGCTGGGCGACCAGAGCCGCGTGGCGACTCCGCGCCAGGCATTCGATGCGGGCGCATCCCATATCGTCGTGGGCCGTCCGATCACGCAGGCCGACGACCCCGTGGCGGCATTCGACGCGATCGCGGCGGAGTTGTAAAAATCCACATCATCGCTTTTTCAAGCAGAGAGGCTTCGCCGTTAAGCTCCCGACGGAGCGCGGCGAGGCCTCTCCTGCGTTTTCACAGGGGCGTTTTCGAGCGAGAGATTGGTGCCGGATCGGTCTCGCACCATCGAAAACACATAGCCGAAAAGCGAAAAACAGACAATTCGAACGATATTGCAGCGGAGTTCTAAAATACCTTCGAGAATTCTTGAAACTGCCGTTTCATGTGGTATTATTCCGTACCGCTGCAATCAGGAGCAGATATCGAAGGAGTACATAATGGCAATTCCCCAATTGAGCGCCGAAGAGCGCCAGGCCGCGCTTGAGAAAGCCAAAGCTGCCCGCATCAAGCGTGCGCAGGTTCGCGACGACCTGAAAGCCGGCAAGCTTTCCTTGGAGGATGTTCTCGGTATGAAGGACGATCCCATCGTCGGTCGCATGAAGGTCTCCACCCTGATCGAGACCCTTCCCGGCTACGGCAAGGCCAAGGCCGAGAAGATCATGGGCGAGCTGAAAATCGCCGAAAGCCGTCGTCTCAAGGGCCTTGGCGAGCGCCAGGAGGCGGCCCTGATCGAGCGTCTTCGCTAAGTAGCACCGATAGGGGGATTCATGCGCAAAGGGAATCTTTTCGTCATTTCCGGCCCTTCGGGCGCCGGCAAAGGAACGCTCGTATCGCGTCTGACCGAACAGGTCCCCGGCGCATGGGTCTCCATTTCCGCCACGACGCGCGATCCTCGCGAAGGCGAGGTCGACGGAGTCCATTATCTGTTTCTGGATGATTCCGAATTCGACCGTATGGTCGAAGAAGACGGTTTTTTGGAATGGGCGCAGGTGCACGACCATAAATACGGAACGCCGCGTGCGTTGGTCGAATCCCATATGGCTGCAGGCGACCAGGTGATCCTTGAAATCGACGTTCAAGGCGGCTTCCAGGTCAAAGAGAAGAATCCCGATACCCATCTGGTATTCATCGAGCCCCCTTCGCTGGTCGAGCTCGAACGAAGGCTGCGCGGCCGCGGCACGGAAGACGAGGACAGCATCGCGTTGCGCATGCGCAATGCCGAGTTGGAGCTTTCGCGCAAGATGGAGTATGATATACAATTCGTGAACGACGACATCGATGTCTGCACCGACGAGTTGGTGTCCTACATCGAACGCCAAGCTACTATATAGACGAGGAACGTGGACTCATGAGCATCATCGACCCTAAAATCGACGTCCTTTTGGATGCCGCCGATAACGACCGTTTCCTGCTGTGCGCTCTCGCTTCGAAGCGCGCGCATGACATCAACGATATGATGCGCGGTCAGCGCGATCGTGCCATCCAGCTTTCCAGCGCGGTCGAAATCGCCAAGGCGAATAACAAGAAGCCGCTTTCCATGGCTTTTGCCGAAATCGCCCGCGACGAGGTTTCCTACGACCCCGAAACGATCGACATCTCGCAGCATTAAAACTTGCTTTTCGTGCGCGATAGGCCCGTTTATCGGGCCTTTTTCATATAGAAGGGCATTGCGCCGCCTCGGCGGCAGCCTTTTCGTCCAAGAGAAAGAGAACCTATGCCGCAGTTCCAAAGAATAAGCCTCGTGCATTATCACGAGTTGGGTTTGAAGGGTCACAATCGCACGGCCTTCGAGAAGCGCCTCATGTACAACGTGCGCACGCTGCTCGAAGACGCTCCCGTCGAAAAGGTCACGCGCATCTCCGGCCGCGTTTTGGTGATGTATCTTCCCGATGCCGATACGGATGCCGTCGCCGAAGCGGCGGACCTGCTTGCGAAGGTGCCGGGCGTGGCGCGCGTATCATGCGGGTTCGTATGCGAGCGCGATCTTGACGCGATGTATGCCGCCGCCGACCGCGCCCTCGGGGAGGCGGGCCCGTTCGACACCTGGAAGGTGGTGGCGCGCCGCAGCCATACCGATTTCGCCATCGATTCGATGGAGATGAACCAGCTGGTAGGCGCCTATCTATGCGAGCATTACCCCGACAAGAAAGTGCTCATGAAGCATCCCGATGTGGAAGTGCATGTCGAGGTGGTGCAGGGGCATGCGTATATCTACGCGCAAACCATCCCCGGCGTCGGCGGACTTCCGGTGGGAACGGCGGGCAAGGTGGTATGCCTTTTGTCGTCGGGTATCGATTCGCCGGTGGCGATGTGGCGCATGGCGCGCCGCGGTGCCACGTGCATCGGCGTGCATTTCTCGGGCAGGCCGCAGACGGCTTCGACGTCCGAGTATCTTGTGGACGATATCGCGCATGTGCTCGAGCGTTTCGGCGGTGTCGCGCGCGTTTACGTGGTGCCTTTCGGCGATTATCAGCGTGATATCGCGGGCATGGTTCCCCCTGCGTTGCGCATTATCATCTATCGCAGGCTCATGATGCGCATCGCCGAGCGCATCGCGCGCAAAGAGGGCGCGAAGGCGCTGGTGACGGGCGAGAGCCTTGGCCAGGTGGCATCGCAGACCCTCGATAACCTCGCCGCCACCAATGCGGCGGTCGATATGCAGATTTTCCGCCCGCTGATCGGCAGCGACAAGCTCGAAATCATCGCCGATGCTCAAAAGCTCGGCACCTTCGAGATTTCGAGCGTGCAGGCGCCCGACTGCTGCACGCTTTTCATGCCGCGCAGCCCTGAGACCCACGCGAAAATCGCCGATGTGGAAGCGGCGGAGGAGGCTCTTCCGTGGAAAGAATGGATCGAAGAGGTTATGGCGTCCGTCGAACTGCACGAGTACCGCTGCCCGTCTTCCTATAAAAGCACCAAGCCTGCTGCGGAGAAGACATGCGCATCCGGTCGCGAAACAATCGGAGAGCTTTCCTCGCTTTCGTAGCGCATGAGGCTGTCGTTTCCGTGTCGCGACTGCCTGCGATTTCTTTGCCGCCGCATGCGTAAGGCGCGATAAGACATCGCCGTGTCGAGCTGTTTGCCGGCCCCGATCGTTCGAGCTTTGTCGTCTCGTTCGGCCGGGGCTTCTTTTATTTCTCCTCGAATGTTTCTTTTCTGTTACCTATCTCCCTCGTTTCACCACATTCGCACTTTATTGCGTTAAAGTGTCGCCATCGTCCGATGGGTCGGGCGCTCGGCCGAAGGGGCCGGAAGAAGGCTGCCATCGTCACGCACGGTGCTACGAGAAAGGGGAATCGACATGGCAGAGCAATCGGCTGCGACTGTCCGTCCGGCAAAAGTATTCCAATTCGCGGGAACGCTTGTCGGCACGCTTATCGGTTCCGGTTTCGCATCGGGCCAGGAAGTGATGCAATTCTTTACGTCGTACGGCATTCCCGGAATCGCCGGCAGCGTGGTGACCACGGTTCTTTTCGCGATTTTCGGCGCCGTGTTCATGAATTACGGCTATAAACATGCGAAATCCGCCGACTTCTCTTCATTCCGCTTCTTCTGCGGAAAATACGTCGGCACGTTTCTCGAGTGGTTCACCATTCTGTTCTGCTTCTTGGTGGGCATCATCATGATTTCGGGCGCAGGCGCCACATTCAACCAGTATTTCGGTCTGCCGCAGTTTGCAGGCAGCGCCATCATGGCGGCGATCGCGTTGGCAAGCGCGCTTTTGGGTATGAAGCGCATCGTGAAGCTGCTCGGCTCCATCGGGCCTCTGGCCATTATCTTTCTGATCGTCATCGCTCTGGTCGCACTGGCTACGAACTGGGAGAATATCGCCAATGCCGACGCCGCGATCGCCGCGGCGGGAGATTCGGTCATCCGCGGCGTGGGCGATTCGAGCGCATGGTGGATCGTGGGCGCCGTGATGTATGTGGCATATAACATTTTGGCGGGCGTTCCGTTCATCTCCAAGATGGGCACCGAGGCGGCAAGCCGAAAAGAGGCCATTCTGGGCGGCGTGTTCGGCGGCATCCTGCTGGGCCTGTGCGCCATCTGCCTGAACCTCGCGATGCTCGCCACCTATAGCGAAGTAAGCGTTCAGGAAGTTCCCGCGCTGCAGTTCGCCGTGATGATCTCTCCCGTGATCGGCGTCGTGTTCGCCATCGTCTTGCTGATCATGATCTACAACACGATCGTCCCCATGATCGTGTCGGTCGCCAATCAGTTCTCCTCCGAGGAGAAAGACCCGGTCAAGCACAAGGGCATCATCGTCGCTTTGGCGATCGTCATGCTGATCGGCGGCCAGCTTCCGTTCTCTACGCTGGTGAATGTGGTGTATCCCTTCGTCGGTTACTTCGGAATCGCTTTCATGGCGGTGATCGTGGTCCAGTACATCCGTTGGCATTTTTCAGGCAAGAAGAACGTGGAATAACAGTAGGATTGGATATTCGAGGGGTTGCCTTGCGGCGGCTCCTCGAATACGGCGGCGTGCCCCTTCGCGATCGGGCGGTTCGACGTGCGAGGGGCGGTTATACGGAAGCGAGGCGATCGGCATGGCCGGTACCGACAAGAAACGTTCCCAGCAGATGGTGCGCGAGGAAAGCGCCTACATGGCTCCTGCGGCGCGCATTCCCTATTACGACCTGGTCATCGACCATGGGGAAGGCGCCATGCTCTATGACGTGGACGGCAACGACTATGTCGATTTGCTTGCCAGCGCTTCGGCCGCGAACGTGGGGCATTGTCATCCGCGCGTGGTGAAGGCGATCACCGATCAGGCGCAGCGTCTCGTTCATTACACGCCGGCGTATGTCTACCATACGCCCGAGATGGAGCTGGTCGAAAAGCTGTGCTCCATCGCGCCCGGCGACAGCCCGAAGAAGGTCGTTTTCGGCAATTCGGGATCCGATGCCAACGATGCCATCATGAAATACGCCCGCGCCTATACCGGCCGTCCGTATATGGTGAGCTTTCAGGGCGCCTACCACGGCTCGACATACGGTTCGATGACGCTTTCCGCGATCAGTCTGAACATGAGGCGCAAGATGGGTCCTTTGGTCCCGGGCGTCTATCACATTCCGTATCCCGACTCCTATCATGCGGGCGTCGACCATCTGAGCGAAGAGGAGCAGGCGGCGTATTTCATGAGGCCGCTTATCGAAGCCACCGAGAGCTATCTTCCGCCCGACGAGATCGCATGCGTCATCATGGAACCGATTGCGGGAGATCTGGGCATCATCGCGCCGCCGAAGGCCTATGTCGAGCAGCTGTACGCATTTTGCAAGGAGCACGGAATACTGTTCGCCGTCGACGAGGTGAACCAGGGCATGGGACGCACGGGCGCATGGTGGTCGATCGAGCATTTCGGCATCGAACCCGATTTGATGAGCGTGGGCAAGTCGATCGCGTCGGGCATGCCGCTTTCTGCGATCATCGGCAAAGCCGAAATCATGGATTCTCTCGATTTTCCCGCTCATTTGTTCACGACGAGCGGCAATCCCGTGTGTTGCGCCGCCGCGTTGGCGACGATCGGCGTCATCGAGGACGAAGGGTTGATCGACCGTTCGCGCGATTTGGGCGCATACGCCGAGCGTCGCTTCAACGAGATGGCGGAGAAATACGACATCGTCGGCTGCGTGCACGGCAAGGGATTGAACCTCGGCATCGACATCGTCGAGCCTGGAACGCGTACGAAATGCGCGAAAGACGCGCTCAAGATCGTCTACCGGGCTTATGACGAAGGCGTGGTCATGATCACGATCGCGGGCTCGATCCTGCGCTTCCAGCCGCCGCTTGTGATTACCGAAGAGCAGCTCGACCGCGCGCTCGACGTGCTCGATCGCGTGATCGGCGAGGTGGAGCGCGGCGAGGTTGCCGATGACATCGTCCCTGACGGGAAAGGGTGGTAGGCGCTTTCCTCGACAGGAATCGTTCGTTGTTTCCGCATTGCGAATCAGACGGCATCGCCGATTCGCAATGCATCGATGTTTCGACGGGTATCGGCTCGGGGCCGGTACCCGTCGTTTGCGTTTCGGTGCGGTTTTTCTTTCGATGCGCGTTTGCCGGCGAACCGATCCGATCCGGATCGTCGCGTGAAACGCCATAAAACGACGCCGGATTCGTCTGCCATGATGGGCGGCATCCAGCGACGACGAAAGGGGATGCCATGCCGTTTCCCGACCGAACCTTCGGCGATATAGTAAGAAGCGTTCCTCGGCCTGCATGGGCGGGCGCGGCGCTTTTGCTCGTTCTCGCGCTCGGCGCAACGATATTCGGATTCGGGGCATGTTCGCCCGAGCCCGCATTCACGCTTTCCAAAAACGGCGAGGCGGCGTCTGTTTCCGAGGCGTCCGACGATGCGCAAAAGACCGACGCCGCGCGCGAAGAATCGAAGGATGCCTCTTCGGATGATTCTTCCAGTACAAGCGGCACGGCGGAAGAGGAGGGCTCTTCCGTGCAGGTGGCGGTTTATGTGTCGGGCGCGGTTGCATCGCCTGGAGTGTATATGCTTGACGAGGGCGCGCGCGTGTGCGATGCCGTAGCAGCTGCGGGCGGATTCCGCGACGATGCTGCCTTGGAGTCCGTCAACCTTGCACGCAGGGTGGCCGATGGCGAGCAGATAGCCATTCCGACGCAAGAGCAGGTCGAATCGGGAGCGTTTGCGGCGCAGGAGTCGGCGGGATCGGCGGGGTCTGCGGGTTCGGCGGCAGCTTCCAGTGCGTCTTCGTCGCTTGTCAATATCAATACGGCGGGCATCGAAGAGCTCGATTCGCTTGCCGGCGTGGGCCCGGCGACGGCGCAGGCCATCGTCGACGAAAGAGAGGCGAACGGCCCGTTCGCTTCCGTCGAGGACATCCAGCGTGTAAGCGGCATCGGCGAGAAGAAGTTCGAGAAGCTCAAAGAAAGCATCTGCGTGTGATGGGCATGCTCGATGAAGGGCTTGCGGATGCGGGGCTCGCCATCGACGGCAGTCATCCTTTGCGGCCGCTGCCTCCTCTGGTATTCGTCTGCGCGCTCGTGGCATGGCTGTTCGCTGTGGCGGTGTTTTTCGCGACGTATGTTCCTTGCCGCCCTCTTCCTGACGGCCTTGACCCAGGCATATGGACGTTCGAGGCGATCGAGGATGCGCGTCAGGGAGAATTCGGCTACAGCGTTGCCGCGCATGCATTCAAGGAAGGCAGGCGCTATGACGTGCGGGTTCTTTATAACGAGGGAAAGCGCTTCATGGCGCATGAGCGATTCGAGGCCTATGCGACGTTCGAGTCGTTTTCCGAGCAGAGCTCCCTGCGTCTTTCGCAGCAGGGTCTTATCGCCGATGCCTATGTGAAACAGGAGCCGGTTTCGGTGCCGTGCGGGCCGCTCGGTCCGTTGATTGAGTTGCGCTCGTGGGCTTCGGGGCTATTCGACGGTGTTCAAACGCGCGGCGCGGCGTTGATGCGTGCCCTTTTGGTGGGCGATCGGGTCGACCTTGATTACGACGGGTTTTATGATGATATGAAAACGATCGGGCTTGCCCATATGGTGGCGGTGTCGGGCTCGCATCTTTCCGTCGTTGCCGCCATGGCGGGGTTTGCGATGAAGGCGCTCGGCTTTCGGCGCAAAACCTGCGCCGTCATTCTGTGTGTCTTTTATGCCGCCTACGCGGTTTTCACGGGCTTGTCGGCGCCGGTTATCAGGGCCGCGGTCATGTCGTCGGTCGTCGTTTCTTCCATCTGGGCGCGCCGCCGTTCTTCGGCGTTGGCCGCTCTTTCCGCATGTATCTGTCTCCTGATAGCGTTGAATCCTTACAATGCCTTGTCGCTTTCGTTTTTCTTGTCGGCGGCATCGACCTTCGGCGTGATCGTTTTCGCGCCGCTGTTTTCTTCATGGGCGATTCGCATGACCGGCGGACGTTTCGAAAAAGCATGCGAAGCGTTCGCCTTGACGGTCGCAGCGAGCTTGCCGATGGCGCCCGTGACCGTCGTCGTGTTTTCGCGCTTATCGCTCATCGCTCCGCTCGCGAATTTCATCGCGGCGCCCGTGTTCGGTTTCTTGCTGGCGGCGGGGTTGCTCGTGCTTTTCGTTGCGACGTTCGCATTGCCGTTGGGTGCTGCGGGCATCGTGGTGCTTTCGGCTGCGGCCGAGGCTTTCTGCATCGTTTCGTCGTGGGCGGCGGGCATGCCTTATGCGGCCGTGCCGTTAACGGGAAATGTGCTCGTTTGCACGGCGACAACCGTGCTCGTCATCGCCGTTTTATGGATATGGTGGCCGCGTTTTCGCGCAAGCACGCTTTGGATCGCATGCGCGGCGTCGCTGTGCGTTGGGGCGATTGCGGCGTGTGTCGTTCCGCGTTTTGCCGGGGATGAGATCGTGATGCTCGATGTGGGGCAGGGCGATGCCATACTGGTGCGCAGCCAAGGGGAATCGATGCTTATCGACACGGGCAATCAGGAGCAGAAATTGCTTTCGGCGCTGGCACGTTGCGGCATGTCTTCGGTCGATTGGGTGGCGATCAGCCATCACGACGACGATCACTGCGGGTGCCTCGAGCTTCTGGCACCCAACATTGCAGGCGGCGTGTTGCTGTGCGACGGGGTTTTCATGTGCGCCTGCGACGATTGCGGCGACTTGCTTGCGACTGCGAAAAACGCAGCAGGCGAAGAACGGGTCGCGGGAATCAAAGCGGGCGATTCGCTGCAAGTCGGACGGTTCGCGTGCACGGCGGTGTGGCCGTATGCATTCGAGGAGGAGGGCGGCAATCCCGATAGCCTCTGTTTTCTTATCGAATACGATGCGCAGGGCGACGGCTCGCCTGAGTCGAGCGCCCTTATGACGGGCGATGCCGAAGCCGAGCAGATACGCGCCATGCTGGACGAAGCGGGCCTTTCGTCCGTCGACGTGCTGAAGGCGGGCCATCACGGTAGCAAGGCGGGCGTCGACGACGGGTTTTCCGAACGCGTCGGTGCGGGTGCGGTCCTCATCAGCGTAGGAGAGGGCAATCGCTACGGGCATCCTTCGAACGAGGCGATCGACGAGTTTCGGTCGGGCGGCATGGAGATATTTCGCACGGATGAACACGGCGATGTGACGTGCCGTTTTGTCGGGGAGGAGATTATCTTCACCACGCAAAAAGGGTGAGCGCGGAGGCGTGTCTGCCGAGAGGAAACCTGAGGGGGTCTTGTGCGCTTCCTCAATGGCGGGCGGCGATGCGCTACACTGGGTGCATGGCTGAAAAAGACGCATTGCTTCCTGCATATCTCATCAACGGAGAAGACGACCTCAAGCGCGAAACCGTGCTGAAGCGTCTTCGCGCCCGCATCGCCAAGCTTGGCGACATCGACTTCAATTGCGATACGTTCGATGGCGAAACCGCCCTTGGTGGCGATATCGTTTCGGCGTGCAACACGATGCCGTTCGCAAGCGAGGTGCGCCTGGTCGTGGTAACGTCGGCGGACGCTTTGAGGAAAGCCGATTCCGAAGCGCTGGTCGACTATCTCGGGCATCCGTCGGAAACCACGGTGCTATGCCTGACGGCGCGAAAGCTCGCCAAAAATGCCAGGCTGTATAAGGCTGTCGCCGCCGTGGGAAGCCGCGCCGTGATCGATTGCGCCCCTGCGAAGAAATACGAACTCGTGCGCAATGTACGCGCCATGGCGGTGACGCATGGCATCACGCTCGGCGAAGCCGCCTCCCAGCGTTTGGTCGATCTGGTGGGCGAGAATACCGTGCGTATCGATGCCGAGCTGAAGAAGCTCGCCTTGGCGCATGGCTCGAGCAGCCAGCCTGTCGGCGTCGCGGAAGTGGAATCCATGGTGGCGGAGGCGAAGCCGTGGGATTTCACCGATGCTTTCGCCGCGCGCGATATCGCTGCATGCGTAAACTTGCTGGGGAAGATGGACTCGATGTCGCCTTATGCGCTCATCGGCAAATGCACGGCCTGCATTCGCGAGTTGATTGCCGTTCACGCGCTCGCCGCACGCGGGCAGAGCGGAACGAAACCGCTTGCCGCGTATTTGAAGGTTCCCGAATGGCGCGTGAAGAACCACGCGAGCCGCGCACGGCGCTGGAAGGCGTCCGAGCTGCGCGCCGCCCTTTCTTCGGCGCGCGATTGCGAGCGGGCGATGAAGACGGGCGCCGATCCCGATGCGGCGTTTCTGGAGTGGATGCTTGCCGTCTTGCGCCCGTAGCCGCTTCGCGTCGTTCGGCAGAGCGGGGCATCGCATCGTTTTATGCGAAGACTTCGCGAAGAAATGGATCGATGAAGCACGTCGCCTTTGACATCAGGCCTTTTTGACGCTATAGTTTATCGTCGCTTTTGCGTGATGCGGGCCTTGTCCACATGCCCGTCGCGCCGATATTTCGACATCCTCGAAAGGCGTACCTGCGCACAAGCCGCGGCACAAGGCCGCAAAGCGAAGCAAATTTGCCGGGAGCTTCGCTTCCATCACCCCAATGAAAACTGGAGGAAAAACTGTGGCGAACATCAAATCCCAGAAAAAACGCATCCTGACCGCCGAGAAGGCCCGCCAGCGCAATCGCGCTGTCAAGTCTCAGCTCAAGACCGCTGTCCGTCGCGTTCGCGAGGCTGTCGAGGCTAAAGACGGCGTGCAGGCTTACGTTGCCGCTCAGGAGGCTTGCCGTCTGCTCGACAAGGCCGCTTCCAAGGGCGTCATCCACAAGAACCAGGCTGCCAACCGTAAGTCCGGCGTCATGGCTCTCGCCAACACCGTGGTGACCGCCGAGGACATCGCTGCCGCTCCCAAGCGCGAGAAGAAGATGCCCGTCGCTAAGGACGGCGGCAAGAAGGCTGCCAAGAAGGCCGAGAAGAAGGCTGCTTACGAGGCTGCCGCCAAGGAGAAGGCCGTCCGTCGCGAGGCCACCCTCAAGGCCGAGGCCGCTGCCCACGAGGCGAAAGCCAAGGCCGAGGCCGAGGCTGCTGCCGCTGAGGCTGCCGAAGGCGCCGAAGAGGCCGCTGAATAAAGCAACCTGCGGTACGCCGCATATTCAAGGGGAAAGAGGCTCCGAGCGATCGGGGCCTCTCTTTGTATGGAGCGAGCGGGACGGGCTTTTCCGCGGCATCATGCAGACCATCTCGTGCGGGTTTTTTATTTTTCGGAGTCCGACGTGCGCAATCGGGTAGGATAAAGCCGATAAAAAGACAGGAGACACGATGAACTACCATAATGTTGAATTCGCCGCCGCTTATGGCACATCTTCGCAGCTTCCCGCCTCGACGCGTCCCGAAATCGCCTTCGTCGGCCGCTCCAACGTGGGAAAATCGTCGCTTCTCAACAAGCTTTTCAATCGCAAGAAACTCGCGAAGGTGTCTTCCAAGCCGGGAAAGACGTCCACGATCAATTTCTTCAATGCCGAGGGCGCCCATTTCGTCGACCTCCCCGGATATGGCTATGCCCAGGTTTCGAAGTCGGAAAAGGTGCGTTGGGCTGAGATGATCAACGGCTATTTCGAGCAGGACCGCAATTTCAGGCTCGTCGTGTCGCTGATCGACATCCGCCATCCCGCCACGAAGCTCGACGTGCAGATGGTCGAGTTTCTCGAAGAGGAGGAATTGCCCTTCATGGTGGTGCTCACCAAGGCCGACAAGCTGAGCAAATCGCAGGTTGTGCGCCAGGTCGCAGCTTTGCGCAAGCAGCTCTCGTTCGGGCCGGAAGTCGAAGTGGTGCCGTGCTCTTCCGAAAACGGCACGGGCATCGACGATTTGAAGAAAGTCATCGAGCGCTATCTGGCTCAGTCGTAGGGCGTCGCATCCGCCGTATCGCACGCAACGTGTTCGCGCGATACAATGGACGGCGGCTTATGGACGCCTACGCGGGCGATGCGTAGGGCACGAAAACGCAGCTGCTTCGTGCAGCGCTGGAAGAATAGGACATCATGGCAACCGATCCTCGCTTCATCAGGAATTTCAGCATCATTGCCCATATCGATCACGGCAAATCGACGCTTTCCGACCGTATTCTCGAACTGACCGGCACGGTTTCTTCGCGCGATATGACCGAACAGCTGCTCGACAGCATGGATATCGAGCGCGAGCGCGGCATTACCATCAAAAGCCAGGCCGTGCGCGTGGACTACACTTCCGAAGACGGCCAGTCGTATCAATTCAACCTGATCGACACGCCGGGCCACGTCGACTTCACCTACGAAGTCAGCCGCAGTCTCGCCGCCTGCGAAGGCGCGGTGCTTGTGGTTGACGCCACGCAGGGCGTCGAGGCGCAAACGGTGGCGAACGCTATGATGGCGATGAATGCCGATCTTGAAATCATCCCGCTGATTAACAAGATCGACCTTCCCGCCGCCGAACCCGAGCGCGTGAAGGGAGAAATCGAGGACGGTTTGGCCATTCCCGCCGACGATGCCATTCTGGCAAGCGGCAAGACGGGCGTCGGCATCCCCGAATTGCTCGAAGCTGTCGTGCATATGATTCCCGAGCCCGAAGGCGATGCGAACGCTCCGTTGCGCGCTCTGATCTTCGACTCGTATTTCGATGCCTACCGCGGCGTGGTGGCGTTGGTGCGCGTCGTCGACGGCTCCATCAAAAAGGGCGACATGGTGCGCCTGGTCAACGCCGGCACCGAAATCCAGGTCGAAGAGGTCGGTGCCCGCCGTCCCGCCGAAATCGCGTTACCCGAGCTTTCCGTCGGCGAAGTAGGCTATTTGGTCACGGGCCTCAAAGACGTTTCTTTGGTTCGCGTAGGCGATACGATCACCTCGAAGACGGGAGGGGTCGCTGAGCCGCTGCCTGGATATCGCGAGGCGAAGCCCATGGTGTATACGGGTTTGTTCCCGATCGACGGCGACCAATACGAGGCGCTTAAAGAGGCGCTCGAGAAACTTTCCCTTAACGATCCCGCCTTGGAGTGGGAGCCTGAGAACAGCCATGCGCTCGGCTTCGGCTTCCGCGTGGGCTTTTTGGGATTGCTTCACATGGAGGTCATCAAGGAGCGTTTGGAGCGCGAGTTCGGGCTCGACCTGATCGCCACGGCGCCGAGCGTGGAATACCATGTGTATAAGACCAACAAGGAAATGGTGAGCCTGCATTCTCCGCAGGATATGCCCGATCCTTCCGAGCTCGACCATATCGAAGAGCCGTACCTCAAGGCCACCATCATGATTCCGCCCGATTATGTAGGCGCCGTCATGGATCTGACGGTGGCGCATCGCGGAACGTTCAAGACGATGAACTACCTTTCCGCCACCACGGTCGAGATGATCTGGGAAATTCCTTCTTCCGAGCTGATTCTCGATTATTTCGACCAGTTGAAGAGTCGAACGAAGGGCTATGCGAGCCTCGATTACGAATATCTGGGCTATAAGACGGGTGCGCTGCAAAAACTCGACATCCTTCTTTCGGGCAAGCCGATTGACGCGCTGTCATTCATCGTCCATAAAGACAAGGCTTACGATCGCGGTCGCGTGCTGTGCGAGAAGCTCAAGGAAATCATTCCGCAGCAGATGTTCGAAGTTCCTATTCAGGCGGCGGTGGGAGGCCGTGTTCTGGCGCGTCAGACCGTGCGCGCGAAGCGCAAGGACGTTCTGGCGAAATGCTACGGCGGCGACATCTCGCGTAAGCGCAAGCTGCTTGAGAAGCAGAAAGCGGGCAAAAAGCGCATGAAGGCCATCGGCAATGTGGAGGTGCCGCAGGAGGCGTTCATGGCGATTCTGAAGGTGGACGAATAAGGGATTCGCTCGAAGCTTGCAGGGGTCGGTCTGCTGCGATCGCTTTACAACGAAATTGAAACGATTCGACGGTTTCGCATGGCGAAACCGTCGTTGCTTGGAGGTAGAGAAATGGATAAGGGCAAGGTCGTATCGATATTCTTCACGGGCGCAGGCACGACGAAAGATATCGTGGCGCGCGTCTGCGAGGGCTTCGGAGGCTGCGACGCCGATTTCGACATAACGCCGCATGCGTCGCGCGTCGCGTATGAATTCGCTCCAGGAGACATCGCGGTTATCGGCGTGCCGTCGTATGGCGGACGGGTTCCCGCTCCCGCCGTTGAAAAAATCGCTGCATGCAAAGGCAACGGCGCGTTCGCCGTGCTTGCGGTGTCGTACGGCAATCGAGATATCGACGATACGCTGATCGAACTTTCCGATACGGCCGAATCGGCGGGATTCAAGGTTGTCGCCGGCGGCGCTTTCGTCGCCCATCATTCCTTGATGACGGATGTCGCCATCGATCGTCCCGATGCGCAGGATTGCGCCGATATCGACGCCTTCACGCAAGCCGTTTGCGAAAAGCTCGCCTCGGCGGGCGATTCGTCCGCCATGCAGACGCCGGCGTTTCCGGGTAATCGTCCTTATAGGGAATTCGGCGGCGTTCCGTTCTATCCTCAAACTATCGACGGGTGTACGAGATGCGGCCTGTGCGCGCGTGTGTGTCCGACGAATGCCATTCCCGAAGAAAACCCCGCTTTCACCGATTCCGAGCGTTGCATCGCATGCATGCGATGCGTGCATGCATGCAGGTTGAAGGGAAGGGCCGTCAAAGGGTTGAAATACAAGGTGGCGAAATTCATGTTCGCGCGTAAATGCAAAACGCGCCAGGGTTCTCGCACGTATTTGTAGCGGAGCCTTTGGCGGTGTTCGCGTCGGAGGGCCGTTCATCGCCAGAGCCCTTCGCCGTTTTCCGTTTGCAAGAATCGATCCGATGGAGGAGAGTTCATGCCCCACGATCCCTACAAAGCGCTTTATATCCATCTGCCGTTTTGCAAGCATCGTTGCGCATATTGCGATTTCGCGACGCGCGCGGTCGATCGAGACAGTCCCGAAATAGGGGAATATATCGAGCGGCTCATTCTCGATATCCGCCGCAAGGCGAAAGAGGGCGAGCTTGCCGACATCGAAACGGTGTATCTCGGCGGCGGCACGCCGTCCTATATCGGTTCGAAGCATTTGTCGAACCTGCTTTATACCCTGGGCGTTTCTATGGATTTGACGCCCGAGGTGGAATGTTCCATGGAGGCGAATCCCGAAAGCATCACACCCGAACTGATTCGCGATATCTACGCGCTCGGCGTGAATCGTCTGTCGATCGGCGTGCAAAGCTTCGACGACGGGTTGCTGAAAACGTTGGATCGCGTGCATGACGGTGCGCGTGCCGAAGAGGCTATCCGTATGGCCCAGGAGCGCTTCGAGAACGTTTCGGTCGATTTGATGTGCGGCATTCCTGGCCAAACGCCCGAGATGTTTCTCGAAAGCCTGCACAAAGCGGTCGATCTGGGCGTGACGCATGTTAGCGTGTATCCCCTGACCATCGAAGAGCATACGCCGTTTCAGAAGATGGTCGACAAAGGCCAGATGGAGGATGTCGACGAAGAGCACGAGGCGCTCATGATGTCCATGGCTCCCAACGAGCTTGCTCCTGCGGGCTTCCATCGCTACGAGGTGGCGAGCTACGCCAAAGAGGGCTATGAATGCAAGCACAACATCGCCTATTGGACGGGCGTTCCGTATCTGGGTCTGGGCATGTCGGCGGTCACGATGACGCAAAACGACGCGCGCCGCATGAGGGTTCAAGACGGCGAGGTGGTCGATGATCTCGATCGCCGCCAAATGGCCGCCGAGGATCTCATGATGAAGATGCGCATGTGCCGCGGCGTTTCCGAAGAGGAGGTGCGTGCGGCGGCGTTGCTGCTTCCGACGGTGCAGGATACGTTCAGGGGCCTTGTGCGGGATAGCCTGGTGGAGCGCAAAGACGGGCGATATATGCCGACGTTCGGCGGGTGGCTTTTGGGCAATGAGCTATATGGGAGGATTTATGAACTGGCTCCGTGATTTCGCACGCGGCGACGATGCGTCCGATGCCGGGCGCGTTCCCGTTTTGCTGGCGCCGATGGCTGGCGTGAACGACCTCGCATTCCGTCAGCTTTGCGTCGAATGCGGAGTCGATTTGACCTACACGGAGATGGTGTCTTCGAAGGCGCTTTCGTTCGCCAATGAAAAGACGCGGCATCTTCTCGACCGTGCGCCGAACGAAGGGCGCGTGGCGGTGCAATTGTTCGGGCACGAACCCGACACCATGGCGCGCGAGGCGGCTTGGGTGGAAGAGGAGATGGGCGATGCCCTTGCCTATATCGACGTGAACATGGGCTGCCCTGCGCGCAAAATCGTGAAAAAGGGCGATGGAAGCGCGCTGATGACGACGCCCGATGTGGCGCGTGCCATCGTGCGGAGCATTACAGCCGCCGTCGACCATCCGGTGACGGTGAAGTTTCGCAAGGGATATCGTGAAGGGGAGGATACGGCCGTCGAATTCGCTCGCATGATGGAGGATGCGGGGGCTGCGGCCGTTGCCGTCCACGGTCGCACGGCCGCCCAGTTTTACAGCGGACGGGCGGATTGGGATGTCGTTGCGCGTGTGAAGCAGGCGGTTGCCATCCCCGTTATCGGTAATGGTGATGTGCGAAGCGGCGCCGATGCGGTGGATATCGTCAAGCATACGGGTTGCGATGCGGTGATGATCGGTCGTGCCGCGCAGGGCAATCCGTGGCTGTTCTCTCAGGTGAAGGCTGCATTGCGCGCACAGGAGGAACCCGTCGCACCGACGGTCGAGCAGCGCGTGGCCATGGCCCGTCGTCATGCGGAAATCCTTTCGCGACGAATCGGCAATAATCTCGTGTATATGCGAAAGCACGTGATGTGGTATTTGCATGGCATTCCGGGCGCTGCACATGCGCGTGGCGAATTGAATCGGTGCGTCACCTTGGATGATTTCGATGCCGTGCTCGAGGGCTTGCTTGAGGATCGCGCGCGCATCGAAGCGCAAGAGGCCGCATATCTTGGAAAAGCGTGCGAATAGGAAAATCGTGACGGCGGATGCTGCTCGCGCACGGATGCTCCTTCGAGTGCCGTTTTTTCGAAAGCGGTGCCGGGATGGCATGTTCGGATTGACGGATTCCCGAAAGGTGTGAGGAATCGCTCCATTGCATCATTTCATGGATGAAGCGCGATATTTGAACTTGCCATATGACATTATTTTAACTTGCTCGATAAGACCAAATTATTTTTGGTCTTATCGAATTTTTTTTATCAAAGAAACGAACAGGTCAATTCTTTCGAAGATGGCAAAATATCGAAAAGACCAAGCGAAAGCCCCTTGCTTTTTCCAGAAAATTCAGAATAGACTTTTCAGCACACGGCGATGCGCCGTGACCGTTTATCCAGAGTCGGGGGGAGAGAGTTGGCTCGAAGATCCCGGCACCAACCGGCTGTTCGCACGGTGGTCCTGCCAACATCGATGAAAGGAGTCCGTCATGGACAATGCTTCTGTGCGCAACGTATGCGACCATCGAAATCTTGCAATCGAATCCAAGCCGCTTCATTGGCTTGATGTCCCTGCGGGTGCTGTTTCCGCTATAGCGAAAGCAAACCTCGGATATCAGATGCGCTACAGCATCGAACTGCTCGAGAGCGAATTGGAGCGAACGGGCAAACGCCACGTGCTCCAGCTCGAATGCGAAGGCGGCACCGAACGCGATCCCGAGTGCTGGTTGCTGTATGCCGATGGCGTGCTTGCGGCGAGCGGTAGCGGGGCATTCGCTCGCGCCTGCTTCGAAGAAGATGCCGAGGCGTTCAAGGACGTGTGCCACGACGCGGTCGAAGCTGCCGAAAAGGACGGATTGTCGCCTCTCGGCAAGCGGGACTTCCGATTGCTTCGCGCGTGCCGTGCTGTTGCTGCAATAGAAGGGCGGCGTTCTCGCCTGTAGGCTGCTCGATTATCGCGTGGGGGCGCCCGGGCTTTCTCTCTTACGTGTGCTGCGCCATGAGCGACGTATCCGTCATGCCGGCGCATCGCGTTGTCGTGTATTCTTCCGACGAATCGCGCCTTACTGCTTTTTATAGCGGTTCTCATGGAAAAGACGAGGTGAAACGCAATGGTTATCTTGATAACGGGTGCCTCCCATACGGGCAAAACGGTTCTGGCGAAAAAGCTCGTCGAACGCCATGGCTTCGCGTGCCTCTCGATCGACCTTTTGAAAATGGGGCTTATCCGCAGCGGCAACACCTCGCTTACTCCCGAAGACGACGAGGAGCTCGAGGCATATCTGTGGCCCATTGTGCGTGAAATTATGAAGACGGCTATCGAAAACGAGCAGGATCTTATCGTGGAGGGTTGCTATGTTCCCCTCGATTGGCGAAAGGATTTCACGGACGATTACGCGGGCGCAATACGCTTTTGCTGTCTGGCGATGAGCGAGCGCTATATCGAGGAGCATTTCGATGACATCAAGGCTCACGCAAGCGATGTCGAACGCCGTCTCGACGACGAATGGTGTACGAAAGAGCTGCTGCTCGAGGAGAATGAGCGCATTATCGAACTCTGCCGCAAACACGGCGAAGCGTGCATACTCATAGACGAGCGCTACGAGGTCGATTTGGAGCTGTAATAAAACATTGGACGAAAGGCGTATGCCTTCCGCCCAATGTTGTCCTGCGGCGTGCCGATACGTCGATTGACCGAATATTTGATTGCCGCCACGGCTTGATTCGTTTGCTGAGGCGAGGTGTTCTATTTTTTGCCGAACGAACTGAAGAATCCGCCGATTGCCTGGGCGGCGTCGTTTGCGGCATTGCCGATGCCTTTTGCTCCGTCGATAATTACTCCGCCTGCCGCTTGAGCCCCGTCAGCAATGGCACTTCCTGCTGCTTGCGCGCCTTCGGCCAGGGCGTCTCCTGCGTTCTGTGCGCCTTCTGCAATAACGGATCCTGCCGCCTGCACGCCGCTTGCAATGTTCTTCATGGCTTCCTGTGCGCCACTGGCTACGGCATCCCCGACAGTCGATATCTGCCGGGCAGCCTGGTCGATTGCCTCGTCGACATCGCTTTTCTCTTGCGCTTCAGGTTCCGTGATTCCGGAAGCGGGAAGGTGGCGGAGATATCTCCTTAAACGTTCGGCGCTTGGTTTAAAAGACGCATAGGTCAATCCGCCGGAAATGGCACCCCCGATGACGGGAACAACCTTGCTGGCGGTTTTTGCGAATGTCTCTTTCGTAAGCTTTATGCCGATTACTTTCAGGATCTGCTTCATGACAGGGTAGAAAGTGGTTTTTGTGAGGGCTTGGCGCTGGATCGTTCGCTGCACTCCTTGTCGTGCCGTTGTTGCGGCGAATTTTGTGAGGGTATTTGCCGCCCCTCCCACCTCGAGCATGACTCCCATGAGAATGACGAGCTCCATAATCGTTTCGTCGTCGATTTCGTCATTTTCGCCGAGGAAGGTCTGCCATCCATAGAGATAGGCGAGTTTCTGCTCGATGCGCATGACGTGGGCGAAATATTGGGCCAAATCGGCAGGAACGGTTCCTGCGAGCGCCACCCCTCCAGGAATGCCTGCCAAGAAGGAGAGCCCAGCGCATTTTTTCGTTTCGAAATCAATCGCCGCTTTTGCAATTCTGTCGATGTCATGTGCTGGTACGCCCGCTTGCGCAGGGGTCGTTTCCACGGCAAAGTCGGCATCGATATCGGGACAGTGCTTCTTAAGCTCCGTTCTCAAAAAGACCCCGCGGTCGATTTTGACTATCTTGAGCGATGCTGCTCGCTTGATGATTGCGCGAGCAAATTTTTCGGCA
>JAUNDR010000086.1 GCA_030525985.1 Slackia sp. | reverse complement strand
TATTCTTCGCATACGCAGAATACTTTCCCCTTGGAATTGACCGACGACGACTCGTTGTCTTGGCGGTAATGGATGATGGGCGCTTCCAGAAATGCGGCGCGTTCGGCGGCGGCCCACACTTTGAATGCGAACGACGTGTCTTGATATGAAGCGCCGGGCGTTTCGAGGAAGCGGATGGCGTTGCTTTCGAGGAAGTCGCGACGATAGATGCCGCTCCAGATGGACGGTTTTTGAAAGAAGATGCGCGTATCTTCGCGCGTATCGACGACGCGGCCGCACATGTCTTTTTCGATCATGCGGTGCATCTCGTCGCGGTTTCCTGCGGTCCAGTAAAACGTGAAGTTGCCCTTGACGGCCTGGACGTCGTGCTCGACGGCGGCGGCATGGAGCAGTTCGAGTGCGTCGGGATACATGAAATCGTCCGATTCCAAGATGCCGATGAAGGTGCCGCGCGCCTGGTCGAGTCCGACGTTCATCGTGGCGCCGTATCCGGAATTCGTTTTGTCGACGACGCGGAAACGGGGGTCGGCTTGTGCGTATTCATGTGCGATCGCCGACGAGGAATCGGTCGACCCGTCGTTGAGGCAAATCGCCTCGAAATCGGAAAACGTCTGCGCCTGCAGCGAATCGAGGCATTGGCGCAGGTATTTTTCCACGTTGTAGATAGGGATGAGAATGGAAATCGACGGGGTGGGACATGAGGTCATGGATGCCTCCGATTCCGAGGGGATGATGCTTGCATGCGCTTCGATAGGGGCATCGGTCGCGCGACGGCGTGGGATGCGCATGGGTCGGCTTGCACGTATCCGGCTCATGCGTTGCGGCCCTTTCCGTGGGATGTGGGTCAGATAAGGGCCGCATCCCTTACGAGACGGCCGTCGCGGCCTTTGCGAGCAGGGTTTTGTCGAGCGGGCTGAATTGCGTGCGGCTGCCGACGAAAACGATTTGCTCGATTTCCCCGCGTCGGCTTTCGAGAAGGTCGAGGACGCCTGCCACCGAATCGAGGTTCTGAGGGTCGTCGAGGACGACGAGCGATCCGGTCTTGTCCGCATAAGGGCCGATCGTGTAGGAGTAGGCGGGCTGCCACGACGGAGCTGCGATGAACGACTTCGCACGGTATCCGCGATGCGCGCGTTCCTGTTCGATCCAGCTGCGGATGACGGCGTTGGCCCGATAGGCATCGTCTTCGCAGAAGCGCAGGATGTCCATGCCGTGCTTTCTGAAGGGGGCGAGCTCCTCGTCAGAGCAGCCTTCTTCGCTATCGAGCACGAGAAGCCTGCTGCAATCGGCGGAAAGCACGCGGTCTATAACGGCGTCGCTGAGCGGTTTGCCGGGCGATTTGATGAGCAGCGGGCAGCGCTGTTCGCTGATGTAGGGCGAAAGCGAAATCATATCGCCCATGCAGCCGATGTGCGTGAGCACGACGGGCCCTTGCCACAATCCGCGCTGCGCGCCGTAATCGAAAACCGCGAGCGACAGGCCCTCGTAAGTCGGCGCCGACAATGCCTCTATCTCGCAATGCATATCGGTTGCGGCTTCGAGGTCGGACCCGAATCGCTCGGCGTCGCAATACGGTGTCTTGCCGATGAGAATCACGCGCTCCGCTTTCAGGCGCTTGATTTCCTGCGATGTGACATCGGGTATGCCATCGGTCTTCGTGAGCAGGACGGGGGCGTCGAGCGCGCCTGCGAGTCCTGTTCCGAGGAAGCCCTCCATTTCGTATTCTCCGTAGGCGACCACGACCGTAGGCGATGCCTCTTCGCGGCAGCTGCTGCTCAGACGGGCGGCCATGGCATAGGGGCTGTCGGCTTCGAGCGGCTTGACGATCGACTCGTCTGCTTCGATGGGGCTTGTCAGCATGGAGAACACGCGATCTTCCGCCTCTTTGCTGCCGGTATGTCCGCCGAGCACGCGATAGGTTTGGCAGACGTCGTGCGCGCTGCCGAGCATGCGCATATGGCCCTTCTCGATCCAGACGGCTTTGTTGCACAAACGTTCTATCTGGTCGTTGTTGTGCGAGACGATCAGCACCGTGACGCCGTGTTCTTTGATCAGCGACTGGATGCGCTCCTCGCATTTCTTCTGGAACATGAAGTCGCCCACCGAAAGCACTTCGTCGACGATGAGGATGTCGGGCACGATGACCGTGGCGATGGCGAAGGCGATGCGCGCGACCATGCCCGAAGAGTAGTTTTTCAGCGGCATGTCCAAAAACGGTTCGACTTCGGCGAATTCGACGATATCGTCGAAGTTGTCCTGGATGAACTTCTTGGAGTAGCCGAGCAGCGCGCCGTTCAAAAAGATGTTCTCGCGCGCCGTCAGCTCCATATCGAATCCCGCTCCCAGCTCGATGAGCGGCGCGATGTTGCCGTTGATCGAACAGGTGCCTTTCGTGGGCTCGAGCACGCCGGCAATGATTTTGAGCAGGGTGGACTTGCCCGATCCGTTCGTGCCGAGGATGCCGAACACGTCGCCGCGTTTGATGTCGAGCGTGATGTCGTCGAGCGCGCGGAATTCCTTGAAGCGAAGCTCTTTGCGTGCAAGGGCGATGGCGTATTCCTTAAGGCTGTTGAGCTGCTCGTTCGCCATATTGAAGATCATGGATACGTTTTCGACGGCGATCATGGTCTTGCCGTCGGCATCGTCGGGAAGCGATGCGAAGCCGGAAAGCGGCGTGGTGTTGACGATTTCAGGCATGGCTTTTCCTAAACGTAGAGGATGAATTTCTTTTCGCTCTTCTTGAAGATGAGCAGGCCGACGATGAAGGTAATCGCCGCCATGCCGAAGCACAGCAGGTTCTCTTCGAGACCGGGAACGGTTCCGTCGAGCAGCAGCTGGCGGAAATAAGAGACGTAATGGTACATGGGGTTGAGCTCCATGATGGGCATCATCCAATCGGGCAGCACCACGATGGGGTAGAACAGCGGCGTGGCATACGTCCAGGCGGTGATCACGACGCCCCACAGATGGCAGACGTCGCGGAAGAACACGGCGAGCGCGGAGAGCGCCATGCCGAGGCCGGCGCTGAACAGCACGACGAACAAAAGCAACACCGGAAGCATGAGCAGGCTCAAGCTGGGGGCGACCTGGAAATACACCATGACGATGCCGACCGCTATCAGGGAAATGCAGAAATTGACCAGCTGGAACAGCACCTTTTCGATGGGGAAGATGAGTTTTTCGACGCGTACTTTCTTGATGAGCGCCGATGATTCGAGGATCGACCACATGGCGCCGGTCGTGGATTCCGACATCAACGCGAACAGGGTGTTTCCCAAGATGATGTAGAGCGGGTAGTTGGGGATGTCGAAGCGGAAGAAGGTGCTGAATACGGCGCTGAGCACGACCATCATGAGCAGGGGGTTCAAAACCGACCATACGACGCCCAAGGCGCTTCTGCGGTATTTGAGCTTGAAATCTTTCGAGACAAGCGAAGAAATGGTGAACCAGTTGCGCTTCAGGGCCGCCTTGTTTATCGCGTTTGGCATGGCGTTCCTATATCTTTCTTATTCATCATCCGTCGAATTACAGATAGGCTCGAATTATACTCCAAGCTTTTGCTGCCCGACGTTTTTCACGTAAAGAGCTTCATGGCGCGGAGGGCGGCTTCGCACGGACGTTTTCGGGCGGCAGGACTGTGGGCATCGGTGGTTTCCCCGTTTTCTCCCCGGCCGGGTATTTACGAGTGTTCAAAAAATTGTTACAATCGAAAAACTTGAACATTTTCGCCGCATGGGCGTGGACGGACTCAGGCGGCGATGATTCTCATAGGAGTTACGCATGCTGACAGAACACGAATTCAAGGTTTTGCGTGCGTTGGCGGCGGGCGAATGCCGAAGCCAGCGCGCTCTCGCCGATGCGGCGGGAATCTCTTTGGGCAGCGCGAATGCGGCATTGAAGGCCCTTGCCGAAAAAGGCATGGTCGCAGGTCTTTCGATCGCGCAGGCGGGCATCGACGCTCTTGCGCCTTACAAGGTCGACAACGCCGTGATCATGGCGGCGGGCCTGTCGTCGCGCTTCGCGCCGATTTCCTACGAAAAGCCCAAGGGCCTGCTCGTGGTGCGCGGTGAGGTTCTCATCGAGCGGCAGATTCGTCAGCTCCAAGAGGCGGGCATCACCGACATTACCGTGGTGGTGGGCTACAAAAAGGAGCATTTCTTCTATCTGGAGCGCGCATTCGGTGTGAAAATCGTCGTGAACGAGCAGTATGCGTCGCGCAATAACAATTCGTCGCTCATGGCGGTGCGCGAAAAGCTCGGAAACACCTACATCTGCTCCTCTGACGACTATTTCACGGTCAATCCGTTCGAGTCTTGCGTATATAAGGCGTTCTATGCTTCGAA
>JAUNDR010000085.1 GCA_030525985.1 Slackia sp. | reverse complement strand
TGTGAGCCCCGAAGCGGCCGCAGGCGGACCGATCGCCCTCGTGCAAGAGGGCGACGTCATCGCTATCGATATCGAGGCGGGAACCCTCGATTTGAAGGTAGAAGAAGAGGAACTCGCACGCCGTCGCGCCGCATGGCAGCCGCCGGCGCCGAAGTACACGACCGGCGTGCTTTCCCGCTATGCAAAACTCGTGACGAGCGCAGACAAGGGGGCGTATCTGGCATGATCGACAACCGAGACACGCAGCTTGCCCGCAAAGAGCGCGCCGTGGAGGGGAAGCCCTTCGGCCCGGGCAGCGCAACGGAGAAGCAAGGCAAAACCATGACGGGCGCGCAGGCCGTCATCGCATCGCTAGAGGCCGAAGGCGTCGACACCATCTTCGGCTACCCGGGCGGACAGGCGATCAAGATCTACGACGCACTGTACGATTCCAAGAAGATCCGCCACGTGCTGGCGCGCCACGAGCAGGGAGCCACCCATATGGCCGACGGCTATGCGCGCGCCACGGGCAAAGTGGGCGTCGTGCTGGTGACCAGCGGTCCCGGCGCCACGAACACGGTCACGGGCATCGCCACAGCCTGCATGGACAGCGTTCCCATGGTGATCATCACGGGCCAAGTGACCCGCGGCGTGATCGGCACCGACGCGTTTCAGGAATCCGACATCGTGGGCATCACCATGCCCGTGGTCAAGCACAGCTTCCTGCTGCAATCCACCGACGACCTCACCCGCACCTTCCGCGAGGCGTTCTATATCGCCTCCACCGGACGTCCGGGCCCCGTGCTCATCGACATTCCGAGCGATCTGGCCAGCACGGAAATGGTGTTCGAATATCCCGACAGCGTGAACCTGCCGAGCTATCGGCCCACGTACCGCGGCAACGCGAAGCAGATCAAGCAGGCCGTGAACCTCATCGAGGCGTCGAAGCGCCCGCTGCTCTACGTGGGCGGCGGCGTGGTGGCGTCGCATGCCTGCGCCGAACTGGCCGAACTGGCCCGCAGCATGCAGATTCCCGTGGTCACCACGCTTATGGCCAAGGGGGCCTTCCCCGCGAGCGATCCTTTGAACCTGGGGCCCGTGGGCATGCACGGCTCCAAATACGCCAACATGGCCATGACCGAATGCGACCTGCTCATCTGCGTGGGCGCGCGCTTCTCCGACCGCGTGACCGGCAAGCTTTCCGAGTTCGCCCCGCACGCGAAAACCATCCATATCGACATCGACCCCGCTGAAATCGGCAAGATCCGCGACCCGCAGGTGCCCATCGTGGGCGACGCGCAGGGCATCCTCGCCGGCATGAACGAGCAGATTGCCAAGACGGGCCTTTCCCCGGTGGGAGCTCAGTGGTTCGCCCAGTGCGACGAATGGCGCCGCCGCTGGCCGTTCTATCACGATTCCTTCGCCGATATCCCCGGCCAGATCGTGCCCGAAATCGTGCTCGACACCCTGTCTGAAAAGCTCGACAACGACACCTCGATCGTCACCACCGAGGTGGGACAGCACCAGATGTGGGCGCACCAGCACATCGCCCGCGAGCATGCGCGCACCTTCCTGTCGAGCGGCGGCCTGGGAACCATGGGCTTCGGCTTCCCCGCAGCCATCGGCGCGCAGATCGGATGCCCCGACGCGCAGGTGGTGTGCGTGGCAGGCGACGGCAGCTTCCAGATGAACAGCCAGGAAATGGCCACCGCCGCGATCAACGGCGTTCCCGTGAAAGTGCTCATTTTGGACAACCGCGCGCTCGGCATGGTGCACCAGTGGCAAAAGCTTTTCTACCACGAGCGCTATTCGTCCACGCTGCTCGACGCGAACCCCGATTTCGTGAAGCTGGCCGACGCCTACGGCTGGCAGGCGGAACGTGTGGAAAATCCCGACGATGTGGCCGCCGCCATCGAGCGCATGCTGGCAAGCGAGGGACCCTATTTGCTCGACGTGGCCATTTCGCCCGAGCAGAACGTCTATCCCATGGTGGCGCCGGGCGCCGCGCTGGACGACATCATCGGCGCGATCGACCTGACGGTGGGCGGCGTGCGCGTGACCGAAAAGGGCGCGGGAACGCCGACCGGAGCCGATGCGGCAGATGAAGGAGGCGAGGAATAATGAGGCATATCCTTTCCGTCCTGGTAGAGAACAAGCCGGGCGTGCTCTCGCGCGTGACGGGGCTCATCTCGAGGCGCGGGTTCAACATCGAATCGCTCACCGTGGCACCGACCGAAGACGTCACCATGTCGCGCATGACCATCATCGTCAACGCCGACGAAATGGGATTCGAGCAGATCACCAAGCAGCTGCACAAGCTGGTGAGCGTATACAAGATCAGCGACCTGACCGATGAAGATGCGATCGAGCGCGAGCTGGCGCTGTTCAAGGTCTGCGCGCCGCCCGAACGCCGCCATGAAGTGATCGAGATAGCGAACCTGTTCCGCGCGAACATCGTCGATGTGGGCAAGGCGTCGCTGACGATCGAGGCGACGGGCGACGAAAGCAAGCTGGGGGCGCTCGAAGATTTGTTCCGCGCCTACGGCATCAAGCAGCTCACCCGCACCGGCAAGATCGCCATGTCGCGCGGGGCTTAAAGATTGCAAGCGCCCAGTGAGGGCGCGGAAGGTTCCGTGCTCAAACAATCCTGCTCGCGCGAACAGCGCATTAAGCGCTGTTCGGCTCGTGCGGAACTGCGCGCGGAGCCTCCCGCGCCCTCCTCGAAAAGGCGATCGAGCAAGCCCCGCCCCGCGCGCTGGCTGCTTTCGAGCATGCGGGCGAGCTGTCCCGAAGATGACGGAGGCCCTGGTTTTGCGGGGACTCACGTTGATAGGGAGATAGGCGCGATGCCCAAAGGGGTACTCGACCGCAACGCTTGAATGGTTTCGGCGTCATCGGCTCTCGGAATCGATGGCGAACGCTCAAGCGTTGTTCGGAGACAAGCCTTTCGGCAAAAGGCAGGCACAAACCATCCGACAAGCAACCCGATACATTCGCCCCTCGAACATTCGACAGCCTTTCCCGCAATTCGAGCAACATTGATCGAATCAGCGCGGAAAACAAGAAATTTTCGGCACTTGACCAGGTGTCGAAGAGAATAGAAAAGGAGATTTCACGATGGCCGTCACTATCTATTACGAGCAGGATTGCGATGCTTCGATCATCCAGAACGCCAAGGTCGCCGTTATCGGCTATGGATCCCAAGGCCATGCCCACGCGCTGAATCTCATGGATTCCGGCGTCGATGTGCGCGTCGGCCTGCGCGAGGGCTCTTCTTCATGGGCCAAAGCCGAAGAGGCGGGCCTGAAGGTGACCACCATGGATGAGGCCGCCGAAGAGGCCGACCTCATCATGATGCTGGTTCCCGACGAGCTGCAGCCCAAGATTTACAAGGAGCATATCGAGGCGCACCTGCAGCCGGGCAACACGCTGGCGTTCGCACACGGCTTCAACATCCATTACGGCTACATCGTGGCCCCCGAAGGCGTGAACGTGATCATGTGCGCGCCGAAGGGCCCCGGCCACATCGTGCGCCGCCAGTACACCGAGGGCTCCGGCGTACCGTGCCTGGCATGCGTGGCCCAGGACGCCACCGGCAACGCATGGGATCTGGCCCTGTCCTACGCCTGGGGCGTGGGCGGTGCGCGCTCCGGCATCATCAAGGCGACCTTCAAGGAAGAGACCGAAGAAGACCTGTTCGGCGAGCAGGCCGTGCTTTGCGGCGGTCTGGTCGAGCTGGTAAAGGCGGGCTTCGAGACGCTGACCGAAGCAGGCTATCCGCCCGAGCTGGCCTATTTCGAGTGCTACCACGAGATGAAGATGATCGTCGACCTCATGTACGAGAGCGGCATCCACTTCATGAACTACTCCATCTCCAACACCGCCGAGTACGGCGAATACTACGCCGGCCCCAAGGTTATCAACGAGCAGAGCCGCGAAGCCATGAAGCTCATTCTGGAGCGCATCCAGAACGGCGAGTTCGCCCGCGAGTTCGTCGCCGACTGTGAGAACGGCCACAAATGGCTGCTCGAGCAGCGCGAGGCTATCAACGGTCACGAAATCGAGCAGACCGGCGAGAAGATCCGCTCCATGTTCAGCTGGATCAAGAAGGACTAAGGCCGGTTACGCCGGAATAGGTCGAACACCTCGAATCGGCAGCGTTCTTGCCTTTCGATTGGCCTTCCGCCCAGTTCGGCCCCCATCCCGTCTGACGAGCATATTCATTTCAGGAAGAGCGCCTCGCGGCGCTCTTCCTTCTTTTCGCGCAATCAAGAATTTCGGCTGATTTTCGACACCGTCGACCTCGCCGAACCGGCATCATCGGCCGCAACCAAGCAAGTCGCCTACCGCCCCCGAAAAACCACAGCGCCGATCGCGGTGTAGTAAGTCGTACTGTAGTAA
>JAUNDR010000084.1 GCA_030525985.1 Slackia sp. | reverse complement strand
GTGAACAGCAGGATAATACCCGCGATAACGCAAATGCCCATCATGTAGTACGCGGGAGCCATGCCGTTACCCGTCGCATCGATCAACGCAGTAGCGACCATGGAGGCCGTGCCGCCGAAGATGACATACGCAATGTTCGAACCCAGAGCAGCACCCGTATAACGAATCTCGGTCGGGAACAACTCCGCCTGATAGCATGCAATGTTCGAATCGTTAATCGAAAGCGTCACACACAAGATGAGTTCGGCAGCGATAACGATCGGCAATTGAGCCGTGTTCAGCATCATGAAACCAGGAATGCTTAGCAAAATAAAGGCGATGCACGCACCGATGAGCATCTTTCTGCGACCAACGATATCGGATACCTTGCCTGCACCGAAAACGATAATCACATAGGCAAGCAAAGCAACGTCGGTAGCAAGCTGCGCGGAAGCGGCATCCATGCCCGCATAGCTAGTCAAATACGTCGGCAGATAGGTCAAAACCAGGTAGAAACCAACGGAGTTGACCATCGTGGCAGCAATGCTGGAGAGCAGGCGCTTGCCGTATTTCTGGAACACCAGACGAGTAGGATGCTCAACCTCTTTATGGGCAGAATCGCCCGATTCCATCTGCTGATATGCAGGAGAATCATCAAGCTTGAACTTGATATAGAAATGGAAGGCAATACCCAGAGGACCGGCCAGCAAGAACGGAATACGCCAGCCCCACTCAATGACGTCGGCCTCGGGAATGAACGCCTTGATCAACAAAGCCGCCGTCGAGCCAGCGAATAGACCCATAGCCGTCGAAGCGGGAACGAGCGAGCAATACTTTCCGCGATGTTCAGGCGGAGCGTATTCGGCCAGAAAGACCGCAGCGCCCGAATACTCGCCCGCAGCAGAGAAGCCCTGGATACTACGCAGCGCAAGCAACAAAATCGGCGAAAGCAGACCAATCGTCTCGAACGACGGGAGACAGCCGATTAAAAATGCCGCAGCAGTCATCAAAAGAATCGACGTCGAGAGCGACCATTTGCGCCCTTTCTTATCCCCCATGCTGCCCCAGAACGCAGCACCAAGCGGACGGAAGATGAAAGAAAGAGCAAAAACGGCAAATGCCATCAGTGTGGAATCGACTGCGGATTCAGGGAAGAACACGATGCCGATCGTGATAGCAAAATAGGTATAGGTGGCGTAGTCGAACCATTCAAGGAAGTTGCCGAGAAACGACGACAACGCCACTTTGAACGGTACTTTTGCTTGTGCGACTTCTGCACTCATAATGATCCCCTTATGAAATCTCGTGGTAATCGCCCGAGAAACGAGCCATCTCTTCCATTACGGCGAATGAAATGACACGCACCATCGGCAACAACCCCTTTCGAGAAAGAGGAAGCGGCCATCCATGGATCGGATAGACCGCTTCCTTGCGGTCATCGACCGCTTAGACGAATTCCTTCTTAATCGCTTCGACCATGTTCCTCACGGCCACATCACGCAAGATGACGCCCTTTTCGCGCGAAGAAGCGCCCGGGTGAGAAAGGCAACCCGAAGGGGGCGTGTACTCAGCGATGATCGGAAGCACGTCGTAGTTGGGAAGTTCCGCGGGAAGACCCGTGTAAAGTTCAGGATCGATTGCGTCCATATCAACCAGATCGGGATAGAACAACAGCATGAGCGAGGTTTCCATAACGCCCGCATGCTCGAGGTCCCAGCCGGTGAATCCGTCAGGGTACAGCTCGGCAATGGTCTGATCGTCGACGAAATCCCAATAAGAGAGCAGCTGGATTTTCACGTCATCGATGCCGTTGGCTCGGGCCTTCTCAAGCGCAAGTTCGGCACCTTCGAAAATGAACTGATAATTCTCGTAGTGACCGTTCATGAACACAATCTTGCGAGCGCCGTGCACGATGATGTTGTATACGATATCGCGAGCGAGGAGCATTAACGTCTGACCGCTTAGGCTCGTAGTGCCGCTCAGATGAAAACCGCCGCCCGAACGCTGCTGAGAGCGATAGCCGTAATTGATCGGCGCGGAAACCACGCCTTCCACCTTGCCGTCGGTCGCGGCGACCAGCGCCTCGGCGGTCGCTCCTGCCATGGCCTTCGTCAACGCCGCATCGACGCACATAGCCATATGCGAGCCATGCTGCTCAAGGGCGCCCACGGGAATGAACACCACCGCATCGCCCGCAAGCTTCTCGCGATAAGTGAACGCATCCATTTCCTCCATGTATACGCTTTTCTTCATGGAGACCTCCTTCGATAGAACGGCCGGCACCGCCGGCCGATAACGGGCCCTAGCCGAGGTGTTCGACCTGAAGCTTGCTTGCCTTGACGACGAATGCGCGTGCAGCGGCCTTGCCGCCCGCGATAAGCTCGGCAAGAATAATGTGGCGCAAGCGTGGATAGTCGTTCATGCCGTACCAGGCGAACGCCGTGCCGCCCACGTAGGCCTCGACGATGCTGTGCACGGGCGCCGCAACATCGCGCTTGGCATCTTCTGCGAGATATTCCTCGATCTGCGTGGCGCACAGCTCACGAATGACTTCTTCATCGATTTCGAGGTCGCGCGCAAGCTGCTTGACCTGACGCCCGACCTCAGCCTCGTCGGCGTGCGGGAAATACGTCACGTCATAGGTAACGGCCGCTGCGCCGGACGTCGCAGCAAATCCGAGCAAATCGTCAAGTTTGACCATCTGAACGTGCTCTTCCGTGCGCTCCGCGATATCAAGCTCGGCAGCAAAACCAGCCAAGTCGTGTTCGGCGAACTTCGCCGCCAGAACCTCTTCCGTGACCGCTGCTTCAAGCTGGACTTCCGCAGCGACATGAACCAGATTCTTCGTGATTTTCATTGCCGACCTCCTTTTCATAGGGCCCTCCCCCATTAGCACGATGAGCGGAAAGGGCCGACCGGCAGACACGGCGGCCGCTCTCTGTCGCGACCGCCGCTTCAGACAGTTATTTCAATCCTTCTTTCGCCGATTCTTCTTCGATTCGCGCGGAAAGGGACTCTTCTATTTCGTCTTGTTTGTTCTGTTTGTCGCCAGCCTCACCTGCGGCCTTGGTCGCAAAGATGATCTGGGAAACGCCACCGACGATAATCAGAGCGCCGCCGATGATTTGGAACGCGGTCATGGTTTCACCGAACAGGAACAAGCCGAGCAAGCTCGCCATGATGGTCTCCTGGTAGGAAATGGCCGCCAGCTCGCCAGCCTTCAAACGCTTCGTGGCATGAGTCAGCAGATAGAATGCGCCGAAACCGGTGATCAGGGCGGCAGCAATCAGCCAAGCCCACGAAGAGCCGTCCATGGTGAACATGTTCCACGGGTGAGTGATAATCTGACCAGAAGCGTCGAACTGCGTCACGCCATTGATTTTCTCGGTGTAGGAAAGCGGCTGCAGGAAGAAGTGGTGCCAAACGAGCAGCACGATGATGGACAGCGAAGCGAACAGGAAGTTCCACCAGGAGCGAACGTTGGAATCGCAGTCCTCACGATAACGGGAGAAGAACAGGTAGAGACCGTAAGCGATACCCGAAGCGAAAGCAATGGCATTGCCAAACGCATATTTCGGATCGAGATCGAGCGTCAGACCCTGCGGCGTAATAATGCCGACGATGAACAGCATGCCGATAACCACAGCAATGATGCACATGATTCCTTTGATATTGATTTTTTCCTTCAGGAAAATCGCAGCCAAAATCGTGGAATAAATCGGACCCGTGTAAATCAAGAACGATGCATTGGCAAGCGTAGTGTACTGAGTGGAAAGGCAGTACAAACCGGAAAGCAAGCCGAGAAAGATGCCCGATGCCAGCATGCTGCCCGAAAAACGCGTTTCTTTGATTTTCCGCCAACTTCCCGCAATGAAGCAGAAGATAAGCGAAAGCACGATGAAGCCTGCGAAATTGCGCCAAAACGAAACGAAATCGCCAGGAGCGTTAATGAAGCGCGTGAATGCGCCGATGCCGCCCATCAACGAAGACGAGCAGAACATCATGATAAAGCCGATGAGCTTATACTTCGCCTGTTTGTTCATATGGTTCCCCTTAGAGCCGGGTCGAATACCGCAGGCTTGGCACGAAGGGGGACGAAGGCCGCATGAGACTATGCGGAGCTAAGCCCGGTCTTGCAAAATCGCGGGATTCGATCGGGTTATGGCTTTGAACAGATGAGAGAGGTAAACGGTTCGGAGGGCTCTCGGCGTTGAAGGAGTCGTCGGCACGCAGGAAACGAACCAACGCCGAGAAGCCCTGGGAACTCAGAGAAAAGGTCGATGCGGTTTTCCCTTCGCATATGCGCTGCCGCATCGACCGGAATCAATCAGAAATCAGAAACCGAATCTGATGACTAGTCGTTCCACATCTCGGGATGGATGAGGGTGTCGTCCTTGACGCGGTTCGGGA
>JAUNDR010000020.1 GCA_030525985.1 Slackia sp. | reverse complement strand
AATGTCGCGCAGCACCACGCGTTCATCGACAGGCTCGGGGAACCGGAAATCGCTTGCATCGATATCATTGCGGAATGCCACGATATAGATGCGCTCGCGGTTCTGCGCCACGCCGTAATCCTTGCTGTTGAGCACCGCGTCGTATACCGTATAGCCGATCTGCCGCAGCGCACCGCGAATCACCTCGAGCGTGCGTCCCTTATCATGCATGACCAGGCCCTTCACGTTTTCGCAGAAAATCACGAAAGGCTTGTGATGCTCGCAGATGCGCAACACGTCGAAAAACAGCGTGCCGCGGCTGCGGCCTTTGAAATTGTCATCGAAGCCCATCTTGGAGCCTGCGATGGAAAACGCCTGGCACGGAAAGCCCGCCAGGCAGATGTCGAACGCGGGAATGTCCTCAGCGGAAATCTGCGTGATATCGCCGTAAACGTATGGATCGACGCGCATGGGCGTCGCAGAACCGGAAGGCCGAGCAGGCGTAGGAAAATTCGCGCCGTAGGTCTTCACCGCATGCTCGTCGAATTCGCTCGCGAAAACCGTTTCCACATCATCGCCGAACGCAAGCTCGAATCCCATGCGAATACCGCCGATGCCGGCGAACAAATCGATCGTTTTCAGAGCTTGAGACTTCAAGGCGCTCCCCTCGTTCGGCGATGGGCATGATACGGAAAAACAAAGCATGCAGGTCGCAGGCACGCATGCGTTCTTGACGACGAAAAACCGACGTGCGGATGCCCGCGAAAACACGGACTTTGTATTGTAATGCGCCGTGACGGGCGAAACCGCAAGAAGCGAATCCGCTTCGAAAAATATTCCGCCCGAACGCAAGGGAAGCGCACTCGCACCGTGGCGTCAGGATGCGCACACCACAACCACTCGAGCGTGCATGCCGAGACATCGAAACGCCCGCCCTGACGAATCGGATGCGCAACATTGCAGGATCGGAAAAAACCGCATGCGTTCTGCGTCATAAGCGAAAGAAAGCCCGCCTCCGAGAGACGGGCTTTCGAAACCGGCGTATAAATAAAACGCGGTAAGCTTAGCGCTTGCTGAACTGCGGGCGCTTGCGAGCCTTCTTCAGGCCGTACTTCTTGCGCTCGACCATACGGGCGTCGCGGGTCAGGAAGCCTGCCTTCTTGAGCTCGGGGCGATACTCGCCAGCCTGGAGCAGCGCGCGGCTGATGCCGTGACGCAGAGCACCGGCCTGGCCGGAAACGCCGCCGCCATTGCAGCGAGCGATGACGTCGAAGTGACCCTGGGTGTCGGTGACCTTGAACGGAGCCATGGCGTAGTTCACCAGAGCCTCACGACCGAAGAACTCCTTCGCGTCGCGACCGTTGACGGTAACCTTGCCGGTGCCGGGGACCAAGCGGACGCGAGCAACGGCGTTCTTGCGACGGCCAGTGCCGTAATACAGAGCTTCAGCTGCCATTGTTAGTTCTCCTCCATCTTGATCTCACGGGGATTCTGAGCAGCATGCGGATGCTCAGAGCCGACGTACACCTTCAGCTTCTTGCCCTGGGCGCGACCAAGAGTGTTCTTGGGCAGCATGCCCTTGACGGCATGCTCGATAACGCGCTCGGGATGCTTCTGCATAGCCTCGGCGAAGGTTTCCATCTTCAGGCCGCCGGGATAACCGGAGTGACGGTAGTATTCCTTGCTGGTGGCCTTGGTGCCCGTCATGCGGATTTTGTCAGCATTCAGGATGATGACGAAATCGCCGGTGTCGACATGGGGGGTGTACTGCGGCTTGTGCTTGCCCTTGAGAATATGGGCGGCCTTGGCAGCAACGCGACCCAGCACCTGGTCAGTGGCGTCGATGACGAACCACTCGCGCGCAACCTCCTGCGGCTTTGCGTAATACGTCTTCACTGTATCCTCCAATAGAATCTTTTGTTCTTGTTCAAAAGTGCTGGCAACAAGACTGCTCGGGTTCCTACGCCGTGCCGACGCTTCCGGATCTGGACTTCCATTCACGTCGTGTCCCGTTTTTGCGCAGCAAGTACGGGGCTTTTGAAAGCGAACTTTTGCAGTATACGAACCCCACGCAATGCCGTCAATAACGATTCACGAAAAATCGACGCCATTTTTCGGCGATGACGTGCGGTTTCTTTTAGAAACTAGGTGCATTCGCACGATTTCGCGTTATTATGTAATACACGTATGACAGGAGGAATCCCATGGGCATGCTCGCAGTCAGAATCGACGATGCCGTCAAGATGCGCGGAACGGAAATCATGCGGAAAAGCGGCTACACCCCTTCTTCCGCCGTGCAGGAGCTTTTCGCCTACGTGGTGAAAAACGAGCGCATGCCCTTCGAGCGCGACGAAAAGCCCGACGATCGCGCGGTGAAAAAACGGCTCGCAGCGCTCTCGGCGCTCAAGGCCCCTGCAGCGGGCGTCGCGACCGATGAAGAGATACGCGCCATGAGAATCGAGGAACGCTATGGAATTGATGTGCGATAACAACGTCTTTCTCGATTACGTTCTCGACAGAGAGCCCTTCGCGCGCGATGCGGAAAAGCTGCTTGCGGCAGCGGCCTTCGGAGACGTGAATCTCACCATAACGACGGCCATGACGACCGACCTTTTCTATATCTTGAGCAAATCGTACGGAGCGCAAGAGGCGCAGCGGCGCATCGCCGACATGCTCGAATTCATCGGCCTTTGCGGAGTTTCGTCGAACACGGCACGCACGGCCCTTGAAAAACGATGGAGCGATTTCGAAGATTGCCTCGTATCATGCTGCGCCGAAGAGATCGACGCCGATTACATCGTCACGCGCAACGGAAAGGACTTCTCGCAAAGCAAAGTGCCTGCGGTGTCTCCTTCCTTTATCCTGGAAGAACTGGAGAAACGCGGACTTTCCTACGACCGAATCGAATTATGACCCAAACGCCGCGGCGGCTTTTCCGCACGATCGCGCGACAGAGAACAGGCGCTGCGCCCACCCATGCGAAAAGGGCGCGCACCCGGCGCGCCCTCCATCGGCTACATCACGAAGGTCACGGGAACCGCGGCCATCACCACCAGATAGCGCAGCATGAAACCGCCCACCAGCACGCCCGCGTCGGACGCGGCGCTGATCATGTGCGCCTTCCTGGATTCCTCGAACTCCTTCGAGCTGAAGAACAGCAGCCACGTCTCGAGCGCGGTGGGAAGCATCAGACCGAGAAACACCAAACCCAGCCAGAACCACACGGCCCACTCGCCCGCCACCAGGCTCATGACCGACTCGAAGCCCGCAGTGGAATTGAACGCGGTGATGAAGCACAGCGAAGCAACCAGCAGCGTCTCGATAATCGGCAGGCAGAAGTGGAACTTCTTCAGCACGCCCGCCTTATTGAACTCGTCGGCATGGCGGAACACCGCCACGAACAGCACCGATGCCGCACCCGCAGAAAGCGCGGACACCATGAACAGAATCGGCAGCAGCGCGTTGTTCCACAGCGGGAAGGTCTTGCACACGCCCAAAAGAGCGCCGGTGTAAACCGCCACGCACAGCGCCATGACCGCGCCCGCGAGCTCCAGCCAGCCGGGCGTTTTCTTCTTCATGATATCGAGCGCCGCCGTAACGAGCGCGATGACCATGAATATGCTCAGGAACACGACGCCCCACGTCATGACCGATCCGAAGTTGGTCAGAAGCAGCGCGAAACGCAAGGGGTTATGCAGGCCCGCCTCGGCGTCCACCATCAACAGCACCAGGCCGATCGCCACCACGACAGGCGCAATGAAGTGGCCCGCGCGGCGCATCCCGTGCGCCTCGGGATGGCGCCAGCGCAAAAACGCGGACGTGATATAGGCGCCGCCGCCCAGGCCGGCGAGGAACAGATACCACGCGATGGGCGCGCCCCAGATAGGTTCGAAAGACATCCCTCATCACCTCACGTAGAAGATTTTGGACTTGGTCAAATCGCCCGCGATGGGCCGGGCGTTGGTCTCGACGATGCGCTTGGAAATCTCGGACTCGGGATCGTCCAGGTCGCCGAACATGCGCACGCCCGCAGGACAGGCGGTCAAACACGTGGACATGCCCTCTTCGAGCGGCGCATACAGCGTGCAGAAGCGGCACTTGTCCACCACGCCCGTGCGATGGTCGACCACGCGCGCATCGTACGGACAGGCGGCCATGCAGTATTTGCAGCCGATGCAGCGCTCGGGATCGATGCGCACGATGCCGTCGGGGTCGGTGAACGTGGCGCCCGTGGGACACACCGACTGACACGGGGCGTCCTCGCAATGCATGCACTGCGTAGGGACGGTTTCCACCTTCACGCAGGGGAATGCGCCGCGCTCGAACTCGTGGAAATCGACGAAGGACACATCGGCCGGAAGATGGTTCTGATTCTGGCATGCGATGCGGCAGGCGTAGCAGCCGATGCATTTCGTGGTGTCTATGAGCATTCCGTAGCGGGCCATTAGGCATTCACCTTCTTCACGTTCACGAGAACTTCCTGCAGCATGCCGGCGCCCGATTCGGGTTCGGCCTGGCGGGCGACGAGCGCCTTATGCGCGGCTCCGAAACCGAACGCCGTGCGGATGGCCTCGGACGAGCAGCCGTAATGCGGCGGCAGATATGCGGCATCCGGGTGAATGCGGTCGGTCACGCGCACCTGCACCGCAACGGAACCGTTGTTGTTGGAAAGTTCCACCGTATCGCCGTCGACGATGCCGAATTCGGCGGCACGCGAGGAGGAGATCCACACGCGGTCGGCCTCGTAGTCTTTGGCGAGCTGCGCGAGCTTGTCGCTGGTCATGGTGTAGGTCTTCGCCTGGAACACCTGGTCGCCCGTAATCAGGCGAAGTGCATCGCCCTCGGGCTGCACCGCGGGCTCGATCCACGAAGGCACGGCCTTCATCTCGCCCGTCGCATACGCCTCGCACGAAAACTCGATCTTGCCCGATTTCGTGGCGAACATCGGCGTGCTTCCGAAAGCCAGCTCGCAGCCGGGAATGGGCGCCACGCCGTCGGATTTCAACGTGTCGTAGGAAACGCCGTAAGCCGCGCAGTACGTCTCGTTGAGCTGGTCGAGCGTGAAGGAGAAATACTCGCCCAATCCGCACGCCTCGGCCAGATCGACGATGACCTGATACAGCGGCTTGGTTTCGGGATGCACCTGCTCGATCACCGGATTGCGCAGTGCGGCGACCGTCACAGGCGCCGTCGCCGTGCCCACGATGCCGCGACGCTCCAGATAGCTCGTCAGCGGCAGCACGTAATCGGCGGTTTTCGCGGTTTCGGTCATGAAGCCGTCGATCGCCACCTTGAAGCCGATTTTCGCCACATCTTCAGCGGTCATCGCAGCCTGCGGATAATCGGCAAGCGGGTCGCTTTCCACGAACAACGCCACGTCGAGCGCGCCTTCGGCCGCGGCGGCCATGGCGGCCTGGCAGTCGTTGGCATACATATAAGCGAGCGGGTGCACGCCGGCGCCGATGGCGTAATTCTGCGGGTAGCCCACGGGCTTGAACACGGCGGGGTCGAACGCGCTGTCGTCCACCCACGGACCCAGCGGGAACACCCAGCCGCCCTCTTGATTGAAATTGCCGAGCATCGCATTGAGCAGGATGATGCAACGCACGGTTTCGGCGCTGTTGCGATATCCGCTGCCCACGGTGCCCGCCCATTGCATATCAACGTAGCAATGCGGCGCGGCCTGCGCCAGACCCTCGGCGATCTCGACGATCTTCGCCTCGGGAATGCCGGTTTTCTCGCTCGCCCAGGCGGCATCGTACGCGCGCACGCTCTCGGCGAACTCGTCGAAACCTTTGCCGTTGGCCTCGACGAATGCCTTGTCGTACAGGCCGTTGTTCAGCAGATGCCCCATCACGCCCAAAAGGAACGCGAGCTCGAAGCCGGGACGAACGCACACCCACTCGTCGGCCAGCGTGCCGATGTTGGGAAGACGCGGATCCACCACGACCACCTTGCCGCCGTTTTCGCGGACATGGATGATCTCCTCGGTTTCCGCGGGACGCACGCCTTCGTAATAGCTCTTGTCGAGCAGCACGATGTATTTCGACGCCTCGGCATGCGGCGAAGGAAACACGCCCAGGATATTGGTGATGCCCGTGAGAATGTCCATATCGGAAAGCACGGTGTCGGTGTAGTAGTTCGCCGAACCGAGCGCGTTCATGAAACGCTGGGTGTAATACTGGTCGGTGGCGCGGCCGTCCTGGAACATCGCGACGCGCGTCGGATCGGCATCCTTGATGCGGTTCGCGATGTCGGCGATCGCCTCGTCCCACGAAACGGCGGAGAAATTGCCCTGCCCGTCGTTTTTCATCGGCGTGACGACGCGGTCTTCGGAATAGACCGAAGCGGTGTAGCCCAGGCCGCGCACGCACAGATGCCCGCGCGTGAACGGGTGGTCCTCAAGGCCCATGAAGCGCCACAGGGCGCCGTCCTGGGTCCACGTGCCCATGCCGCACTTATTGCCGCAGCCGTCGCATACCGTGGCGACGTATTCCACCACATGGTTTTCGCCCCAAGCGAACGCCCCATCGCGCGCGCCGAAGACGCCGGCGCCGCCGATCGCAGCCGCTGCGCCCGCAGCGGCGCCGGCCGCAAGAAACGAACGCCTCGTAAGAGCACTATCCGGCATAGTCGATCCCCCTCCTGCGTTATCGATTGTCTTTGCATGCGCCGTATACGACATCGGACGACAGGTCCCGCCAGCCGCATGGCGCAGACGCATTATCGATGCGGCAAGCGGTCGCGCACATTCCCCTTTACAGGGAAACATTCCCGATACCCCCTGAGGGGGTATGTCGTTGAACTGGAGTTTTGCAAAATAAATCGAACGCGGCGCAAAACGGCGCGGCGCAAAGCCGCAATTGCTATACTGGTCGCCCGACTCGCACCGGCAACGCAGGAGGGAGAAAAAACCATGCAGGCATCGACGACGCGCCTTGAAACGCTGAAGTCCTACATCCCGCTTGCGCCCATCGTCATGGGGCTCGCCCTCTCCCACACCGCCATGATGGTCGCCGGCTTCAGCGGTCTGACGAATGGTTTCGAGGCGCTGCGCAGCGGCCTTGGAACCTGCATCGCCGCCATCCCCATGCTTATCGCCATGGGCATGCTCTATAAAGCGCGCGGGCCTCTTTCCGAAAAAGCCGTCGATGCGGCGTTTTTCGTCTCGATCATCGTGCAAAGCGCCTCGATCATGGCGCTCGGATCGGTCGCGATCGACGGCTCTGCGCCGGCGGGCGTCTCCATCGCGCTTTCGGCCGTCGCGTCGCTTTCAAGCTGGATTTCCATTCTCACCTGGCTGCGCCATATGAAGGCGGCCTCGTCGATCGCCGCCGTCATCGTGGCGTTCGGCGCGCTCAGCGTAGCCCAGCCCGTCGTGTACGCCCTCGTCCTCGTGCCGCCCGCCGATGCCTGCCTGGTCGCCGGCATGCTCGGCATCTTGCAAGCTCCGTTGGCGTTTTTCATCCATAAACGCGACCCCTTCGAACGCCTCGCCGAAGCGCCGAACACGGGTTATTTCGGATTCGAAAGCACAAAGACCGATACGCCGCGGCTTTTCCTCACCATGACGGCGAGCGTGCTCGCGCTTTCCTTGGCCATGGGCGTGATCGAAGGATCGCCTTTCCGCTTCGTCCAGGGAGGAGCGCCCTTGCCCGACGCGGGATACGTTGCCGTGACCACCGCCGTCACCGTGGGCATCGTCGTCGGCGCCGCGCTGCGGCCGCGCACCATGATGACCACCGGCATCTGGATCCTCATGCAAGGGCTCGGCATCACCGCGCTGCTGTTTTACGTGGCATTCCCCGAGCGTCTTTCGATCGGCGCCGCGCTTTCGACCACCCTCAGCGCCGTCATGACGGGGCTGGTGTGGTATCTCATCACGGCGTTTTCGCACTACGGAGCCAAAGACCCTCTCTTCTACGGGCTGGCGGGCTGGCTCGCCTATCTCGTGCCGCGCGCGCTCGTGCAGATCGCCGTCGGGCAATTCGCCCAGCCTCTTTGGGGCGATCCCATGCTTCTTACGGCGCTGACCGGCGCGCTCATCCTCGCATCGACGCAATTCGTCTTCATCAGGCTGCTTAAAACCGCCTACAGCGACAACGATGCCGCCCAGGAAAGCACGCAGCGCCTCGAAAAGCTGCTCGGATTGAAGGACACGCAGGCAGGCAGCGAATCGATGCGCAAAGAACTGGTACGCCACGACGTGGCGAAACTGCAGGAGGCGTTCGGGCTGTCCGACCGCGAAGCGGAAGTAGTCGCGCTTTACGCCCTGGGAAAGACGCAGCAGGCAATCGCCGAAGAGCTCTGCATCACGCCGTCCACCGTGCGCGTGCACATCAAGCACGTCTACGCGAAAACAGGGCTGCATTCCCGCCAAGAACTCATCGACCGCATGGGCAAGGCGTAGAAAACGCGCAGGCCCCCTTCCGCGCGACACCTGCGGAAGGGGGCCTGAAACATCACAACGCAACAATAAGGAGGGAATCTGCCGCCGCATCTTCCGATGGGCGGCAGCGGCTGCGGGGCGGGGGAGGCGCGATGCGCGCCCGCGCATGCCTTATGCTTCGGCAAGGTTATTCGAAGCCTTAGATGACCTCGAACGAAAGGCTTGCCGCGAGGGGCGACACCACGCCGTCGGCCGTGCGGGCGCGCACGGTGAGCTGGTACTCGCCTGCTTCCTCGAACGACGTCTCGAACTGCCAGTTCACCCATTTGTCGGCGGTCGCGCCCTCCGTGGCGCACTCCGTCCAGGTTTCGCCGCCGTCGAACGAGAACTCGATCGTCTCGATGGCGCTGCCCAAATCGTCGGCCACGCCCTCGAACGTGATCGCGCTGCCGGCGAAGAACACGCAGCCGTCGGCATTGTTCATGATTTCGATCTTGTTGCGATACGCAGGGTCGACCGATTGCACGTCAGGCTCTTGCGCCTCGGCGGTCAGCTTGATGTCCACCACATTGCGCGTGAAATAACGCGCCACGGTTTCAGGCATCCACAGCTGGGCCGACGGACCGTTTTCATTCTGCAGCTTCTCGCCGTTGACCTCATAGACCAAAAGGGCATCGCGGTCGAGGCAGTACTGCAGCGGCAACGCCTGGCCGAAGCCGTCGGCGCCGTAGGCCGTCACGGTGTTCACGCCGTCTTCGAGCTCGGCCATGTCGACCACGGCCGCCAAAGGCACGCCCACCACGGCCGCCTGGCCGAACGGAGCGCCCGTCGCGCACGAGCACACCATGGTCTGCTCTTCGGACTGCTCCTCCATGTCTTCGAGATTCACCGAGAAGCTCTCTTTGATGTTGCCACCCACATTGATGTAGTAGGTGGCCACGCCTTCGGCGGGCTCGCCCGCCACCAACTCGTTGGCAGGCTTCGAGCACATCGAGGTGATCGCGGTGCCGAACACGTTGAACAGCTCGTCGTTGGGGGTCACGCCGTCCTGATTGAAGACGAACGTTCCCTCCTTGTCGGCCACCTTGACGTATTCGCTCTCCTCGAGCTGCAGCGTGTGGGAATCGATCTTGTAGCCGTTGTTCTCGTGCGTGGCGCCTTCGGGCGCATCCGAGCCGCCGAGGATCGTAGGCCCGCCCGCCGCAACTGCGACGCCGGTCATTCCCAGCAGAAGGGCGCCTCCAGCCGCGCCTGCAGCCATTGCTTTCTTCTTATTCATAAGAAAACGCTCCTTCGTGTTTATTCCTCGTTCTCAAGACCGGTCGAGAACATCAAGGGCAGATCGGAATCCGGACCGCCCGCTTTGACGACCCTGTCCTCGGAAGGCAGCTCGTCCATCGCGTTCACCATGACTTCGTGCTCGCGATAGCTGGTTTCGCCCTCTTCGGTGGTGGCGCGCACGCTCAGGCAATAAGCGCCATGCTCAGGCGGGGTCCACTCGAAGGTCCACCAGATCCAACGGTTGACGTCGGTGTCGCCCAGGTCGTACGTCGTCCAGGTCTCGCCATGGTCCATGGAGAACTCGATGGTCTTGACCTTGTGGTCGAATGCATCCACATAACCCTGGAAGGTGTAGGGCTTGCCCGTCTCGATGATCACGCCTTCGGGCGTGCCGCAGATCGTGGCGTTGGGACGGTTCACATGGGCGTCTTCCTGGTTCACCTGGCCGCACACGCGCTCGTCCAGAACGTCGGAGGAAACGATGTAGCCGGAAGGCTGCTTGCTGAACACTTGGGCGTCATAGCCTTCGACCCAGTTCAAGCACGGGAAGCCGCGGCGGGCGTCCAGATATTCGCCGCCCATCTTGTACACCAGATACTCGTCGCCGAGCTTGGAGACGTCGATGCCGTTCTTGGAGGAACCGTCGGCGCGCACGCAGCGGATGGAGTTGGTGCCTTCGGTCATGCCGCCGGCACGCTCGATCAGCCAGCTCACGGGAATGCCCGTGATTTCGGTCTGGCCGATGCCGCCGCCGCCCGTGGGATTGAGCTCGCAGACCATCTTGGACTGTTTGGTCACCACGACGCCGGCCTCTTCGGCCTCGGCGATCAGGTCGACCAGCTTGGCGGTGTAGGGCTCGGGAACGTTACCCTCGACGGTGATTTCCCACTCGTCCATCATGGACTGCGGAAGCTCCTGGTCAAGCGCCGCATCGCTGCAGGCATAACGCATATGGTCGTAGTAGCCGTGCACGAAGTCGTAGCTGTAGAGCTCGTCCATGCTCTGGGTCTTCTCCTGCGTGAAGTCGAAGTTGCCCTCGACGTTTTCGACCTTCGTGATGCTGTCGGTCAGCGCGTCGTATTTCACGTTGTCCCACAGCTGCAGGCCTTCGCCGTTGCCCGTGGCGCTATGGCAGGAATCGCACGTGCCGTTGAAGCCCTCGGCGAACTTCTCGGTGTTGCGGCTGTTGAAGTGGATGCCGTGCATCAGGCGGCCGAACTCGTCGCCGTTATCGCGATGGCAGGTGATGCACTGGTTCACATCGCTGTAGGTTTCCAGGTCTTTGTTGGGCAGCACCGCGTGGCGGTATTCCATGTTCATGACCGTCTCGTTCAGGTCGGCATGGCAGGAATTGCAGCCCTTCTTGTCGGCGTCGAGATAGTACGTGTTGTACGAAATGGTCCAGCTTTGCTGCATCCAATGCGGGCACTCGTACTCGCTCGGCGTGCGCTGCACGAGCTTGCCGTTGGGAAGCTGGCGAACCTCGGGCGCGTAGTCCTCGGCGATCTGGTCCCACTTCTCATAGTTCTCGATGATGTATTCCTTGCCGGGATACTGCACGTCGCCATCGGGCTCGCCGCCGCGGACGATTTCTTCCGCGGTAGAGGCCGAATCGACCGCGAAGGCAGGCACCATGAGCGCCGACGCCGCGAGCACGGCAGCGATGCCTGTGGCCGTGGCGACGCGTTTCGTCACCTTCTTCATCATTCCCCCTTCTCTGTTTTTTGCGGCGGCTGCCCCGCTTCCGCGGCGGCCCCGTCGCCCCCTCCGGACTTCATCCAAGCCCGCTTTGCACTGAAACGCTACCGCTGCCTTCTATGCGCGCGCATCAACACATCCGCGCTAAATGCCTGATAAAAGGCATAGCCCTTTTTGGTTGATGCTCTTTGCGAACTGCGGAAAGACATCGCGCATAGACAGATGCGCCGTTTTCGCCGACAATGCAACAACACCGAAAGCCCGCAACGGGCGCGCCGCCCCGTTGCGAACATCGCATGAAAAATCCAAAGGAGGAAGAATGCTCGCATCGCTGAAAGATGCCGGCCTTTGCGCGGTCTTCGCCGCCATCGGCCTTACCGTGAACCTGACGTGGTGCACGGTCGCCGGGCACACGCCGGGATTCACCGATGCGCTCGCAAGCCTCGGCATTCCCGTGAATCCGCGCGCGTTCTTCCTTGCGGGCATCCTCGCCATGAGCCTTATGTTCGCGGCGTTTCCACAGAAAATGCGCGAGAAAGACGCCTCGCTGTGGCCCGTCGTCGCGCTTTCCGCCTGCATCGGAACGGCGTGTTTCGCCATCGCATCGAGCCAAGACGCCTTTCCGCCGGCCGTGCTCGCCATCGGAGGATTGCTGCTTTTCGGCATAGGATACTTCTGGTTGACCGCCCGCTTCGTGCTGCTGCTGGCGCGCACGCAAAGCTTCGGCTGCTCGATCGCCTGCCTGATCGCATCGTTGATCGTGGAGCCCGTGCTGGTCTCGGGGATCGAGCACGCCCTCGATGCGAACGCGCAGCTTTCCGTCGTGGTCGTGCTGCCGCTTCTTTCCGCGGCGTTGTTCCAATGCGCCCGTCACGCCGCCCTCAAGCAGCGCGCCTGTGAAAAATGCGAGAAAGGGCGTCGCACGGTATTCGGCGTTCCCAGCCGTCCGCGCACTGCAGCGAAGCTCAGCGAGAAAGGCGATTTGCGCGGCGCCTTCATCCTCATGACGGCGGCATCGCTTCTGCTGGCAACGGTCAGAAGCCTGAGTTTCGTGGGATTGTGGGGCGAAGGGCATCTCGACGGCTTCGACCAGCCGTCCATGACGTCGCATGCGGGCTTGTGGCTCGCCTATTCGGCGGCGCTTGCCGTGTTCGCCTACCTTGCGCTCGGCCGCACGTCGCGATGGGCGCTGCATCTGCGCTTCCAGCCGTCGTTTCTCGTGATCATCCTCACGCTGTCGGTGTCGATGATCCTCGCGGGCGACGCCGGAGGCGACCCCGCCCTGCTCGACACTCTCATGAGGCTCAATGATTCGTTCTCCCATTCCATGTTCTGGGCGGTGGTCGTCATCCTGCTCGACGCTTCCGCCATACCCTCGTATCGCATCATCGGCGGTGCGACGGCCCTCTACGCAGCGGGCTCGATCGCATGGGTTCTCTTCCTTGGCAATACCGACGCGGTGGAAAATCTCATCGTGATCATCGCCATCTACGCGCTGACCATCGCCTCGATGCGCTTCAGCTGGAGCAAGCGCGAACCAGCACCGAAAAACGACAGCAAGACCGACGCCGCCACCGTGGTGACCGACGCCCTTGAGAAACGATGCGCCGAAGTGGCGGAGGCCTACAAGCTCTCGCCGCGCGAAAGCGAGGTGCTCGTGCTGCTCGCCCAGGGTCGAACGAGAACCTATATCCAAGAGGAGCTCGTGCTTGCCGAAAACACCGTGAAATCGCATGTCGCGCATATCTACACGAAGCTCGGCGTGCGCGACCGCCAAGACATGATCGATATCGTGCTAGGTTTGGTCGACCCGAAAAGCGACGGAGGACCCAAGACCGATTAGCGCCCCCTTCTCGCAAGAGACAAGCGGAGTCGCGGGCACGAATCCGCTTTTGCGTTCACGGCCTCGCGCGAAAGCGCGACAGCCTCGATTTCGCGCGGCGCAAGAAGGCGTCAGGCGTCCTTTCGCTCAAGCGTCATTCCCGCTTTGGCCAGCATCTCCTCGATGCGTTCGCGCGGCACGCAACCCGTTACGGAGTCGATGCGGCGCCCGTCTTCGAACAGCAGCGTCGTAGGCGCCGCCATCACATCGAACGCCCATGCCACATCGGGAAAACGCACGGTATCCATCGCTGCGAAACGCACGTGCGGACACGCGTCGGCCATCTCTTCGAGCACGACGGCGAGCGCATGGCACGGCCCGCATCCGGGGCTGAAGAATTCCACCAGCACCGGGCATCGGGCATCGGTCACCAGCGCGTCGAAATTCTCTTTATCAAGCTCGATCAACCTCATATCGCATCCTCTCTCGATGGGTTTCGCGTAGCGTATCTTTTCGCGAGGGCCCGCGATTTTTCGGTCACGCCTCTTGAGGTGATTATCGCGAAAAACGCCGCCCGACGCCCACCCACCGACCCCTGTCATGCCTGCTTTCGGAAAAACGGGTACGTTCTGTAAGAAAAATTCGATTCGCCATCGAATCGGAGTCCCAAAGACCCTTTTTCTCGCATATACCGCCACTCGACGCGCGCTGCCTTTTCACGACCTGGGATTTTGCTTGGCAATAGCGCAAACGCCCTTGCCCGATGATGGGAAAACGAAAGAAACCCGCACGTTCGCATCATCCGCTAGCGTCGAGGTCGCCCAAGGGCAGGAGGGCATCCGAGAAATCAACCGAATGGCGTCATGGCTCCTTATCCCATAATCCTAAAAGGGCGAGCCCCGAAGGGTTCGCCCTTTCATGCAATATGCGAAATCTTGCGGCAAGCGGAACCGACGACCCGCCTGCTGAACGCCGAGCTACATACGCTGCGGCGAGGAGATACCCAAGATGCCGAGCGTCGTGGACAGCACGATGCGCGTGGCGTCGCACAAAGCGAGACGCGCCTGCTTGACCTTCTCGTCTTCAGCCTTGAGCACCGGGCAGTTCGTGTAGAACTGGTGGAACAAGCTGGCGAGGTCCTGCGCATAATGCGTCAAGCGGAACGGAGCGCGATCGCGGGCGGCGAGCGCGATCAAATCGCCGAACTCGCTCATCTTGCGCATGAGAGCGAACTCGGACGCGTCGGTAAGCACGCTCAGGTCGACATCGGCGGGAATGCACTCGGCAGCCACGGCGTCCATATCCAGGTTGTCTTCGCCCGAGTGGCCGGAGGCGTCGCGCAGAAGCTTGCAGATGCGGGCATGCGCATACTGGTCGTAGTACACCGGGTTGGAGGCGTCCTGCTTCTTGGCCACGTCGATGTCGAAATCGATCGGCTGCTCGCTGGAGCGGCTCAGCATGTAATAACGCGTGGCATCGATGCCCACCTCGTCGATCAGCTCTTCGAAGGTGATCATCTCGCCGGTACGCTTGGACATACGCACGGGCTTGCCGTCACGGAACAGGTTCACCAGCTGGCCGAGCATGATCTCGAGCGCTCCGGGATAGCCCATGGCGGACAAGACGGCGGCCACGCGCGCGATATAGCCGTGGTGGTCGGCGCCCCAGATGTTGATCAGGTGATCGAAGCCGCGCAGCTTCTTCCAGTAGTGATACGCCACGTCGGAAGCGAAATAGGTGTAATCGCCGTCAGCCTTGCGAATCACGCGGTCTTTCTCGTCGCCGTACTTCGACGAGCGGAACCACACGGCATCTTCCGCATCGTAGATATCGCCCTGGTCGCGCAGATTGCCCAGGCAGTAATCGAACGGACTCTTGCCGTCGAACTCGTCGGAAGGAATGTACATTTCGCGCTCGGACTGCCAACGCTCGAAATGGTTGCCGAAGCGGGTGGTGATATCGCGGAACATCTTCATGATGTAGGCGTAGCCGTACTCACGGAACTCCACCATGCGCTCATGCTCGTCGGCGTCGACCCATTTGTCGCCGTCGCGATCGATCAGCTCCTTGGCGATGTCGTTGACATACAGGCCGTTGTAGCCGCCCTCGGGAACTTCGGCGTCTTCGTGGCCGAGCTGCTGCAGGTAGCGAGCAGCGATCGACAGACCGAACTTGTCCATCTGCACGCCGTGGTCGTTGATGTAGAACTCCTCGAACACGTCGTAGCCCGCATGACGCATGAGATTCGCGGTAGCCGAGCCCAGCGCAGCCCAGCGGCCGTGACCCACATGCATGGGGCCGGTGGGGTTGGCGGAGATGTATTCGATATTGATCTTGCGCTCGCCCTCGGGCACGGTGCCGCGGCCGTAATCGCCCTTCTCGGCGCGAACCTTGGTCACCACATCCTGCAGCGCGTCATTGTTCAGGTAGAAGTTGATGAAGCCGGGACCTGCGATCTCCACCTTGTTCACCAGCGTGTTCTCGGGCAAGGAATCGACGATGACCTGGGCGATTTCGCGGGGATTCTTCTTCGCGAGCTTCGCGCAACGCATCGCGGCCGTGCAGGCCCAATCGCCATGGCCCTCGTCTCGGGGTCGCTCGAGCGTGATTTCGGGAGCGTTTTCCATCTGAAGCGTTCCGGATGCGATAGCCGCGTCCAGCGCAGCGCCGATGAGCTGCGTCAGTTCCTCGCGTGGTTGCATAGGTTCTTTCCCTTTCGTTCGAGCCTTGGCCGGCGCCGCCTTGTGCGGCGATGGCCGAAATAGCCTATAAGCCCATCGATTGTACCACGCGAAGCATCAGGCTCTTTCCGCGCGTGAGAAAGCGCTGCGCCTCCGCCGCGATACCCAAGCGGCATCCAGCGGATTCGCTCTCCCATTCATTCTCAATAATGCATATTTTTATATAAATATCTCATTTTTAAGACTATAAAGAAAAAATCGATTAAAAATCATCCCTCTATGCATCAAATACGGCATCACATGAACTTCACATTTAACAGCGTGCATAACGAAAAGCATTTATGCATACGACTCCCCGCCATCCCGAAAGACCGCGGCAATGCGCGATTATCGGAAGCGCCGCGCAACGCGCGTATCGCGCCATCGGCATGTTCGCGTTATCATGTGCGAGGATAATCAGGACAGGCGCCTTGATGCATACGACCGCATGCCTCGACGAAGCGAGGAGACGGAAAACACGGCGCACCACGGGAGGGGCATATGATCGATTTCGAAAAAGAATGGGAGCTCGTCCAGCAGACGCGCCCGAAACCCAACGACGCGCAAGGATGGAACAAGCGATCGGCACGCTACGACAACAAAGACGCCAAAAACGCCTACGCCGAGGACTTCCTTAAGCTGGCGGGCATCTTCGATGGCGAGTCGGTGTTCGATATGGGCTGCGGAACGGGAACGCTCGCCATCATGCTGGCGAAGCGCGGATGCGACGTGCATGCCGCCGACTTCAGCGACGGCATGCTTGGGAAACTCGCCGAAAACGCGCAGATGCACGAAGTCGATTCCATCGATGCGTTCAAGATGAGCTGGGAAGACGACTGGTCGGCATTCGGCATCGAAGACGATATGGTGGACGTCGCCATCGCATCGCGATCCATGGCGGTGCCGCGCCTCGATGAGGCGCTCGACAAGCTCACGCGCATCGCGCGACGCAAATGCTGCATCACCATGACCACCGGGACGGCCCCCCATGTTGACAGCCGCATCCTCTCCGCCATCGGCGTGCCGGCCGCATCCACGAAAGACTATCTGTATGCATTCGGTATCCTGGCGCAAAAAGGCCTCGAGCCGACCGTCGACTACATCTATTCGACGCGCAAAGACACCTTCGATTCGCACGCCGAGGCCCTTGCCGATTTCTCGCGCATGATCGACCGCTGCGGAACGCCTTTGACCGACTCCGAACGAGATGCCGCCTACGAACGCCTCTCCTCCTGGCTCGAGGAGCACATCGTCGAAAACCCCGATGCGGGAAAGCCCGACAAGAAAGGCATGCCCGAAGGTCTTTTCTGCCTCGACGTGCTGCGCGTGGTGTCCTGGGCGTTCATCTCCTGGAACACGCGCCCGCAAGACGCCTACTGACGTATCCTCCCGCTCGCGACGAAGCGGCTGAGAAACGACCTTATATCGCCGCCCGCCCCGCGGCCCTCGCACCTCCGGCCGGGCGCAATCCCGCCGACGGAAGCCGGGCCGCCCATCTATAAAAGAAAGGATCGGACATGACCGATATCCCCGCGATGATTTCTCCTGAAGAGGCACGCGAGCTCGTGCTCTCCCATGTCAAGCCCCTGCCTGCCGAAACCGTGACGCTGCTCGACGCCGTCGGACGCGTTGCCGCCGCCGATGTGGCAAGCGATATGGACGTCAGCCCCTTCGCTCATGCCGCCATGGACGGGTTCGCCGTGCGCGCCGCCGACCTTGCGAACGCCGCGGACGAAGCCCCCGTCGATCTGGACGTCATCGCCGACGTTCCCGCCGGCAGCACCTACGAAGGCGCGATCGAGCCCGGGCAATGCGTGCGGATCATGACGGGCGCCGCACTGCCCGCCGATGCCGATTCCGTGGTGAAATACGAAATCGTGGAAAACATCGAAGGCGACGGCAAGACGGGCAGCCGCGTGCGCTTCTTCGCCCCCTGCAAGCAGGCGAGCAACGTGCGCACTGCCGGAGAAGAGGCCCGCGAAGGAGAAGTCGTCCTGCATGCGGGCGAAATCATCCACCCCGCAGGCGTGGGATTTCTCGCCGGATGCGGCACGCTTGAGGTCGCAGTGCACCGACGTCCGCGCGTCGCCGTCATTCCCATCGGCAGCGAGCTGGTCGAGCCTCCCGCCAAGCCCGGCCCCGGCCATATCCGCAATTCGAACGGCTACGCCATGGCGGCATGCGCGCGCGATGCGGGGGCGCAATGCGACGTCTTGCCCATCGTCGTCGACGATGAAGACCTGCTCGCAAAAGCCGTCGAACGCGCAACTGCGGAATACGATTTCGTCGTGACCACCGGCGGCGCCTCCAACGGCGATTTCGACTTCATCAAACCCGTGGTCGAACGCCTCGGCACGCTCTATATGACCACCGTGAACATGCGTCCCGGCAAAGCGCAGACGTTCGGCATGGTGAACGACACGCCCGTGTTCGGCCTTCCCGGCAACCCAGCGGCCGCCTATCTGGGATTCTCGCTGCTCATTCGCCCGGCGCTGCGGGCGATGCAGGGATACACGGCGCTCGAGCATCCGCACGTCATGGCGCGCATCACATCGTCGAAAAAGAAGAAGGACCCGCGCCGCATCTTCTCGCGCGCCACGATTTGCCGCGGCTGCGACGGAGCGCTCGAGGTGACGCCCGCCAAAAACCAAAGCTCCGGGCTGTTCGGCGTCATCCAGAAGAGCAACTGCGTCGCCGTAATGCCCGAAGGCCTCGATCCCGTGAACGAAGGCGACATGGTGGAATGCATCCTGCTCGACGCTCCCGAAGAAATCGCGCTGTAGCGCATCGATGAGGCCGCCGAGCCCGACCGTCGCGCACAATTCGACGAGCATTCGAGCAAGCCGGCGACCCTGGAACGAAGCCCGACGGCGGCGGCGCGATACGGATCGCAGTCTATGAGCCCCGTCGATACGTTTGCCTTTACTCCGGCATACTGCATGCGTGAAGCAATATCCGCATCGATGCGGGCGACGAAACCCGAACACGATGCCCGACACATGAAAGGATCGACATGACCGAGGAATACCGCGAACCCATTCCCACGTTCGCCATCATCACCTGCTCAGACACGCGCACGCTCGAAACCGACTCGGCGGGCGCCGCGCTCGAGGCGCTTATCGCCGAACGCGGCTGGACGTGCCTTGAGCGCGTGGTCGTGGAAGACGAGCGCCCCTTCATTTCGGGCGCGCTTCTGCACGCCATCGAAGATCTGCATGCGAACTTCGTTTTGACCTGCGGCGGCAGCGGGCTTTCCCCGCGCGACGTCACGCCCGAGGCGACCATCGACGTATGCAAGCGCAACGTTCCCGGCATCGCCGAAGCCATGCGCGCCCACAGCATGCGCGTCACGCCGCGCGCGATGCTTTCGCGCGGCGTCTGCATGGAGCGCGAGGGCAGCGTGGTCATCAACCTGCCCGGCAGCGAAAAGGCCGCCCGCGAGAATTGGGAGGCGATCGTCGACGTGCTCCCCCATGCCGCCCTCATGATGCAGGGCGCCGGCCACTAAACGCCGCCAGCCCCATTGCCGCCAAAGGCGAAATAGCGGATTGCAAAAGAAGAGCTTGGGATTTCCCAAGCTCTTCTTTTATCGATATCGATTGCCGCCCGCATCTTCGCATGCGTATCCATGCTTGATGCGATTCGTCTCAGGCTATTTGATTTCAAGACCTCGTTCTTCGGCAGCCATTTTGCTCAACACGCCAAAAGAAACGGTCTTAGACGTCGAATCGACCTTCAAAACATCGGCAATAAAGTAATGAGACGCAGTCATAGATTCCTCTTCGCTTGAATACTCCTCTATATCCTTGAGAATCGCCTCGGTCTGGTTGCGATATTCTTCGACCTTGGCAGCGGTGTCGGTGAATTCCATGTTCCATCCCATACTCCCGACTTCCACTCCAACCGCATAGGCATTCATGCCGATATATGATTCGAAGTCAGGAACAGACTCGTCGGAGCCATCTTCAGACTGCGAATCGACCTGCAGCTCTTGGGACTGCGCCTGACCCGTCGAACCATCCTGCAAAACATCATCCGATCCGCTGCACGCAACCAAACCGCCAAGAGACAGCAAAGCGACCACAAGAATCGCAACAGACACTCGCTTCATGACCCCACCTTTCAAGCAAATTCCAAAACTCCAAGTTGCTTGAATATTCTGAACACTGAAAAAAAAAAGCAAGTACCCCTAGTATCAAAATCAAGACAGGAGGTTGAAACCCAGCCAGAAGAACGGGTGTTTCGCATATAGCACACACTTTTTCCGAAAAGCGTCAGCTTCCAGGACGAGGCCGCCAAGCGAATGAGGAGCAGAGCGCACGAGCGCGCAACCCCTCGCAAAAGAAGCGGCGCGCAGTGAGCGATTTACTCGCGCTCCTGCGAGCGCTCCCACAAGCCCGTTTTGCCGCCGTCTTTCTTCAGCAGACGCACATCCATGATTTCCATGCCGCGATCGACCGCCTTGCACATGTCGTACACGGTCAAGCATGCCACGCTTGCCGCCGTGAGCGCTTCCATCTCGATTCCCGTCTTGCCCGTCACGCCGCAGGTCGTCGTCACGTGGATGCCCGCCAGACCATCAGGACGCTCGCCTTCGCGCACCGGCTCGCACGACACCTTCGCCTTCGTGATGTTGAGCGGATGGCACATCGGAATAAGCTCGCTCGTCTTTTTCGCCGCCATCACGCCCGCCACGCGCGCGCAAGCAAGCACGTCGCCCTTCGCCGCCGCGCCCGACGTAATAAGGTCCAGCGTTTCGGGCTTCATGGCGATGAATCCTTCCGCCACCGCCACACGCTCGGTGTCGGCCTTCTGCGACACGTCGACCATGCGCACATCGCCCTGCTCATCGATATGGGTCAGCGTTTCCGCCATTGCAATCTCCTTATCTCGATCCGGCGACATGCGTCGCAAAATCACGTGGTTTCTCATTGATAGCGCCCGACGGTGCGGACGCGCAAACGCCGCCTCGTCCTATCCGCCGATCTGGCTCATGCCGCGATCGGTTCCCACTCTGTCGTGGTGGTCGTCGGGCTTTTCGCCCAAAGCCGCATACAGCACATCGCGCACGGCATCATCGCCTGCGCCCGAACGCAAAACGCCGCGCACGTCGAACTCGTTATCGGAGAACAGGCAGGGGCGGATCTTGCCGTCCGCCGTCAAGCGCAGCCTGTTGCATTCGCTGCAGAAATGACGCGAAAGCGGCGAGATGAACCCGACGGTTCCCAGCGCATTCTCGAATTCGAAATAGCGCGCCGGGCCCCAGCCCGCAGGACGATGCTTCGACGCCGGCACCAATCCCCCGATGCCCGCTTCGCGCGCCTGCTCGTCGATCATCGCGCGCAAATCGTCACTCGCGATCACGTCCTCTTTGCCCCAGCCGCATCCGCACGACCCCGCGCTTTCGCCCACCGGCATGTACTCGATGAAGCGCACGTGCAAGGGACGGTCGATCGACATGCGCGCGAACGAAAGAACGTCCTGGTTCAGCGATTTCACCACCACCGCGTTCACCTTCACGGGCGAGAATCCCGCTTCGAGGGCCGCATCGATTCCCGCCATGGCCTCCTCGAACGACCCGCGACGCGTGATGGCGGCGTATTGGTCGGCATCGAGCGTATCGAGCGAAATGTTGACGCGCGAAAGCCCCGCCGCCTTCAGCTCTTCGGCCATGCGCGGCAATAGGATGCCGTTCGTGGTCAACGCCACGTTTTCTATGCCGGGCGTCTCGCGAAGCGCACGGACCAGGTCGACCACGCCGCGACGGACCAGCGGTTCGCCGCCCGTCAAGCGCACACGCGTGATGCCCATGTCCGCCGCAATGCGCACCAGACGCTCTATCTCCTCGAGCGAAAGGATGTCCTCGTGCGCAAGCGCATGCACGCCCTCTTCGGGCATGCAGTAGATGCAACGAAGGTTGCAGCGGTCAGTCAGCGATATGCGCAGATAATCGATTGTGCGGCCGTGAGAATCCTTCATCTCGTCTTCCCCTCTTGTCCGTTGTTCGTCGATAAGTATAAAGCAAGCGAACCCGCAGCGCGAAACCGGCACCGACGGCATCCCATATAAAAACGAGGCGCATACGCGGCAAGCCGCCGCCGGAAGCGGAAGCGATTTCCGCACGAGCCCGGCAAAGCGGCGATACCCGCCGTCGCAAGCGCAGCCTAACGAGAAACCAGGTAGATACTCGCCGAGGGAATCTCAACCAAAAGCTCGTCGCCCTCCTCGGGAAGCGACGCATCGTCGACGGAGAGCTTGTCGACCTTCCACTGCACGTGGTTCTTGAGGAATTTCATCGTGGCGTCTTCCTCGAAAGCGTCTTTCGCGACGGATAAGCCCTGCGCGTCGACAAACGAAAGCATCGCCGTGCGCTCGAAACGCGAATCGCTCACCCGATCGGCGCGCATGCGGAAGACATTCATGCCCAGCCCAGATGCACGTCGTAAGGAAAACGCACGCACGCCGAGCCATTTCACGTCATGCGGCACCGCGTCGGCGGTTCGCAGCGTAACGCCCCACTCCGGCAAAAACACTTCATGCTCGCTCACACGCTGCGCCCGCGTCGTGTTCTTGCAGCCCGAAAGCTTCACCGCCGCCAGACTGGAAGGACGATGGACCACCTGATCTTTCGGGCCGATCTCGTCGATATGCCCGCCGTCCACCACGGCGATGCGGTCGCAGAAGCGATACGCCTCGTCGATATCGTGGCTCACATAAAGAATGGTGCCTTCGAACTCGGAAAACAGCCCGATGAGATTCTGTTCGAGCGAGCTTTTCAGATGCGCATCGAGCGCGGAAAACGGCTCGTCGAGCATGAGGATGCCGGGATTCGCCGCCAGCATGCGCGCCAATGCCACGCGCTGCTGCTGGCCGCCCGAAAGCTGGGCGGGATAACGGTCTTCGAGGCCGATCAGGCCGAATCGGCGCAAATGCGACTCGACGATCCTCGCGCTTGCGTCGGCGTCCATACCGCGCCCCATGCCCGCCATCACGTTCTGGCGCACCGTCATATTCGGAAACAGCATGTAATTCTGAAACAGCAGGGCGGTTTTGCGCTGCTGGGGCGTCAAATCGACTCTCGCCCGGCGCCCAGGCGCCTTGTCGAAAAACGTCGTGCCGTTCACCACGATGCGGCCGGCGTCCGGCTTCTCGATGCCGGCGATGCAGCGCAGCGTGAGCGACTTGCCGCAGCCCGATGCGCCAAGGAACCCGAGCGTCTCATCGCCCGCCGAAAACGCGACATCGAGACGGAAATCCCCCATCTTCTTTTCGATATCGACATCCAAGCTCACAAGCCCGCTCCTTTCCTCACGATTCCCGCCTGCGAATGCAACGACGGCCCAGGGCGACAGCCAAACACCCACCGCGACCGCGGTAAGCCCGCCGCGAACATCAGGCGCCCCGCGCGCCACGCTCGTCTGCGCCCCGCACCGAAACAAGCAGACCGGCGCGGGCATCGAGAATAGCCTACGCCAACCCGAATGCCCTTTCGATACATGCCGCAATTCTCTAAACGTCGTGCGACCTGCGCCTGTAACGCGTCGTGCGACGGCTCCACAGATTGATGAACAGAATGACCATGAAGCTGAAGACGATGATGACCGCCGTCCAGAACAGCGCCACATCGGTATTGCCGTTCATCCATTCGAAGTAGATCGCGATGGGAATCGTGCGCGTGATGCCCACGTAGTTGCCCGCCAAAAACAGCGTGGCTCCGAACTCGCCGAGGGCGCGGGCGAATGCGAGCACCGTGCCCGCCGCGATCGACGACCAGGCAAGCGGCAGCATCAGCTTGAAGAAGATCCGCCCTTCGCTCCATCCAAGCGTGCGCGCCGCATCGAGCATCGTGCGGTCGATGCTCTCGAATGCGCCCCGGGCGCTGCGATACATCAGCGGAAACGACACCACCACCGCAGCAAGCACCGTGGCGGGCCAGCTGAATATCAGCGGAAATCCGACATCGATGAACCACTGCCCCACCGCCGTGTTCTTGCCGAGCAGAAGCAGCAGCACGAATCCGCATACCGTAGGCGGCAGCACCATGGGAATGGTGAAGATGGAATCGGCGATGTCTTGCGCGCGCGAGGGAATGCGCAGGCTCCACCATGCGGCCGCAAGGCCCAAGATGAACACGATGGCGATGGCCGTTCCCGTGGTTTTGAGCGTCACCCATAAAGGGCTCCAGTCGAGTTCGGACAAGAAGCGCCCGAATGCGCCCATCGCGCCCGTTTCGGCAGCGAACGTTCCTTCGGCCCACGATGCGGTGTTGCAGAAATCAGCGAAGCGCAATTCGGCATGGGCGTCGGACGAGCTGTCGGTCACGTCGGAACCGTCGATACCGATGACGCTCGTATAAAACGACCCCGGAACGTACTCCTGATTGAACGAGAATCGCAGGCCCGCATCGGCCAGGTCGAACGACTCGTCGATCGTCACGAACAGCCGCATGCCCGGCTCGATGCCGGCAGATCCGTTCGCAGCGGCGGCGTCGAGCGCCTGAAGGTAGGCAACGACCCACGAAAGCTCCGCCTCCACCGCGGAATCGTCGATAGAGATCGCTCCTCCGGGCGCTTCGCGAAGGGCGCGGTCCGCGTCGCTCCACCCCTGCGTCCCCGTGCGGGCGGCAAGCGCTTCGGCATCCACGTAGAGCACCGCGTAGTCGTCGACGGCTACGAGGCATACGTCGTTTCGCTCGGCCCCCTGCAGATAGGAATAGCCCCGATACACATCGTCAATCGCCCGGTTGCTCCCCTTCTGGGCACGTGCGAACTGCGCGATATCGAGCGGCGCGGCGGATGCTACGGCATCTCCTCCCTCATCGTCGATTTCGATAGAAGCCGCGTCCACGGGCGCACAGGCAAGCCCCGCGCCCTCTTCGGCCGCCGCATCGGAGAAATACGACGACGCCTGCCCGACCTCGGGGCTTTCCGCCGCATATGCAGAAACGGGCATCGCCGAAGCGATGCCCAGAAGAAAAGCGAGCGCCCATGTCGTCATGCGGCTACGCAAGCTCGAAACCCCACTTCTGCCACACGGAAAGCGCGGCGGGATCGCTTGCCGCCCAGTCGAGGAACTCCTGCGCCTCCTGAGCATGCGCGCTATCGGCGGTCAACGCTGCGGGATAGACGATATTCTTGTGCGTCTCGGCGGGAATCGTGGAAAGCACCTTCACGCCGCCGAAACGATACACATCCGAGCTGTATACGAATGCGATATCCACATCGCCCGATTCAGCATGCTTGCATACGTTGCCCACCGAGGTGTCGAGCACCACCTTGTCGGCGATCGTGCCTTCGAACTGGCCGCCTTTGCCTGACGCATCGGAATAAGCGCCCACGGAAGCAAGCGCCTGGCAGGCGTAATTGCCGGCGGGAACCGATTCGTCGCCCACGCAAATGGTGTAATCGCCCGACACCGCCTGCTCGAGCGTCAAGCCCTCGGGGATATCGGCGTTGCTCTCGCCCGTCACCATGACCAGGTCGTTCGTGAACATATCGAAGGTCGTCGCCTCATCGACCAGGCCTGCCGCCGCCGCGTCGTCCATCTTGCCCTTGGATGCGGAGATGAAGATATCCGCCGCCGAACCCGCCTTGAGCATTTCCACCAGCTCGCCCGACGCCTTGTATTGCGTATCCGCGAACGTCACCTCGGGATGCTTCTCGGTATACAGAGCCTGCACCTCGTCGAGCGCCTTCGACAGCGAATTGGCCGCGAATATCTGCAGCTGGACGGATTCGCCTTGCGCCTGGACGTCGGCATCCTGGACAGGCTCTTCCGCAGGCTTGGAGCATCCCGCGAGCATCGCCGCAGACACCATCGCGCATGCGATGGCGCACGACGCGAACGCCGCAACCCTCTTCTTCATCGTCATATTCGTCCCCTTCCCTCTGCGGCGCGCATCACGCCGCCTCGCAATGCGAACGCTCCTTGCGTCCGTCGCATCATCGTCTTTATTCTCATATGGGAATAAAGAAGTTGTCAACTACCGAATACGCGCCGAGCATAGGAAATCGCCGCACATTGCCCTACAATCGAATATCTTGACGTCTTATCGAAAAACACAGGAGCGACCATGCATTTCGCCGACATCTCGCCGCGCATCAAACTGAGCTTCGAGGCATCGCCCGAACATCGCGACCACGATGCCGTCTTCGGGCGCGGCGTGGCCCAGCTATGCCGCGGCGTCGATCGCACGGGTTCGCTCAACAAGGCCGCCAAAGAGCTCGGCATGGCTTACAGCAAGGCCTGGCGCATCATGAAGCATACCGAAGAAACGTTCGACATCAGGCTGCTCGACAGAAACGGCGCGCACGGATCGACCCTGACCGACGACGGAAAAAAGCTGCTCGAAGCCTACGACGAACTGCAGGCCGACATCGAACGCTATGCGCGCGAGCGCCTTGCCGCCATCGCGAAACGCGCCTAGGGTCGGCCGCACGATGGCCGCATCAGCGCTTTCCGCCGAACAGCGACCCCTTCGCCTTTTTCTTTTCGCCTCTGAAAACGCGCGGCTCGAATTCCAAAATCCGATCGCAAGTCACATCGGAACCGACCTTCAGCGCCTTGCGGATGCACGCGTCTTCGCACAGGCGGCATTGCACGCAGTCGGCGAGGCGGAATTCCAGGCTATCGAGTACGGGGCGTTTCTCGCCCTCGACGAACACCTTCCTCAAAGCGCCCGTCGGACAGAACGTCGCGCACATTCCGCACATCATGCACGCCGATTCGTCGATGTGCACATCGCCCCACAGCCTTGTCGATACGACCGCATCCGAAGCAGGCTCGCCCAGCTGGTACAGGTATTCCATCAGCGCATCGTGAGCATAGGGCTCCACATGCGGCATCGTTCCCGAAGAATCGACCTTGAGCATCGCGCGCAGGCTTTTCTCGTCGCGCTTGATACCCAGCTCGCTTTCCAGCGTCACGGCCACCGCCTCGGCGGCGACGTCTTTCATCGATGCTTTCGCAGCCGTGAAAAATCCCCTGCGCGAAACGCCCCCCATCGCCTGCTCGGCGCTTTGCGCGCATGCCGCGGCGGGCACCTCTTGAGAGCGTCTGACGCGCGCAGGGCTTCCCCAAAGAGCCAACAGCTCGTTCGCCTCGCGTACCGTTTCGTCGAAAGAAACGGTGGCGCGACGATACTTGCACGTGGCGCAGACGCCATCGACCACCGTCACCGACGAGGCGCCGCGCGCACATGCCCCGACCAGGGCATCCGCGCCAAGACGCGACACGCACGGCACCGTTGCCACGGCATCCACATCCGCCTTATGCTTGGCGGCAACGCGAGCGCACACCGCCACCGCAGCGCCGCCCAAGGCGCGAGCCGAACGGTCGAATGCCTCCGCCACGGCGATATCGTCGGGGTCGCGGAAACGAATGGCGCTCGTCGGGCATGCCGTCGCACAGGCGCCGCAGCCCATGCATTGTTGGGCGTCTATCTCGAGCGCATTGCCGCGCAGCGTTATCGCGCCCGACGGGCACGCATCCACGCATCGGGAGCACGACGCGTTCCTGTTGCGCACCCTCACGCAATGCGGCGGATCGATATGGAGCGCCTTGCTTTCGAGGCGTTCCATGATTTCGACCATATCCATCACCGATGGCATGAAACTCACCTATCTCCGTCTTCTTCGATGGACTTCTCGATGCGGGCAAGCTCGTCGGGAGTGTTCGCGTTGATGAAGCATCCGCCCTCGGGAACCGCGCGACGCAAATCGTCACGCTGGAAAAGTCCCAGATTGATGCTTTCGAAGAAATCGCGGGCGCGCACTTTTCCCTGATCGATGGCGATGCGCGATGCGGCCAAACAGGCATCCTTGCGATAAACCGCATGGAACGGCTCGTAGCCGAATTTATTGTAGGGCACCACGGCGTCGAAGCCGCCCTCATGCAGCATGCGCGCTTCCTCCACGATCAAGGAAGCCGATGCGAATATCATGTCGCACGCCACAATGGCGACCACCGGATTGCGCGCCGCCTCGAACGCCGTCGCCATGCCTTTCAGCGCGCCGCGTTCTTCATAGGCGTCGGTCACCAGGCGAACGGGGCATTGCAAATCGAGTTCGTCGACGAATCCGAGGCGTTCGGGCTCGTTCGTGGTGACGATCAATTCGTCCGCCGCAGGCGCCACGCGCGAAATGATGCGGGCGAGCAGGGGCTTTTCCAAAAAAGGAACCGTTGCTTTGCTTTGCCCCATACGACGCGACTCGCCGCCCGCCTGAATCGCCACCGTCACGGCGGGACGGGCGAACGTATTCACCAGATAATCGGCTATCCCCTCTATGTCCTCGAGCGAAAACGCGCGCATACCGCGGGCCGAAGCCGCATTCGCCACCGATTCGACGTCGGTCACCACCGCGCACGGAACCGCACCGCGCACGCTTCCCGTTTCGCAGAATTCCTCGGCGGCGGCGCGGTCGCGCTCGTTCGCCCATCGGATTACCTCGATTACGGGCAAACCGCTTTGGCGGTACCCTTCGACGATCACCAGATCGTGATCAGGCATCGAGGCGACCACCTCGTCGCACGAAGGCTCCTGCGTCAAAGCCGTCACGCGCGCCATACGCGTCGGCGAAACGATGACCGTGTCGCACGAGCCCGCTTCTCGATGGCGGAAAGAATCCTTTCCCGGATAATCGATATCGAAATCGGGATGACCGTGATGCTTCACCGTTCCTATATTCAGCCCGCGCGACACCAGTGCGGCAATCACCTTGACGAGCAGGGTCGTTTTCCCCGAATTATGACGACCGACGAACGACACGGCAGGACTCGGCCTGTGCACCATGCGCATCAGCGCTCCCTTCTTCCCTCTTTGTTTCACGCTTCACCCGCATCGGGCGAGCCAAAATACGAAAACATCGAACAATCCACCGCGAAAGGTCCTTTTGCGGAATCCGCCGTCACGCCTGCGGATGGAAACGCCGAGCGCCCCGCAAGCACGAGGGTATTCCTTTCGCAATCGATGCCGCCGCGCAAGACCCGAAGCCGCCGATTGCCAGCCGTCTTTCGCGACGGCAGGATAAACCACATCGCTCGATGAACAGGTCTCGCGCCAAATCGCCGCGCGTCGGACCGCGACGGCCGACAAGCAGACCACATACCGAATCGAGCACACGATGAAGCGGCATCGCCATCCTCCGACAGCACCTCGGCTGACCGCAAGTCACGACGGATCGCACCTTATTCAGCGTATATCTCTCGCTCGACGACAAGATTGTTCTTGATATGGCCGACCAATTTCTGCAAGGCGTCGATGGCGTGCGGACGAATGTCAGCGCCGATCAGAACATACATGAGGGAATCGCCCACCGACAGCGTTCCTTCGTTCAGCCACACGCGCACGTAATATACGCCGGGCCAGGCTTTGGCATCTTCGACAGCACGCGCAAGACCTTCGGCATCGTAAGAAAAATCGACCGCCTCGACCGTTCCAAGCGCAGCCGCAGCCTCAAGGGCTTCTTCGGAAGATGCGGCTCTGACCTGCTTTTTCGGCGTTATGCGCACAACGCCGTTATGGGTGAGATACATACCGACCTTATCGGCCTGCGGATCGAGCTTCGCCTCTTCGAGCCACACATCGATAGACGGCGTCTGCTTTGCCATAACGATTCCTCCCTCGAAAAATAAGACGCCTCATCAGGCAGGAAGCAACGCCGCGAATGACGCCATTCGACGCATCCCGAAAAACGAGTCGAAAATTACAAATCCGATTCGCATTGCCATCCGCCCCGTATTTCCACAGGCGCCATATGCCTTGCAAAGGTTACCCGAAGTCGTTTCGCTGCGCAAACGCAAGCACGAAGGTTTTGCAGTCGAATATGCGCCCTGAACGCGCAATCCGAACCGACCTAGCGTTGGATGTGATGTCGAGCTTCTGCGATTCGGAAAAACCTTCAGGACCCGCAATCGATTCCCCAACACTGAAGCAACGGCCTTATCGGCGGCCGAGACTTTCTGTATCTGCAAACGACGCCCCAGCCATCACCAGGGCAATGCACGACATCCTCTCGTCCACCCGTTCCGCGGCGAGTCGAAGGCAAAAGAAAAGGCCCCGTTTTCGGAGCCTTTGAACCGCGCATAGCTTTTCATCATTCGCTATCGGCGAGAACATCGAGGGCGTGGCGATAACCGCCGCTGCCGTAATTCAACGCCTTCGAAACGCGCGCAATCGTCGTTGCCGATGCGCCCGTCGCCTCGGCAATAGCGGTGTACGGATTGCCTGCATCGAGAAGACGCGCAACGGAGAGTCGCTGGGATGTCTCTTTTATTTCACGAATGGTGAACAGGTCTTCGAACAATGCGTAGAGCTCATCTTTATCCGTCATAGCCGACAGAACCTCGAGAAGGCTTTCGACTTCCGGCGTACGCAGGTTGCTCATATCCCACCCACTTTCATCATCTTACTCCGCTATTCTACTCCACTTTGATAGAGTGAACCGAGAAAAATAAAACCGTCCGGCAAGCGGACGGGCAGCTTATCAAAGAGGGCCCCTCCCGGGGCCCTCCGAAAGCGCGAAGCGCCCCGCGCGAGCGCGACGACCCTTCCTCCCGCGGTCTACACCGCAGTACTGCAGGCGATGGCGGGCTTAGCTGCCGGGTTCGGCATGGTGCCGG
>JAUNDR010000083.1 GCA_030525985.1 Slackia sp. | reverse complement strand
TGGAAGGAGGATTCGCATGAAACAATCCAACGCGAATCGCAAGGTCAACGAACAGGCTCGCGAAATCCTCGCGAGCATTCTGCTTTTCGACGTGTCCGATCCCCGTCTGCGCCTGGTGACGATTACGGGCTGCGAGGTGAGCTTCGATCGCAGCGTATGCAACGTGTTCTACACCACCGAGCCTGAGCGCTACGACGACGTGGCGGCCGGCTTCGCGGCGGCGGCGGGACGCATCCGCACGCTGATGGGCAAGGGCCTTTCGTGGCGCGTGACGCCCGAACTGCGCTTCTTGCTCGACCGTTCGGTCGACGAGGCGGAAAAGATCAACGACGCCTTGGCGCGTGATGCGGCGCGCAATGCCGAATCGGCGGAGAAGAACCGCGCGGCGTACGACGGCGAAGAAGAGGAGTAGCACCATGACGGCGACTCCCCAGACCAATATCACGCTCGAAGCGATGGCGGAGCGCATGAAGGGCTGCGACGATTTCGTCTTGTGCGGCCACGTCAATCCCGATGGCGATTGCCTCGGATCCCAGCTCGCGCTCATGCATGCATTGCGCGCCATCGGAAAACGCGCGGTCTGCGTGCTGGTCGAACCCGATTCCATCGACGCGGGATTGCGCTTTCTGCCCGGCGCGGCCGACATGGTTGCGGCCCAGGATTTCGAAGGGCATGTCGGCGCGTTTGTCGCCTGCGACGTTCCCACGACGGCGCGCATCGGCGCGGCGAGCTCCATCCAGGCTCGAGCGGACGTCCGGTTCACGGTAGACCATCATGCCGCCGACGTCTCCATGGCCGACTTCAATTACGTCGACCCCGATGCCCCCGCATGCGGCATGCTTGCATGGGAGCTGGTCAAATCGCTCACGGCCGATGTTCCTGCCGATGCGGCGACGTGCTGCTATACCGCGCTTATGACCGACACGGGCCGTTTCCAATACCAGAACACCACGCCCGATGCCTTGCGTGCGGCGTGCGAGATGGTGGAGGCGGGTGCCGACCCTGCGCGTATCTCCAGCGAGGTGTATCAGAGCAGGAGCTTCGCTTCGCTCATGATTGAAAAAGAGATGCTCGGCAACGTGGTGCGTTCCGAAGACGGCTTGTGGGCGCTCTCTTATCTGCGTAAAAGCGATTTCGACCGCTATGGCGCGGTGAAAGCGGATGCCGAGCCCATGGTGGATATCGTGCGCTCCATCGCGGGCGTGCGCGTGGCCTGCATGTTGCGCGAGCAGGCCGACGGCGTGCGCGGCAGCCTGCGCGCGAAAGGCGACGAAGTCGACGTGTCCGCCCTGGCGCGTCATATCGGCGGCGGTGGGCATCGTGCGGCGGCGGGCTTTACGTTCGACGGAACCATCGACGAGGCGATAGCGGCCCTGCCCGGTTTTCTCGACGAGCTTGTCGAAAAGGCGGGCTTGCGATGAAACGGGGGCAAAGCGGCATTTCGTGCATCGTGGGCGTCGACAAGCCCCAGGGCATGAGCTCGCATGATGTGGTGAACGCGTGCCGTCGCATTTTCGGCGAACGCCGCGTCGGCCACACCGGCACGCTCGACCCCTTGGCTACGGGCGCGCTGTGCGTTTGCGTGGGGCCCGCCGCGCGCCTCGACGCGTATATGACGAACCACGATAAGACCTATGACGTGCGCATCGCCTTCGGCGTCGCGACCGACACCGACGATGCGGCGGGGGAGCCCGTGCATATATGCGACGTTCCTTCGTGCGTATGCGATGTCGAATTCGCGCGCGATTACGTGGCTTCCCTGATCGGCCGCCACAAGCAGCTTCCGCCTGCATATTCCGCGATCAAACGCGACGGCGTGAAGGCGTACGAGGCCGCCCGCGCGGGAAACGTGGTGAAGCTCGAGCCGCGCGACATCGAGATATACGATGCGGTCCTGCTCGACCTCGAACGCGACCACGATGCCGACGTTTTGTATTGGGACGTGCGCCTTTCGGTCTCGAAGGGCACCTACATACGCTCGATCGCGCGCGATACGGGCCGTGCGCTTAAAACGGCTGCCCATGTGGCGAAGCTCAGGCGCCTGCAGGCGGGCGCGCTCGATGTGACGGATTGCCTCTCCCTCGAGGCGCTCGAGCAGCGCGGGCTCGACGCGGCGATCGACCCGGTGTTCCTGCTGGGCTATCGCATGGCGTTTCTCGACGAAGGCCAGGCCGCTGCCGTGCGCAACGGGGCATTTCTTCCGACCGCCGCACTGACGCTGTTCGATGCGCCGCGCCGCTTCGACGACGCGGATTGCGGCCCGATGCGCGGCGCCCACAAAAGCGATGCGCCGCTTGCCGACGGAGAAGTGATAAGCCTGGTGTTCGGCAACGAGCTGGTTGCGTTGTATACCATCCGCTTGAAGCAAGGCGATGCGCGTCCTTGCTGCGTTTTTTCCCAAGGAGTGATCCGTGGCAAAGGTCTATAAGGTCGATGAATCGTTCGACCACGCGCTGCTCGCGGGCGCTTCGTGCGCCTTCGGCGTGTTCGACGGCGTGCATCGCGGGCACCGTTTCCTTATCGGCGAAGCCCGTCGCAGCGCCGATAAGCATGGCGGTATTTCGGCGGTTTGACATTCGATATCGATCCGGACGAGCGCTTTCACGCCGACCGGCTGACGAAGCTCATGACCAATGAGCGCCGCATCGAAACGCTTGCCGAAACGGGCGTCGACGCGGTGGTCGTGCTGCCGTTCACGCCCGAATTCGCCGCCCAGCCGCCCTTGGACTTTTTGCAGACGATGTTTCGCGACGCGGCTCCTGCGGCGTTGCATGTGGGCTGCGATTTCCATTTCGGCGCCCGTGCCGCAGGCACGGTGGAAGACCTGCGGGCCTGGGCGAACGAGCGCGGTACCGCGATCTGCGCCCATGACCTGAAAAGCGCCGACGATCTGCCGATCACGGCGACGCGCATCAGAAAGCTTCTGGCGCGGGGCCGCTGCGAAGAGGCGCGCGAGTTGCTCGGCCGTCCGTATGCGTTCGAGGGCGTGGTGCGCGCCGGGCGCGGCGAAGGGGCCGATATGGGATTTTGCACCGCGAACATCGAGCTTCCCGCCATCATGCAAACGCTGGGCGAGGGAGTTTACGCGGCATGGGCGACGGTCGACGGCGTGCGCTACAAGGCGGCGATGAGCATGGGCGTGGCCCCGACGTTTTCGACGGCGACCGCGACAAGCGAGGTCCATATCCTCGATTTCTCGGGTCGCATCTACGGCGATACGATCCTTGTCGAGCCCGTGCATTTCTTGCGGCCGATGATCAAGTTCGATTCGGTCGACGAGCTGATCGCGACCGTTCAAGACAACATCGCGTGGGTTCGCGCGAATCTGTAGGATTGCGTTCGCGCGTGTCGTTTCGACGCGCTTGACGATAGGAAGCGTTATGAAATCGGAATACTACATCTGGATAGCGGGTATCGCCTTCGCATTGGCAGCGTTCTCGTGCGCGATCATGCTCGTGGGCTATCAGCCCCTGAGTATCGGCAAGGGCGCCACGGTGGCGTTTCTTCTGGCCGTCGGCATCGTCGCTTTGGTGCTGCGACGCAGGGGATGCCGATAATGCCCGGATTGTCGGACGACGATATACGGCGCGTGCGCGAGGCGAGCGACCTTGCCGTCATCGCGGGCGAGCGCGTGGTGCTGCGCCAACGAGGTCGCGATTTGTGGGGGTGCTGCCCGTTCCATAACGAGAAGTCGCCTTCGTTCAAAATCGATCCTACGACGCAGCTGTGGCATTGCTTCGGCTGCGGCGAGGGCGGCGACGTGTTCAGCTTCGTCATGAAAATGGATGACCTGGGATTTCTCGATGCCGTGCGCGAGCTGGCGAAACGTGCGGGAATCCAGCTGACCGAAGAGCCCGGCGCCGCCGTGGCGCGCGGGCGCAAAGCGCGTCTGAAAGAGGCGTGCGAGAAGGCCGCCGAGTTCTACCATCTGCAGCTCATGCGCACGCGCCGCCCCGAGCTCGACGAGGCGCGCACGTATCTGGCGGCGCGCGGCTTGGGCGGAAGCGTTCCGAACGAATGGAACCTGGGGTATGCGCCCGGCCGCCAAGCCCTCGTGCGCTATCTGCGTTCGCAGGGGTTTTCGGCGCAGGAGTTGGTGGATGCCAACGTGGCATTGCAATCCGACCGGGGCGGCGGTCTGCGCGACCGTTTCTTCGGGCGGATCATGTTTCCCATCCGCGATGCCGACGGCGCCACGATCGCCTTCGGCGGGCGCGTGGTGGGCGCGGGCGAGCCGAAATATCTCAATTCCCAGGAAACGCCCATCTTCCATAAGTCCGAGGTGCTCTTCGGGCTCGATAAGGCGAAAGCCGCCATGGCGAGCACGGGCGTGGCGGTCGTCGTCGAGGGCTACACCGACGTGATCGCCATGCATGAGGCGGGGGTGAAAAACGTGGTGGCCACGCTGGGAACGGCGTTGACCATCCAGCATATCCGCACCATATCGCGCCATGCCAAGCATCGTATCGTGTATCTGTAC
>JAUNDR010000019.1 GCA_030525985.1 Slackia sp. | reverse complement strand
CCGAACGCGTCGATCGCAAAAACGCTATCGACGGCAATCCTCGCCGGAACCATCCAAGACGGAAGAGGCGAAGGGACGAACCGATCCAAGCGGAAAAAGGCCAGGACCGACAGGCGCGCAAGATACGCGCGGAAAGCCGTCGCACGCTCAGGCGCCCCTCGGACGCCCAAGCGGCTATCTCATATATTTCAGAGCATCGCCCGACTCTTCGGCACCCTGCCGGCGAGGCTCTTCGCCATCGGCGCCGAAAACGGCATCGTCGCAGCCGCGCTCATCCGCCGCGCGCGGAATGCGGCGGCGCTGCTTTTTCCCGCCGCCGAGGAACAGCCCGCGCACGATGTAGACGAAACGCTTGACCGGACGCGAAATATACGGCGTCAGGTCGATCGGATCGTCTCCCGTGCGCCAGTCGAAATACACGCTGGCATAGCGCAGAACGAGCACGGCGAGCACGCACGATGTCGCACCGAGCGCGGCATCGAGGCCGAAAGCGACGAAGGCCACGTAGACAAGCGATCCTCCGATCGCAGCTACCGCGTAATAGTTGCTCGACTTGAAAATGCCCGGCACCTCGCCTACGAACGAATCGCGGATGGCTCCCCCTCCGACGCCCACGACGGCGCCGAGCACCACCGACATCACCACGCCGCTTCCGCAATCGAAGGCCTTGCTGGCACCCGCGACCGCATACAGCGCCACCGACAGCGTGTCGCAAAGAAAAATCGTCGAAGGGAGATGATGGAACAGTCCGCGGAAATAGAACACGAAAAAGCACAGCCCCACGCACAGCAGGAACAGATACGGATGCGACATGAAATAGACGCCTTCGTCTTGCAGCAAGAAATCGCGCAGAATGCCGCCACCATAGGCCGTGAGCAGGCCGCACACGGTGGTTCCCACGATGTCGAGCTTGCGGTCGCACGCGAACATGGCCCCCGTGACCACGCCCACCACGACGGCGAAATAGTCGATGAACGCCGGCACCACGCCGCCCGAGGCCGTGATGCGCTCGGCGAACCACACGAAAAGCCCGTCCATGCGCCCTCCGTTCCGAAAAGGCGGCACACCCGCTGAGCGCCGCCACGATGCAATCGGCTACCGGCCGATACTATCACGTCGTCCTTGAAACGAAACCCTCGGTGCGGCAATGGGAAACGCGCAGGCCGCAGCGTTGCAAGAAACGCCGCGACCTGGCGGAAAAACCGCGCACGCAAGGAGCCGTAACGCGCCGTACGCAGCGACGGGCGGGGCGCCGCCCCCCCCTAACGCGCAGATTCGTCGAGAGACGCGGCAACCGCATCATCGACGGCAGGCGGCGCGTCAAGCGCGCGCACGCTTTTCGGCAGATAGAGCGCAACGCCGATAAGCGCGCACACGATGCCGTCGATCACGAAAAACGGCGCGACGCCGATGGCCTCGGCCGCAATGCCGCCGACGGCGATGCCGACAGGAGACGCCAGACCCATGGCCGCCGCGACGAAGCCGAGCGCGCGGCCCATCTTCTCTTCGGACACATTGCGCTGCACCAGCGTGACCGTCGGACCGTTGAACCATGCGCACACCATGCCCATGAGCACGCACAAAATCGCGAACACCCAAAACATCGAGGGCGCGAGCAAACCCGATACGGCGGCAAGCGCGCCGAATAGAACGCACGACACGGCCAGGAGCAAAGCCAGGCGCTTGCCGCCGCCCCATGCCATGATGACCAGCGATCCGGCGAACAAGCCTCCCGCAAAGGTGGACTCCGCCACGGCGGCCATGAATCCGTCGCCGCCGAAATGGTCGTAGGTCATAAGCGGATACAGCGAACCCATCGGCCCGAAGCTCACCATGCCGAGCGTGATCATGATAATGAGCAAAAACAGTCCGCGATTCGCCCGAAGCGCGTCCCATCCTTCTTTCATCTCGCTGAGCGGATGGCGCTTCTCGCACGCATCCGCCTCGGCATGGACAGACGGAATGCTCGCCTTCGCCAGCGCAAGGCACGCGAGCACGGCGCCGGCGAAATCGAAGAACATCACGGCATGAAACCCGATGCCCTCGTACAAAACGATGCCGAGCGCGGGGGATACGATGCCCGCGACGCTCATCAGCATCATATCGAGCGTATTGATGCGCAGCAGGTGCTTCTCGGGAACAAGCATCGGCATGGCGGCCATCATCGCGGGACCGTGGAATGCCTGGCCGGCGCTTCGCACGACAACCATGACCATAATGGCCGCGATGCTCACGTTGCCGAAGAGGATGAAAAGGCCGAGCGCAAGCGACACCAAGCCGACCGCCATGTCGGCCGCTATGATGACCGCCTTGCGGTTATAGCGATCGGCGATCACGCCGCCGTAAGGCGAAAGGATGCCCTGCGGCAGATACGCGCAAATGCTCATCGCCGAAAGCAACACGGCACTGCCCGTGGTTTCGGTGACATACCACACGGCGGCGAAGCTCGCCGCATAACTGGTGAACATGGAAATGGCCTGACCTGCCCAAATGAATGAGATAACAGCAAGCCAGTTCTTGGATAGCGGGCGGCCGGAGGCGCTCAGACGCCGATCTGCGGCATCGACCGAAACGGAATCGGAAGAAAAACCCATGGATAATCTCCTCGTATTGAAAGTACGGATACACGAAAATCGCGGCAGAAGCCGCCTTGTAGAAAACGCACGTCGTGGCACGAAGCGACCGATGACGCGCCCTATACGAAAATATTTCTACAAGAAATCAGGCTGCACCCGCATGAATCCTTTCAACAAGAGACATAAGAGATGGAGAACATACGTGCGAACACGCAAGACGGCATTCTAGCACGGCGAAACGGCCGGGGCAAAACGTCCGAACGCGCGCATCGAATCGAACGATCGAGGAGGCCCGATCGCCGCAACGCAGGCAAGGGCAAGCGCGTCGGATGCAGCCGGTCTAAAGGCGGAGCTCAACGTGCAACGACCGCGTAAGTCCCGCCTGAAACGAACGGGGGGGTGATGAAAAACTGCGGAGCAATCGAAAAATCGCCATAGCCAAGCCGACCGCCTCGCATCGCGTGATGCTATGATTGAAAACGCACACTTGTTCGAGTTTATAAGGAGAACGGCATATGTACGGCGGCAACGATAAACGGCTCGACGAAATAGCATCCGAAGTGAAAAGAACCGTCATCGGCCAAGACAACGCCGTCGACTGGCTTTGTACCTTCGCCGACGCCGCATGCGCTCGTTCGCGCATCGTCCACGAACGAGGCGTCGATTCGCTCTCGCTTCCCAACATCGGATCCGCCCTGATCGTCGGCCCCACCGCATCGGGCAAATCGCATTTGCTCAAAACCTTCGCGAAGGCATCGGGTCTGCTCTTCCAATCAATAGATGCCACGTCGATAACTGCCGCCGGCTACATCGGCGACTCGTTCGGAAAACAATGGGTTAGAGCAAGCGCCGCACTCGAAGAAAACCCCGACCGCAACATCCTCGTCTTCATCGACGAAATAGACAAAATGTTCGCGCAGGCGCAAACGCGTGAAGGATCGGCCATATTCGACCTGCTCAAACCGCTCGAAGGCGGCATTCTCGAAGGAAAGGACGACTCTCGCGATGGCAATCCCTACCTCCTCGACTGCGACCGATGCGTCTTCGTGATGGCGGGTGCATTCACGGGCATCGAAGACATCATCGCCTCGCGCCTCGGAATCTCAAGATCGACCATCGGATTCGGCTCGGCCTCGCAAAATGCTCCGTCCGAACAGGAACTCTCCGAAGATGGTCTGCGATCGCGCGTCTCCCTGGAAGACATCGAAGCATGGGGCATGCCGCGCGAAATGGCGGGGCGTCTTTCCACGGTGCGTTTTCTTGCGGCGCTTGACGAAAATGCCCTGCGCGCAATCATCCGACGCAACAAGCACGATGAATACGCACGCATGCTTCCCGAAAACACCCGCTTTGAAATCGACGCAAACGCAGAAGCCTTGCTGGTAGAAAACGCGCTCGAAGCGCATTACGGCGCACGATCGATCAATCAACAAATCAATGAGGTGTTCTTCGGAGACTTGTGGCGCGCCATGGCCGACGTGCATCCAATCGCATCCGTCACCTTGACAGCCCGCAACGACAAGCTCGATTTCGACATCGTGCAAGGCGACCCGGGGATAACCGTCGCACCTGCGTCGCAGCGCTCCGAACAAGAACGTTTATCGGCAAACGCAGCATACGGACTTTTAAGCAGAACGCACAATTACCTGATGGCTCACGGGGAAACCCCGTCGTTCGATACGAGCTTGTCGCTCGGGCGAAACAATATCGAATACGCAGCCGCACTTCTTGCGCACAGCAGCACCATCGAAGTCGATCGCGATACGCTGAACTGCGCGAACGATTACGAGCTTGCGGAAATCGTACTGCTCAACGCCCTGCTCTCGCTTCTTCATGATTGGTTTCCCCCCGAAGACGGCACGCCGCAAGGGCTCAAAACGCTTCTTTCCATGGCCACGTTCGAAGGAAGGGCGAAAAACCCGCTTGACATACTGTTCTACCAAATAGAAAGCGGGGCGGTCTACAAGCCCGACATCGATGGCTCCGGAGAAAAGACGGAATCTTGGTCATGGCAGCCGTCGAAATTCGTTCGCAACACCGACGGCATGCGACCTGCCGACACGGGCGGAATCGAACCGAGCCAAGATACCGCATTGGGCTACTATGCCGAGTTCAAGGGTTTTCCCGAACAGGCACAGAAGCGCGCCGTGCGTAGCTTGGCATTCAGGCTGCTGTAAGCCCGCTTCACCCGGTCGCCGTAACGCAGGCAAGGGGCGCCCTCGCCTTCCGGATGCCGCGAAGGCTTCGCGTACCGTAGCGCAGGTGCGCAAGCGAAGCCCAGGCCGGACAGATGGATGACGAGAACGCCCCGCAGCCGAACGGATCCGTTCCGTCGGTTGCCGACCGACGGAACTAATACGCCTCGTCGAGCGGCGCATGCGCCTGCACGTCGAGCGTCCAGTCGGCGAATTTTCCCTGCTTGTAGCGGTCGTGGGCGACAAGCGCGATCATGGCCGCCTGATCGCCGCAGGCGGAAAGCGGCGGCATCGAAAGGCGCACGCCGCGCTTCTTGCACGCTTTCTCGTAGGCGGCACGCAAACCCGGATTGGCGGACACGCCGCCGCCGACGCAGAACTCGCGCGCACCGGTCTCATCGAGCGCCGCCATCGCCTTTTTCACCTGCACGTCGACCACCGCCTGCTGGAAGCTCGCGGCGATATCGGGCATATTCAGCTCGCGTCCCGCCTGCTGCTCTTTCTGGATATAGGTGGTCACCGCCGTTTTCAGCCCCGACAGGCTGAAGCGCAGATCGCCCGAGTGCATGAGCGCACGCGGGAAGTCGATCGCCTTCGGATCGCCTTTCGCCGCCAGCTTGCTGATGATAGGGCCGCCCGGATACCCCAGGCCGAGCGCTTTGGCCACCTTGTCGAACGCCTCGCCCACCGCATCGTCGATCGTGGAACCCATCGTTTCGTAACGGCCCCAATCCTTCACGTGCACGAGCATGGTATGGCCGCCCGATACGAGCGACACCACCATGGGCGGCTGGATATCGGGCGTGGCGATCTTATTCGCGTACAAATGCCCTTCGAGATGGTTCACCGCGATCAGCGGGATATCGGCGCCCCAGGCCGCGCCCTTCGCGAATGCGACGCCCACCACAAGGGCGCCCACCAGGCCGGGCGCGTACGTGACCGCCACGGCATCCAGGTCGCGCCAGCGCAGGCGCTTCTCGCCCAGGCTGCGCGCCGCCGACTCCAAGCATTCGTCGCACACGCCGCAAATCGCCTCGATATGCTTGCGGCTGGCGATTTCGGGCACCACGCCGCCGAAGCGGGAATGGAAATCGATCTGAGAAGCCACCACGTCGGAAAGCAACGCGCCCGAGCCGTCTACCACCGATGCCGCCGTTTCGTCGCACGAGCTCTCGATGGCAAGGATCAAAGGACGGCCCGCTTCGGCCACGCCGCCCGCAGCGCCCCCCTCCCCGGCGGATGCCCCATCGGCGGCGGAAGGCGTGCCGCCCGCCACGTCGTCCACATGCAAACGCATGCCGGCCACGTCGCGGCGCGCCTGGGGCAAAGGGCCGCTCATGATGACGGCGTCTTCGCGGTCGCTGTAATAATGGGGGCGCGTGCCGATATTGTTCAATCCCATACGCTCGTAAAACGTCTGTGCGCCGACATTGGAAGCGCGCACCTCCAGCGTCATCTCCGCAGCCCCCAGATCGCGCGCATCGGATGCCACGAGTGCGATCAGTTCGGCGGCAATGCCGCGGCGACGATACGCGGGATCGGTGGCAATCTTCAGGATCTGCACCTGGCCGTCCACGATCCAACCCCCGCAATAGCCCACGAGCGCATCGCCGTCATACGCCGCCCACCAGGTACGGTCTTTACGCGGCAGCTCGTCGGCGACAAGCGCCGCGCTCCACGCGTCGCTTCCCATGGTTTCGCGCTCGAGACGCTCCACGTCCGCCGCGTGGCCGGCGTCGAGCGGATGATACGCCAGAGAGACGGCATCCTGCGATCCGTCGAAAAGCTGCACGCCCGTGCGCAAGTTCTTGGCATCGCCGTCTTTCGCCAAACGGATGCGTTCGTTTTCCTCCGCATCGGAAAGACGCGTATACACGGGCAGAAGCGTTGCCGCCTCGCCCCCCATGCGATGGGTCAAAAGCAGGCCGCGTCCGGTCGGTGCCCAAAGGTCTTCGGAAGCGATCGCGCCGAGGGGCTCGAAAATCTCGCGGTATTTCGCCAGGCCGTCGCCCAAAACCATATCGAGCGGCGCCGCATTCCCGCCATCGGCCGCAGCATTCGACCCCTCGCAGCACGGCATGTCGCCCTGCTGCGCCGTGACGGCGGCAAGGGCGTCTGCCACCCATGCGGGAGCCTGCGCCGCTTTGACCACGGCGTCGGACGTAAGGCGGCGCGCACCCGCATCGTCGATATCGAACAGCGCGGGATAGACCTCCTTGCGCATGGCGTCGGCAACTACCAGCACGCGGCCGCGAACACCTTGCGACCAGGCATTCCACGCCACGGAATCGAGCGTTGACACGCCATAGAGCGGCACCTCGAGCGCCGAAGCCGCACCTTTCGCCGTCGCCATGCAGATGCGCACGCCCGTAAAGCTGCCGGGGCCGCGCCCGCATACGATGGCGACGATATCCCTCTTCGCCACGCCCGCCTCGTGCAGCAGCTCGTCTACCTGGGAAATCAACACCGTGTTGCTCGCACGATGCGCAGGCACCTCGCGCGTGGCGACGACATCGGATACCGCGCAGGGGGCCGACGGATCCGCACCTGCGGCGATGCGGCCGAGACCGATCGCCACCATTTCGTTCGCCGTATCGAACGCCAACACATACGCGCCTTGCGCCATGATCGTTCCTTTCGAAGAAAAGGCGGCGCGTGCGAAACCTGCGCGATGCCGCCGAAAAAACAACAGATGCGCCACCTGGGCGCATCTGCGATTGTACGGATTTTCATCGCACCGTGCGAGCGCGAACGAAGCGCGCCGGAAAATAGGCACGCGCGAGAACGCCGCACGGCACACGCACCCTGGACAAAGGCGCGTATTCGCACCGTTCCGCACCGACGACGCGGCAGAAAGCCGGGCTTTACGCTTTGCGATGTGCGCGACGCAGGGCGGGAACGGCCTCTTTGAGCGTCTGGGCAAGCGCCACCCCGATGGCGAGCTTGATCGCATCGAGCACGACGAACGGCGCGATGCCCGCGGCAAAGGCGGCAGCAGGGCTCATGCCCGTCAACGCCATGAGCTGCACCCATCCGCACGCATACGAGGTCAAGAGCAAAACGATGGCGGCAAGCGCAAGGCGGATAATGCGGACCGGCTTCGCCGCGGGCTCGCGCCACGCTTTAAGCAGAAGCACCGCCAGCAGCGCACCGATGCCGAAGCCCACCAGGAAACCGCCCGTCGGGCCCACGATCGACGCCAGGCCGCCCTTCATGCCCGAAAACACCGGCACGCCGATCGCGCCAAGGGCGAGATAGCCGAATATGCTGACAAGCGCTTCGCGCGGCGGGAAGAGCGCGACGACGAACACGAGCACCATGGTCTGCAGCGTGAAAGGAACGGGACCGAGCGGAACGGTGACCCAGGCGCTAACGGCCAGCAAGGCGATGGCGAGACCGCAAAATGCCACGGCCTCCGTGCGCTTGAGCGCTTCTTTCTTCATGAAATACCCCCTCGAACAGTGCTCCGAACAAACGAGGACGCATTATAGCACTTTAGTGTGCGATAGCGAATCGTCCTGCAAGAACGAAGCGGGCGACGAGCGCACCGCGGCCCCCCTTCGCCGCTGCGCCCCTTACAGCTCGATACGCTCGAGCAAGGCTTTTCCCACCCCGCAAATGGGGCATGCGAAGTCATCGGGAAGCTCGTCGACATACTCGATATGGCCGCATATCGTGCAACGCCACGCGTATTTCGCAGGAGAACCGTCCATCGGATCGGACGAACCCGCGGGCGCAGCGCCAGACGCCGCCTCATCCGAAGCCTTCGCAGAATCCGCAGGCGCGCCGTCGCCTTCATAGCTCGACGCCTTCGGCGGGGTCTTTCCGCCTTTGACCTGGTGATAATACGAATACGTCATCGGCTCGGCATCGGAGAGCGTCTCGGCATGCGCAACCTCGCCCACCATAAGCAGATGCGTTCCCAAATCGAGGGTCTCTTTCACACGGACGAGAAAATGCGCCACGACGTGCTCGGACACGTACGGCACCCCTTCGGCATCGAGCGCGAAGCGCGTGTCGGCGAACTTGTCGGTATCGGCGCTCGTGTGGAATCCGAACCGCCCGATCAGCTCCATCGGCGCATCCTGCGCGAGCACGCCGACCTCGAACATGCCCGATTCCCCGATGATCGCCGTGGTGGCATTCTCCTTGTTGATCGCGATGCTCGCCTGCACAGGGCTCGACGTCACCTGGGCGAACGTGTTCACCACGCATCCGGCGCGCGTATCGCCGCTTTGCGCCGTCACGATGTAGAGGCCGTAGCTCAAATTCCTGAACGCCTTTTTGTCGACCGCCATGCCTACTCCTTTCGCCGCGCGCAGCACGAAACGCCAACGCCCGAATCTGAACGCTTTAAGAATGAATTCTGACGAAAGCATGTTTCGCCTGTTCCCATTCTAGCCAAACCGGCACAGTGCTACAGTTTCTAAAACACTTCGCTCGACACAATCGGATAAAGGAGCATGGCCCATGAAAGACGAATCCCCGCTTCGTTCGCACGGACATGAGCGCGAAGAGTCCGAAAACGGCCATCGCGAGCATGCCGACGAACGGACCGATGCGCACCGAGAGCCCCTCGACCACGAAAAACGCCGCTCGTCGGACCATCCGCATCCACACCGTAGCGAAACGCACTCCGAAGAAGCGAAGCGTCGGGAGATTGCGCGCGAGCATACGCATCACGAGCAGGTGCATGCGCGCGTCGGCAAGCATGCCGCCCCGAACGACCTCAAGAAAGCCGGCGATTCCGATGGCGCGCGGCGAGCGGGAGCGGGAACGCATGGCGACGCGCGACGCGGCAAAACCGAACCGAGCCGCGCAAAACACGCCGCTCCTGCGCCGTCGCCTTCGATGCAAAACGCACTGCTCGCCATGACGGGAAGCCTGCGCGATACGCCCCTTCTGCGCGCGCCTTTCCCCCGCACGGCGCTTATCGCCATCGCCGCGGCCGTCGCGGTTCTGGTCGCGATCGTCGCGTTCCAGTGCAGCCGCCCTGCCGAGGAGCCGCATGATGCCGAGCCGACGACCGTGGAAGCGCCCGAGGCCGTCGAACCGACAGAGCCGGAGCCCGAACCCGAGCCGTTCGAGCCGGAACCTGCCGCCCTCGATGCCATTCCGACGGGCAAGCGACTACAAACCTTCTCGCTTGCGGAAAGCGCCGCAGAAAGCGACGGTGCGCAGGAAATCTCCCTCTCCGACGACCAGGCATCCGCCATCATGGCCGCCATCGACGCCGCTGAAGAAGAAGGCGACGTGAGCCTGGTGCTTTACAACCTGAACACGGGCGCGGGCATCGGCTACAACGTCGACGGCACCGTCTACGGTGCAAGCTCGTTCAAGGCGCCCTATGCGCTCTACGTCTGCGAGACGAAGGTCGAGCCGGGTCTCGTATCGCTCGACGACGCGATATCCGGAACGAGCGCCTACGACCCGTCGAGCTATTACAACGGCGGCGCGTACCAACTGTCCGATTTGATCGAATCGGCCATCGTCTACTCCGACAACAACGCATTCGGATCGCTGCGCGATGCCTTCGACGACCAAGGATACGACGATTGGGCGCTCGACCTGGGCCTTGACGATGCCCTCTACCGCGCCGATTCGTGGTATCCGTGGTATTGCGCGCGCACGTCCGCCAAAGTATGGACGGAAATGTATCGCTATCTGCAAACGGAAAGCGAGGCGGCGCGCTACCTCGGCGAGCTGACGGGCGAAACCGAGGTGTCGTTCTTGCGCGATGCCCTCGAAGGCACCGGCGCCGTCGTGCAGGACAAGGCGGGATGGTGCGCCGATTCCGATCCGCTTTGGAACGGACTTTGCGATGCGGGCATCGTGACGATCGACGGCACGCCGTATGTGATGTCGGTCATGACAGGAATGGCCGACAGCGAAGAGAACCGCGAGCTGCACGAGGACATCGCCGCCGCCGTATTCGATGCGCGCGAGGTGCTGGAATAAGCCGAAGCGCACGATCGGCCCCGAACCGTGCGCACGGTTCGGATACGTCCCGCGCACGCAAAATGCCCCGCCTTTGCGCATGCGCAGCGGACGGACCCAGGCGCGACGGCGCGCTTTCCTTCATGGCGACGGATACACAATGCCGGCGACACGTGCGCTCGGCACGATGGGGCGCAGCCGCACCGGCCAAGAAACGCGCATGCCGTCAAAAGCAGGAAAATGGCGCAGGCACCCTTACGACGGCACGCGCCTGCGCCGTATAATTGTTCGGCACGCGCGAAAAAACGTGCGGACCGGATCGTTTACACCACCCTGCAAAGAAGCGCACTATGGCACTTTCCATCAAAGATTGGCTCGTCAAGCCCCAACCGCGCCTGGGCGCGGGCGGATTGCTCGTCCTGCTGGTGGCGGCGTCGCTGATCACGCCGCTCTCGCTCGATATGTACACCCCCGCCGTTCCGGGCATGGCGCAGTATTTCCACACCGATGTTTCGCTGGTCAATTTGACCCTGGTGGGCTACTACGCGTTTTTCGCCTTGGGCATGCTCGTGTTTGGACCGCTGAGCGATAAGCACGGGCGCCGACCCATCCTGCTTGCGGGCGTCGGTCTGTACAGCCTGGCATCGGCGGCGTGCGCGCTTTCTCCCGCCATCGGGTTCCTCATCGCTGCGCGTATCGCGCAAGCGGTCGGCGCGGGCGCCATCAGCGCCGTATGCACGGCCGCGGTGAAAGATTCGTTCCAAGCGTACTATCGCGAGAAAATTCTCTCCGTGATCCAGGTGCTTTTCGTCGTAGGACCCGCCACGGCTCCGGTGATCGGAGCAGGCGTGGTGGCGATTGCCGATTGGCGCATGACGTTTTGGATCCTTGCCGCCGTAGGCGTCGCCTGCATGGTCATGACCATGCGCTTCGAAGAGACGCTCGATGAGGACGAGCGGTCGACCGGCAGCTTCCGCCACACCATGGCGCAGCTCGTCGTGGTGGGCAAAAATCCGGGCTTCATGTCGTTTTTGCTGCTCACGAGCCTGTTCGAGATTCCCTTCATGGGATATATCGCCGTAGGGTCTTACGTCTATGTCGATTTCTTCGCCACGGGAGAGCTGGGATACAGCCTGTTTTTCGCCGCGGGCGCGATCATCATGGCCGTCGGCCCGTTCATCTGGCTTGCGGCCTCGAAGCGCGTTTCGGTCATCCGCTTCACCACGTTCATGCTGGCGTTCGCCATCGCCATGGGCATCGCCATGCTGCTCGTGGGGCAAAGCAGCCCCTATGCATTCTGCGCCTGCTTCGTCGCCTTCGCCGTCGCCGAATCGTGTACGCGCCCCTATAGCATGAATATCCTGCTCGAGCAGCAGGCTCGCGATGCGGGATCGGCGTCGGCGCTGATGAATTGCATCCGCACGGCGATCGGCAGCCTGGGCATGGTGCTTGCCGCGCTGCCGTGGCCGAACTATGTATTCGGCATCGCTGTGCTGATCGTCGCGTTCATGACCGTCTCGCTTGCGTCGTGGATCGCGCTGCTGCGCTCGCGCATCCCGCTCGTCTGCGTGAAAGAAGATGCGCCAGTGAAGGTGTGGTAGGAAAGTTGCGCCGCCCCCTGCGAACGAGCGGTTTTCCGCCATCGTCCGGCAAGAAAACGCTCACTTGAGGGGCGCGAATCGCCGCAAGTCGGTTCGCGCCCGACAAACCCTCGCATCGAAGGATGTATTTCCCGCTATGCCGCCTCGTTGCGCTCGAAGAAGGCACAGGCATTCTCGAAGCAGATCGCCTCGGCGATATCGACGCCGAACTCCTCGGCGAACAGGTCGTACAGCGTGCCGACCTTTTCCGCGGGCGCAAGCCATGCGGGCACATCGCAGCCATCGTAATCGCTGCCGAGCGCGACCACGCGCTCGCCGCCCAGCTCCAGCATGCGGTCGACGTGGCGCAGCACGTCGTCGCGCGTCGGACGGCCCGCATCGGAAAGGAATCGCTGGCAGAAGTTCAAGCCCACGATGCCGCCGCGTTCCGCAATCGCGCGGAATTGGTCGTCGGTCAGATTGCGCGGGTGGCCGCACACCGCACGCGCGTTGGAATGCGATGCCGCCAGCGGACGCTGCGCCACTTCGAGCACGTCCCAGAAGCTGCGGTCGTTGAAGTGCGACACATCGACGACCACGCGCCGCTGCTCGAGCGCGCGCACGGCATCGCGCCCGAAAAACGACAAGCCGTCGGTCGTTTTGTTGCCCGAAGCGATGGCATTCTTGTCGTTCCAGGTAAGCGTGAGCATTTTCACGCCCGCATCCGCCGCCTCGTGAATGCGGTCGAGGTCTTCGCCGATAAACGACCCGCCCTCCACCGTGAACAGCGCGGCGCAACGACCCGCTTCCACAATCGCGCGGATATCGCGCGCATCGCGCACTTGCTCGACAAGCGCCGCATGCTGTGCGAGCTGACCCGCGAAATACGCGCGAACCGTCTCGAATACGCGATAACCGCCCTCCACGCCGATGTCGTCGGGGATGAACGCCGCGAAGCACTGGCACCATGCGTAACCCGCGCGCGCCATGCGCGTGAGGTCGATATGCGCGTCGTTGTCGGCAAGCGAACTCATGCGATGCGCCGGAATGGCGGCATCTTCTGCCATGAAACCGGCCTCGGGCATGATGCCGTGCAGCGCCAGACGATCGAGCGTATCGCAATGCAGATCGAAAATGCGTGTCGGCTGCGTGATGATGGGCATGAGGGTTCCTTTCACGAAGAAGGCCCCGGGATTCCAGGGCCTTTCCAGTATACGAGGTTCGTTCGAAACAAAAGCGCATGCATCGCGCGGCTGGAACGCAGGGACTCGAGGAGAGATGCGCAGGCAACAAGAAGCCATCGGATCGCCGCAACGCAAACGAGGACGGGCGCGGCGAATGCAGTCGGCGCGAAAGCGAGGCGCCCGAGCCGGCAACGGCAACATCGCACCTCGTTCCGCAAAACTCTCCAGGTCGCCGTAACGGAACGAAAAGCCGCCCGGCGCCTCGAACCAGCCCGACTGGCGCAGGGAGCGCACTTCGGCACGCGGCCGAAGCGCGGAAGGTCGAGGCGGGGTGCCCGGCGGCTCTGCAGCGTCAAGCAGTTACGATGGAGCGCCCCCAGGTCGCCGCAACGCAGGCGAGAGGCGTCCTCGCCTTCCTGATGCCGCGAAGGTTTCGCGTAGCGTACTTCGGCACGCAAGCGAAGCCTGGAGCGAGCAGATGGGCGGCGAGGGCGCCTCGCAGCCGAACGACCCGTTCCGTCGGCCGAAAGGCCGACGGAACTATTTCACCTCATACAGCCAGTCGCTGTACTCTTCCAACTTGCCGGCGGTCATTTCGAAGAAGCGGTCCTGGATGGCCTTGGTGATCGGACCGCGTCCGCCGATCACACGATCGTCGATGGCGGCGACAGGCGTGACCTCCGCGGCGGAACCCGTGAAGAACATCTCGTCGGCGGCATAAAGGTCGGCGCGGACCAGGCGCTCTTCGACCACGGGAATCTCCAGGTCCATGGCAAGATTGAGCACGGTGTCGCGCGTGATGCCCTCAAGCAGGCCCTCGGCCACAGGAGGCGTGGAAAGCACGCCGTCGCGCACGACGAACAGGTTCTCGCCCGTGCCTTCGCACACATAGCCCGCCTCGTTGAGCATGACGGCCTCGGAATAACCGTGAGCCTTCGCCTCAAGCTTGGCGAGGATGGAGTTCATGTAAGATGCGGAAGATTTCATCTGCGGCGGAATGGCATTATTGGAACGCTGGCGCCACGAAGAAACGCCTGCCGTGATGCCCTTTTCGAGAGCCTCTTCCCCCAGGTAAGCGCCCCACGGCCAGCAGGCGATGATCACATCGACCGGCGCGCCCGTAGGATCGACCCCCATCTGGCCGTAGCCGCGATACACGAGCGGACGCACATAGCACGATTTCAGCTCGCACGCCTTGATGGTTTCGATTGTGGCGGCCACCAGCTCGTCTGCCGTGAAAGGAACGTCGGTCATGCACATCTTCGCGGAACGCACCATGCGCTCCATGTGGTCCTGCAGACGGAAAACGAAGCTTCTGTCGGTTTCCTCGTTGTAGTAGCAGCGCATGCCCTCGAACACGGCGGAACCATAATGCAGGGAATGGGACAGCACGTGCGTCGTGCACTCCGCCCACGGAACCAGCTCGCCGTTCTTCCAGATATACTTCGCTTCCTCCATGACCGATGCTCCTTCCCCGCACGCGGCGCGCCCTTCGCGGACGCTCTTTGCATATAGTACGGAAGGATTATACTCCATCACAGTAGAGTGACAGGTAAATTCGATGTTACGGGCGCGGACAACAGGTCCGGGACCCGCATCGAACAGACCCCACGGCATCGCAAGGGGCGCCTTTTGCAAGAAATTTCCGCTTTCCGATCATGACCGGGCGATTGGACGCCCCTTTTCGCCTGCGAAACCGCCCCTGAATCCTTGAAGGAAAATCTGACCTGGGATTTTGCGTATACTAAATAGAGTTCACCTGAGCTAACTGATAGGAAAACGGAAATTTCTTGCAATCCAGGCTTCATTTCGTGAAAGCCGAGACGCAAAGATGCGGTTTGCGGAACGAAGATGCAAGGGCGGACGATTCGCGCTTATTTCACGCGGGCGCCGCACTCCTCCACCGCGCGGACGGCGAGCACCTCGAGGGCGTCCGCCACCAGCATGCCGTGCGCCTCGGCGGGCGCGTCGATCACCGAAAGCTCGGTGCAGCCCAGAAGCACGCTGTCGCATCCGCGTTCGCGCAGATGAGCGCACACATCGTCGAACGCCTGCATATCGGCGGGACGACCCGCCTTCACATCGTCGTAAATGATGCTCATCACTTTCGCCTGGTGCGCGGCATCGGGGAAAACCGCCGCAAGCCCTTCGGATTCGAGCGCCTGCTGCAGCACGCCGGCGCGCCCCGTTCCGTCGGTGGCCATGACGCCCACGGCGCGCTTGCCCTGCGCCGCCAAATAACGCGCCGCCTCGAGCGGCATATGGAGCACGCGGGCACGCGTCAGACATCCGAACGTTTCCTCGCTTTTGTAGTGCCCCGTGACGCATGGCATGCACAAAACATCGCACCCCATTGCTTCGAGCTGCAGCGCCGCCTCGCGCACCGCGGGCACATACGACTCGTCGCTTTTGCCCAGGATATACGCCGTGCGGTCGGGAATCTGCGGACGGTTCAGAATGGTGATGTCGATATGGTCTTGGTCGGTCGCCGCATCGGTGTGCTCGATGATGCGCACGAACAGGCTCGCCGTGGCGGCAGGTCCCAACCCGCCGATGATGCCGAGCTTTTTCAACGTGGCGCATTCGCCCATGGAATCCTCCGTTCCGCCGCCGATGCGGCGTCATTTCCGATACGGCCCCGCCGTCTTCCCTTCCGAGAATAAACCGCGTCTGCGCGCTAATCGCCGACAAGGCGAACCTTCATATTATAATCCTCTGGTTTCCACCCTATATTCACCGAACGAGGATTCATGGACCCCATCACGCTGCTCATCGTATGCCCGCTCGTCTTTCTTGCCGGACTCGTCGACTCCATCGCAGGCGGCGGCGGGCTCATCTCGCTGACCGCCTATCTGCTTGCCGGGCTGCCCGCGCACGCTGCGCTCGGAACCAACAAGCTTTCGTCGTCGATCGGCACCGTGGTGGCGACGGCCCGCCTCGCGCGCGGCGGATACATCAAGCTGAAGCTCGCCGTGCCCGCCGCCATCGGCGCCATCGCAGGCTCGGCGATCGGCGCGAAGCTCGCCCTGCTCACGCCCGACAGCATCTTCCAGATGCTTCTCGTCGTGGCCCTGCCTTTCGTCGCCTTCGCCGTTTTGAGGAAACGCGCGATCGACGTGCCCGAAAACGCCTCCATCTCGCCGCGCAGGCAATACGCCGTCGTAGCGATATCGTCGCTCGTCTTCGGCTGCTACGACGGCTTTTACGGTCCCGGAACCGGCACGTTCATGCTCATCGCTTTCACCGCAGCGGCAAAGCTTCCCGTCAAGCAGGCATCGGGCGAAGTGAAGGTGGCGAACCTCGCATCGAACGTCGCCGCATTGATCACGTTTCTCCTGCACGGCCAGGTATGGATCGCCCTGGGACTTGCGGCGGCGGCCTTCAGCATTGCAGGAAATTACCTGGGTGCGGGCATGGTGATGAAGGACGGCACGAAAATCGTGCGCCCCATCATCGTCGTCGTGCTGGGCATGCTGTTCGTGAAGGTGATATTCGACCTGGTTGCATAACGGACGACAAGGGGCAGATGCGGCGTCGCTCTGTCGTGTCAGCCTCGCTGCGCCGCCACGCCGCACCCTACGAAAACGGGCGTCGAACCACGTCGACGCCCGCAATGGACCGATAGGAAAGCCGCGCCTGCAATATCGCTGCGGCAAGCCCGAAAGCCGAGCAGCTGCGACTCCTTCGGCTTTAGATGAATTTCGCCAAAACGAAGCCGGCGATAACGCCCACCATGGCGATCAGCATGGTGACGACGCCGATGCGCCAGTCATGACGGCGGTCTTCCTTGCGATGACGCTCCTCGCGCAGTACTTCGGCACGCTCTTCGTCCACGATGCCCAGGTAGGAGTATCCGCGGGCAAGCACCTCGACGACATAAGGGTTGCCGTCTTTGTACATGGCGCCGATCATGCCCATCTGGTCGAGACGGCGCATGGCCGATCCCGCTTCGCTATCGCGCTTCACGAATGCGAGCGGGCCTTGCTTGCGCTCCTGACGGCGAGCGGTTTCCAACTGAACCAGACGACGAAGGACCTTTTCGTCGTATGCGCTCAACCTATCCTGCACGGCCAAAACGTTCCCATTCTGCATTGCGCTTCTCCTGCATCCTTCCTGTTGCGTCAAAAGGCTAGTATACCGCCTAAAACAGGCATGTCCGCCCGTATCGGCGCCATTCGATAAAAACAAGCCCGTCGTCGCGCTATGCGCGCGCGGGAATTCCCGCCGCTTCGAGCGATCCGGCCTCGAGCAGGCGCAGCAGGTCCGCTTCGCTCAGCACGGGAACGCCGAGCGAGACGGCCTTGTCGTACTTGCTGCCAGCGGCCTCGCCCGCGATCACGTAGCCGGTCTTTTTCGACACGCTGCCCGACACCTTCGCGCCCATCGCCTTCAGGCGCGCGCCCGCTTCGTCGCGCGTCATGCCGCTTTCCGCGAGCGAACCGGTCAGCACGAACGTGATGCCTGCGAGCGTCTGCGGCATCTCGTCGCCGGCGCGCACATCCTCCATCGCCACGCCCATGCGCGCCAAACGATGGATGACCTCGCGATTGTCGGCATTGCCGAAAAACGCGCGGATGCTCTGCGCGATCACGCCGCCGACGCCGTCCACTTCCGCCAAGCGCTCTTCATCGGCCGCCATCAGGCTTTCCATGGAGGGAAACGCGGAGGCCAGCTGCTCGCCCGTCGTTTTGCCCACATGGCGTATTCCCAGGCCGAACAATACGCGGGAAAGCGGACGCGCCTTGGACGCCTCGATGGAAGCGATGAGCTTCGCGGCGATGGTCGAACCGAGATGGATCGGATCGCCGTCTTTGTTGATGCGCCCCGTTTCAAGCGTCGCCAGCTCGTATTCGGTCAGGCTGTAATAGTCGGCCACGTCGCGCGCGCGGCCGCTTTCCACGAGGCGCGCGACGATCTCCTCGCCCATGCCGTCGATGTCCATGGCGCCGCGGCTCGCCCAATGCAGCAGGCGTTCGAGCGCCTGAGCAGGGCAATCCATAGAAACGCAGCGAAACGCCGCCTCGCCTTCCTCGCGCACGATTCGGCTGCCGCAGCTCGGACACGTTTCGGGCATCTGCCAGATTTCGGCCCCTTCGGGGCGCAGGCTTTCCACGGCGCCCAAAACCTCGGGAATAACGTCACCCGCCTTGCGCACGATCACCGTATCGCCGATGCGCACGTCCTTGCGGTGCACCTCGTCGATATTATGCAGCGTCGCGCGCGCCACCGTGGAACCGGCGACGCGCACTGGCTCGAGCTCGGCGACCGGCGTGATGGCACCGGTGCGTCCCACCTGCACGGTGATATCGCGCAGAAGCGTGGTCTTTTCCTCGGGCGGGAATTTGTATGCGATCGCCCAACGAGGGGCTTTGGCGGTGAATCCCAGCTCGCGCTGCACGGCGAAAGAATCCACCTTCACCACCACGCCGTCGATCTCGTATGGGAGAATCGAGCGTTTCTCGGCGATCGATTCGCAAAATGCATGCACTTCATCAGGCGTTTTGCAGAGCTTCACGTCAGGGTTCACATGAAAGCCGCTTTCACGCAACCACTGCAGCAGCTCCCATTGCCCCGACGCTTTCACGGAGCGGTCGTCGGCGATGGCGTAGATGAATGTGGACAGGTCGCGGCCCTTGGTGACCGAAGGGTCTTTCTGGCGAAGGGAGCCCGCCGCCGCATTGCGCGGGTTGGCGAAAGGAGCGCGGCCGTTCGCCGCAGCCGCCTCGTTGAGTGCATCGAAGCTCGCTTTCGGCATGTACACCTCGCCGCGCACTTCGACCGATCCGTCGACATCGGACAGGCCCGCCGCGCCCGCATCGCGCAGACGCAACGGCACGTCGCGCACCGTGCGCATGTTCACCGTGACGTCCTCGCCCGTCGTGCCGTCGCCGCGCGTGGCCGCCTTCGCCAGCACGCCCGCATCGTAGGTCAACGCGATCGAAGAGCCGTCGATCTTCAACTCGCAGACGAATTCGATCGCACGGCCCGCCGCCTCGACGACGCGCTGCGTCCATGCGTCGAGCTCGTCGAGGTCCATGGCGTTGTCGAGGGAATACATACGCTGAGCATGGCGCACGGGCGAGAACTGCTCGCCCACATAGCCGCCGACGCGCTGCGTGGGCGACGAAGCATCGATCAGGTCGGGATGCGCCGCTTCGAGCTCGCGCAATTCCGCCATGAGGGAATCAAACGCCGCGTCGGAAATTTCGGGCGCATCCTGCGCATAGTACAGATAGCTATGGTGCTCGATTTCGCGGCGCAGCTTTTCAATGCGCGCTGCGGGGTCGCTCGTCATGGCCGCTGCGGCCTCGGCGGCGAACATGCTTTCTTGCTCCATCATGGTGCGGTTCTCCGAATTCCTCGATGCCCTGCATTCTCCGAGCGTCCATGATACCCGTATGCGGCAAAGCGCGGCGACATCGAAGCACATCGCCACAAGGAACCCGAAGCGCGCCGCAAGGATGCCGGCGCACGGCCAAGGAAATTCACGTAACGAAAAAGCGCGACACGAACAAACAACGCCATCGCGCGATAGGGTTAGCAGGCAGCCCTACCAAAGCGTATTCGTGCGGTCGCGGCCGATCGGCAGGCTGAACACGATCATGTCGATAGCGTGCACGGCCGCGAACAGGCCGATGAAAATGCCGAGATACGCAGGCCAGATGCACAAAAGCACGCCGAGTACCGTTTCGGCGGCGCCCGAGATGCCCACCAGCAGCCCGATGCCCGCGCCCACCGCATAGAACCTGCGTGCCACGATCAGCTGCACGATACCGAAAAGCACCGCCCCCAATCCGAGCATCCATCCCATGAACGCCACGCCCACCATGGGAAACACCATCAGCACCACGCCGATGGCGATCAGCATGACAGCGAAAAAGCAGCTCCATCCGCTCTGCTCGAAAAGCGTATTGCGCGACCTCACATAAGACACGGCATTGATGCCGCCCGCCACAATGATGAGCGCGGCGGCAACCACGTTGAACCCCTGCAAAACTTCGAGAGGGCAGAATATGCACAACAGGCCGAAGGCCAGAAGCAACACGCCCGAGACAAGCTGCATCCGATTCACCGAACCGCCGCTGCGACCGGGCCTGAATTCGTCGCGGGAATCAAGCAGCTCGATAGGAATATTGCTCATATCAGTTCCCTTCTTTTCGCGCTTTGCGCGCCAACGAGGCTATTGCAGGGGCAAGGTAATCAAGAACGTCTTCCGCCGTCACGCACGGCTCGCCGATATCCCTCGACGCAAGAACGCCCGCCCGCGCGTGGACGAACGAGCCCGCCACGCAGGCATCCGCCGGATCGCACCCCTGGGCAAGCAAGGAGCCGATGGCGCCAGCAAGGATGTCGCCCGTGCCTGCCTTGGAAAGCGCCGGCGTTCCACGGTCCATGAGAATCACGTCATCAGGCGATTCTTCGTTCCCCGTGGCGATGAAGGTATCGGGGCCTTTCAATACGCATACCGCGTCGAATGCACGCGCAAGATCCGAAGCGGTTCGAGGCGCATCGGCGCAGGAATCGTCTACGCGCGATCCGCAGCGCTTCGCTACGAAACGCGCAAGCCGCGCGGCCTCGCCCCCGTGCGGGGTGATGACCGTAGGCAGGCCAGCGGCGGCACGGCGCCTGAGCACGGCGATGCCTTCATCGCAGGCAAGAGCGGCAAGCCCCCCGCCGTCCACAAGCACGCAGGCCTTCGTTTTATCGAGGACATCCAGCACGAGGCGCACCTCGTCTTCGGTGCCCGCCATGCCGCAGCCTGCAACCACCGCATGCGGACGGGCGATGCGCGCCTCGTGCGACGATGCAGAAAACTCCTCCGCGGGCAGCACGACCGAAGAAGGCTGCGCGATATGCAGCGCGGCAGCCACCTGCTCGCATGCATAGACCTTCACATACCCGGCTCCCATGCGATTGGCGGCTTTCGCCGCAAGCACGGCCGCGCCCGCGAAACGCTCGCTTCCCACCACGAGCTCGCACACGCCGCGCGTGTACTTATTGGCATCCGCCCGCACGACGGGCAGGATACGTGCCGCTTGTTTCGCCGTGACCCTCTTCATGTCATCGGGCGCTTTCTTCGCTCGCAGGACGTACGGCAGACGAAGCTGGCTTCGCAGCTTGGGCATCGCCCATGCGCTCCGCAACGCCGGCGACGGTCTGCGCGCCCAAATCGTCAAGCAGCGCCCGCGCATCTTTGAACCGTCGCGAAAGCTCCGCCTTTTCGTCGCGACGCTTCTCATGCTCGACGCGCGATGCCTCGGTGATGGCGGCGGCATTGGCAACCGCCACGTTATGCGTGTAGGAAAGCGACAGCGGAATTTCGACCACGCCCTGCTCCTGCGCGATGCGGGCGGCGACGCCATGCAGCGCCACAGCGGGCTTGCCGCGGCCGTCACGCACCACTTCGACATCGGTCATGCGCACGCCGTGCGCCAGAATCCCCGTTCCAAGCGCCTTGCACACCGCCTCTTTCGCGGCGAAGCGGGCGGCATAATGGGCGGTCGGATGCGCCTTGGCGTCGCAATACGCGCGCTCGGCCTCGGTGAACACCTTGGATACGAACGAGGGCGTGCGGGACAGAACGCTTGCAATGCGCTTTATCTCGACAATATCGACCCCCAGGCCAACCGTCATAACCCCTCCGTTCGCTCCGCGCCATTGTACTCCGGCGCAACGCGGCACGGCCTTTCCGGCGCCCTCAAAACGCAAAAAGGCTGCAGACCGGGTCTGCAGCCTTGCATTCCGCATTCGTTCGCGAATCCTACGCGTTCGCCAGCGGGCTGGGCGTGGTATACACGCGCGAGGCGTATTCGCGATCCAAATCGTAGAGCGCCTTGGCGTCGGAGCCGAACAGACGCATCTTGGTGATCATGGCGTCGGCGTTGGTCTCCTCCTCCATCTGCTCGTCGATGAACCAATCCAAAAACTTCATGCAGCGATAATCTTTCGCCTCGGAAGCGGCGGCGTAAATCTCGTTGATGCGCGCGGTGATGTAGCGCTCGTGCTCGAATGCCGCCTCGAGCGGACCCATGAAGTCGGCGAATTCCTTATCGGGCTGGCCGATTGCGGAAAGCTTGATCTTCTCGCCGTTGTCATGCAGATAATTGCGGAAGATCAGCGCATGATCGCGCTCTTCGGCAGCCTGGATCATGTAATAGTTGGCGTAACCCTCAAGGCCTTCTTCCTCGTAGTAGTCGGCGAAGGACATGTACAGATACGCGCTGTACAGCTCGGCATTGATCTGGTCGTTGATCAGTTCGTAGACTTTCTTGTCCATAAGCTCGCTCCCTCTCGATTGCCGCAGGCGCGGCCGCTTTTCCAACCGATACATTGTACGACGGCGCGACGCATCGGGAAAACGGCACCGCCGCAATCACCAAAAGAAACGCCTTCGCGCACGACGCCTCACGGCAGAAGCGCCGCAACCGCATCGCGTCCGCAATGCAACGCGACGTGCGGCCTTATCGCTCGAGGACCTGCACGCCGATGCCGATAAGCCCGGGGCCGGTATGCACCACCAATGCGGGAGAAATCTGGTTGAACAGCACTTCCTCGGCGTCGGGCAGCGCCTCGCATGCCGCGGCCAAAAGGCCTTGCGCCTCCTCGAGCGCGCCGCCGTGCACCACGGCAAGACGGTAGCGCTTCGCGCCCGCCGCATGCTTTTTCACCGCAGAAAGGGCTTTTTTCAGCGACGACTTGCGCCCGTGGGCTTTCGCGATGGGAACGTATTTGCCCTCCGCATCGCACGTGATCACGGGACGCACGTCGAGCGCCGAACCGACCGAATACGTCACCTTGCCGATGCGGCCGCCCTGATACAGATACTCCAGCGTATCCACGCAGAAAAAGGCGTAGACGGATTCCGCCGCGCGGCGCGTCCGCGCGACCACTTCGTCGAACGAAAGCCCCTGCCGCACCAGATGAGCCGCCTCGATCGCCGTGAAGCCGGAGCCGAGCCCGATGTTCTTCGTATCGATGACCTCCGTCGTCAAGTCGGGATGCCCCGCCGCGACGCTCTTGATGAGGTCGTGCGTCGCCGAAAGCCCCGACGATATGACGACCGCCACGACATGCGTCACACCTTCATCATGCAGGGCGTCGAATACGGCGGCGACATCGGCGGGAGACGGCGTGGACGTGCGCGGGATTTCCTCGGCAAAACGCGCATACACCTCGTCGGGCTGAATATCCACGCGGTCGCGATACGATGCGTCGCGGTAGTTGATATGCATAGCGACAACGCGAATTCCCAGTTCATCAACGATATCGGTCGGAACATCCGAACACGAATCGGTAAGAACGGCGATTTTTTGAACGGATTCCATACGGCTCTTTTCTCTATATTACCTAGTTTTCAATACTAGATTATGCAATGATATATACCATGTCAAGCCATGCGGATTGTGAGAAAATGCGGCACACGCAGCCTCCACCCCGCCTCGGCACCCCGATACGCGATAAGCTGACTTTATGAAAGAAATGCCGAACACCGATATCGAAACGCAACGATCCGAAGCCTGCGCGGCATTCGTCCGTTTCGTGCGCACGCTCCATCTGCCACGCTACGACGAGCTGCCCGACATCGAACTTTACATGGATCAGATGCTTACCTATATAGACGACAGGCTGCGCCCGCTTCTGCCCGCCGACGAAAAGCTGCTCACCTCGTCCATGGTGAACAACTACGTCAAGCAGAAGCTCATCCCCACGCCCTCGCATAAGCGCTACGGACGCGAACACGTGGCGCTGCTCATCTTCATCTGTCTGATGAAGCGAACGGCCTCGATGGCGGATATCCAGCGTCTGTTCGCCATCCAGGAAACGACCTATTCCACCCGCCGGGCCTACGATTTCTTCTGCACCGCCGCCGAGGAAAGCCTCCGCGCGCTGTTCTGCGGAGAAACCGCCACACACGACCTGGGAGAATGGACGATAGGAAACCGTCCGGGATTCGCATTTTCGCTGCAGATCGAACACGCCGACGACCTTTCGCCCGAGCGGCGCATCGTGTTATCGGCGGCAACCGCGATAGCCAACAAAATCTATCTGGAAAAATGCCTCGAACTCGAACGCTTCGGCAACGACGAGGCGCACTGACGAAACGACCCGCACGAAGGAAGCCATGAATACCGAAGAGCTGACGGCACGCACCTACGAACATCTGGGCGAACGAATCCTTGAAACATTCCGCGACAAAGCGGTGGCGCGCGATATCGTCACGCTCGCAGGCATGGCGGAAATCTATTGCGCCGACCATCACGACGAGGCGCAACGCGCGCCGTTTCGCAGCAAGGCGACCGAGGCGGGCGTATACCCCGCACGCAAGATTCCCCGTCTCTGCCCCGATTGCGCCATGCATGTGCGCTACGGCGAAGTGCGCCGCGCCCTGTGCACGCGCGATCCGCGCCCGTCATGCAAGACATGCGCCAACCATTGCTACGCGCCCGAAGAGGCGGCATGGCAGCGGACCTGCATGTCCTACGCCGGCCCGCGCGCGATGCTGCGCGGCCATGCCGTCGATGCGATCAGGCATTTGATTCAAACCAGATTGAGCTGACGCGCGAGGGCGAAGGCGACCGGACGCCTACCCCAACGCCACGTCCAGAATCATCATGGTCAGAAATCCCATCATGACGCCCGCGGTTCCCCAGCCCGCGTGCCTGCCGAGATGCGCCTCGGGAATAAGCTCCTCCACCACCACGAACATCATCGCGCCCGCGGAAAATGCCAGCATCCAAGGCATGTACGGCGTGATGAAGCCCACGCACAGCACCACCAGGCAGCCGAACAGGGGCTCGGCCAGGCCCGAAAGCGCACCCATGGCGAATGCCTTCGGGCGGCTCATGCCCTCTTGCGCCAGCGGCAGCGACACCGCCGCTCCTTCGGGGATGTTCTGAATGCCGATACCCAGGGCCAGCGCCGTGGCCATGCCGAGCAGCGCGGGATCGGCGCCGGGCTGCGCCGCCATGGCGAACAGCAGACCTACGCTCATGCCTTCGGGAATGTTGTGCAGCGTAACCGCCGTGAACAGCAGGGTCGAACGGCCCCAGCGCGAAGGCAGCCCTTCGGGGCGATCCTTTCCTATATTAAGATGAGGCAGCAGCGCATGAATGCCGAACAGGAACAATGCGCCCAGCACGAAACCGCCCGCCGCGGGAATCCAGCCGATTTGGCCCGCCTCCTCCGCCTTTTCGATAGCGGGAATGAGCAGGCTCCACACGCTGGCGGCGATCATCACGCCCGCGGCGAACCCCAAAAACAACGTTTGGGCGATACCGCCCTTCTTGCCGCGCAGCAAAAACACGGCGGCGGCGCCGAGCGCCGTGCAGGCGAACGTGAAACCCGTTCCGGCGGCGGCTCCGAGAAACGATTCGAACATAACGACTTCCTTTTCAGGCGGCCGAAACCGCCGCGATAATCGATAACATCAAAGGACGCATGCGATAGGCGTTGCCGCAAGGGCGCACGCAGCATCCGAAGCGCGTCCATCATACGCCGCCCACTCCGCGGTCGAGACGACATTGCAAAAAGTTTCTCAAAGCTAACATTTATCGAACGCCAGCGGAGCGCACGCGTTGTCATCGGCAGCCGATCCGCCGCCACACGCCGCCGCGCGTCGCCGCACAGACGCCCCGCCTGGCAAAATCGCCGCCGACATAAGACAATGGTTCCATACGCAATGCGCGCAGACGCGGCAGCCATCCCGGACGCCTTCGGAAGGCCTGCCACGGCGGGCATCGTCGCACGGCGCCCGATGCGCACGACCGAATCGAGGGGAACCATGATCAACCAGCGTATGTACGACCTGGGAAACGAACCGTCCGCCATTCGCGAGCTGTTCGCTTACGGAATCGCCCGCAAAGCAGAGATAGGCGCTGAAAACGTCTTCGATTTCAGCCTGGGAAATCCAAGCGTGCCCGCTCCCGACGATGTCAAACGCGCGGCGCTCGAACTGCTCGAGCTGCCCGCGCAAAACATTCACGGCTATACGCCCGCCCAGGGCGCACCAGGCGTGCGCTCCGCCATCGCCGCATCGCTCAACCGTCGATTCGGCACCGCCTACTCCGCCGACAACCTCTATATGACCGTGGGAGCGGCGGCATCCATCTCCATCTGCATCAACGCCCTCGTCACGCCGGGCGATGAGATAATCGTGGTAGCGCCCTATTTCCCCGAATACCGCGTGTGGATCGAAAACGCCGGCGCCGTATGCGTGGAGGCATGCGCACGGCCCGACAATTTCCAGCTCGATGTCGAGGCCATCGACGCCGCCATCACCGAACGCACGAAAGCCGTCATCATCAATTCGCCCAACAATCCCACGGGCGCGGTCTATCCCGAATGCGACCTGGTAGAACTTGCGAACGAACTGCGCCGCAAGCAGGACGAATACGGTCATGCCATCTACCTGATCGCAGACGAGCCGTACCGCGAGATCATCTATGGAAAAACGACCGTGCCATTCGTGCCCACGCTGTTCGAGAATACGCTCGTATGCTATTCGTATTCGAAATCGCTCAGCCTGCCGGGCGAGCGCATCGGATACGTGCTGGTGCCGCCTGCCGCAAACAGGGCGAGCGATGTGTACGCCGCCGTGTGCGGAGCGGGCCGCGCGCTCGGCTACGTATGCGCCCCCACCCTGTTCCAGCATGTCATCGAGAAATGCGTCGACGTGGCATGCGACGTGGAGGCATATCGCGAAAACCGCGACGCGCTCTACGACGGCCTTGCCAAGCTGGGCTACGAATGCGTGGCGCCCCAAGGCGCGTTCTATCTGTGGATGCGAGCCCTCGAACCCGATGCGAGGGCATTCGCCGAGGCGGCGAAACGCCACGAGCTGCTCATCGTGCCGAGCGACAGCTTCGGCGTGGAAGGATGGGTGCGCATCGGCTACTGCGTCGACCGCAGCGTGATCGACGGCTCCCTGCCCGCCTTCGCCGATTTGATGCGCGAATACCAGAAAAAGGCGCTGTTCTAGAAAGAAGCCGCGCGCGGCGCCCGGGCTCTACGGCCGAGGACGTTTCGCGCGTGCCTTCCTGGAAAACGGCCCCGCAATGACGAAGCGCCCCTTCACGGGGCGCTTCGTCATGCTGCAAGCCGCCGCAAACCATGCGCTCTTTCGTTTTGGGAAAATGAGGAATCGCGCTATGCTACGAAACCAACCAAGCGCGATTCCGCTACTCCCTATCAGAAAGGCACGCGATGGCTCCATTTCCAACTGCTGCGAACAGCCGCGAAGAAGCCACCTTGGCAAGCGTGGCGAATACTCCGTATAAGTTCGGATGGGCGTTCTTGCTTGCCTGGGTCTTCTGCGTGTTCTACCTGGCAACCGTGGGAAACGCCGCCGGAACCGAACTCTCGCAGGGTTCGACGGCGCTGCAAATCGTGTTCGAGGGCCTGCCGGTGTTTTCCTCCGTCGCCACCATCGCCCTTGCCGTCGCGCTCGAAAAGCGCATCGGTTCGCCTTTGCGCCACAAAGCGGTGCTCTACGCATCGCCGCTCATCGCATCCCTCGGCACGCCCTTTCTCTCCATGCAGATGCCCGACCCCGCGATGGAATGCCTGATTTTCTGCCTTGCCGCCGTCTCGACGGGAGCAGGAAGCGGCATCATGTGGATAGCCTGGGGCGAATATTACGCATCCATCCCCCAAGATGAACGCGAGATAGCCGCGCCGGCATCGGCCGTCATTGCGGCGTTGCTTGCACTGGCATCGTCGTCGATGAGCGGCTGGGTGGGCATGGCATTCGCCATGTCGATGCCGGTCATATCGGGCACATGCCTGATATGGGCGACAAAGGAAGCCCCTCTCGTCGATGCGGGAAACTCATCGGCAAGTCGAGAGAGAAACGCCGACGGTCACGCCCTGTCGATTCGTCAAAGCATCGCGTCGATGGGACGAACGCTGCCGGGCATCTTCGTGGCATGCGTATTCGTCTGCATAGCGGGCGGTTTCGCCGACCATGCGGGCGGCGCGGAAATAAGCGCGCAGCCCGTCATGCTTGCCGCCCTCGTGTTCACCATCGCCCTCGCGGGCGCCGCCATCATGGGCCCGCGCCGCATATCCATTCCGTTCTTCTATCGCTGGATGTGTCCCGCCCTGGTTGCAGGCTTCGGTGCAACCGTGGTATTCCCGGGCGCTTTCGGCGCCGGCGTGGCCTTGACGACGTCCATCGCGGCGCGCTTCTCGTTCTGCCTCATCACGCAGATGTTTTTCGCACGCCTCGCCGATAGCGGGAAAATCACCGCCACGCAAGCATTCGGCTGGGGTTGGATTGCCGTTCACCTGGGCGATTTCGTGGGTATCGTCATCCTGATCGCGTTATCGCATCCTCTGGAAACCGGGGCGCTGACGCTCGACGCAGTCGCAGTCGCCTCCATCATCGTGCTGGTGACGGCGACCATGTTCGTGCTCGATGACACAAAGAGCTTCGGCGGATTCATGGACCGAGCAGCCGCAGGCGGCAAGAACGGCGACGTCGCCGCAAAAACGCCCGATAGCGCAGAAGAAGGCGCCTCGATCCTTCGCGAAGAACGGACGGACGGGCACGATGCCGCCGGCCCGACAGCCCGCAATGCGGACGAATCGTCCGAGCGCAAGGCCGACACGGCGAAAGAACCGGACGTCGAAGCGGACGGAATCACGCGAGCGGCATCGATCGGCGGCGACAATGCATGCAGCACGCAAAAGACGGAAGCGCGCACATTCGATGAAGTCGTGGCAAGCATCGCACGCGCTTCTCGACTCACCCCGCGCGAAACCCAAGTGTTCGGATTGCTCGCGCGGGGAAGGTCGATTCCCTATATCCGCGACGAGCTGGTGATTTCCCGCGAAACGGCAGCAACCCATGCCAAGCATATCTACGCGAAGCTCGACGTGCACAGCCGCCAGGAACTGATCGATTTGGTTGCCCGCGAGATATAAAGAAAGCGTCATTCGCCGCAGCATACGAAAGAAGGCCCGTACGGGCCTTCTTTCATGGAGGGGAGGATCAGGCGGGCTGCAAACGATTCGTCGCAGCCCGCCTGTCGGAAAGGATTCGAATCGCGTTATGTTCGCACTGAGCTCGGTTCGTCGTGCTATTCGATGCCCAGAGCATGCTTCGCGGCGATGCGGCCGAACGTGGCGGTGCGGCCCGCATTGATGCCCGTGAAATTGCTCGGGTAGTTATGCGGATAGAAGCCGCCCTGGTCGTTGCCGCAGACATACAAGCCCTCGATGACGGAGCCGTCGTTGCGCAGCGGTCGGCTGTATTCGTCGGTATACACGCCATGGATGGTGACCAGCAGGTTGCCGCCGATGCGAGCAGCATAGAAAGGAGGCTCGACGACATCGGACAGACGGTAGGCAGGCTTGCCGAAATCGACGTCTTCGCCGGCGGCGGCCATTTCGTTATAGCGCGCAACCGTTGCCTTGAACGTTTCGGCGGTTTCGGCGTCGAATCCCATGGCCTCGGCGAGCTCGTCAAGAGTGTCGGCCTTCTTCAGATTGCCGTTTTCCAGCTGAGGAGCCAACCAGAACTCGTTGAGATGCTCTTCGGTGATGGCCTCGCAGTCATACACGTCGGCATTGAACGCCGTGCCCGCCGGCGCAGGCGCCAAGCGCGAGCAGCCGCAGGTGTCGAACTGCACGATATCGTTCCAATAATCGCCGTCCCACACGATCCAGGAATAATGGCCGGGCTGGTTCGCACCGCCGGCGTAGCTCATGGGATAGCACTGGTCTTCGTTCATGAAGCGCTGACCATTGATATTCACGTGCAGGAACGGCTGGCTGCCCGGCAGGAAGATCTCGCCGCCGGTGAAGGTGCCGTCGAACTCGAAGCCGTCGGGAAGAATGCAGCGATTCCAAATCATGGCGGCACCGCCCGGTTCCAATTCGGCGCCGGCCCACATGGCCATGCGGATGCCGTCGCCCGTTTCGGTGTTGCCGTCGCGCAAACCGCACCAATTGGTGTTGCCGGGGCACAGATCCTGCATCATCTCATCGTTGGCGCCGTATCCGCCCGTGCACACGATGACGCCCTTTGCGGCATTGGCCTGGATGACCTTGCCGTCGCCATCGACGGCGATAACGCCCGTGACCTTGCCCGACTCATCCTGGACAAGCTGCTGCACCGGAGTGAGGAAGCGAATTTCCGCGCCCAGATCGTTCACCAGGACGTCGCGCATGACTTCGAGGTGCGCATAGGCTCCGTAATTGGGGCCTTCGGGGTTGTACTCTTCATAGCAGGGGTTGTAGCACATTGCCGGATAGTAGGCATGGGGATCGTCGGGGCAGTGCCACTCGAACGGGAAGAGCATACCCTTCGGTCCGAGGGTCTCTTCCATCCACTCGATCATCTCGCCCGACTTCTCGGCCCATGTCTTGTACAAAACCATGCTGGCATCGCCCGCCTGCGTCATGTTGGCGTGATTCAGCAGCGTGGGAACGTCCTCCATGTGATCGGGGGCGAGCTTCTCCGAGTTCAAAGCGCCAATGGCCTCGCGAGCGGCGGCGATATCTCCGCCTTTCTCGAACACAAGCACTTTCGCGCCGGCCTGGGCGGCAGTCGTGGCGGCAGGAAGGCCGCCGTTGCCGGCGCCTACGACCACGATGTCCACGTCGACGGTCTCGTCGATTTTCTCGGGCATGGCGGGCTTATCGCGCCACGAGCCCGTTTCGGCAGAATCGTTATCCTTGGAATCCGACGCCTTGGTAGGCGCGCATCCAGCAAGCGCGGCTCCCGCTGCGGCAAGCGCGCCCGTGGCGGCGAATCCGGTCAAAAAGCCCCTGCGGTCGATGGCATGCTCTTTCATATCCCTCTCCTCTTCCCTGTCGAATAAGAGTCGAGCCGAAGCAGGATGACGAGGGGACCCGCCCGCTCCGCTCGACTGACAGCACGACCATACCGGCGGGAAAGACCGCCCCGCTATCGCCCGGTTGCGGGTATCTTTTTACAAAATGCCTGTTCAAATGCCTTATACCCTAAAACAGGTGAAGAGAGCGGCGGCATCTGCGCCTGCGCCGCCAGATGCATCGGTCATCGCGTCAACCGCAGCGCGATCGGCAGTTCCTCGCCCGCCTTCGCCGATTCGATGCGCGAATACCAGAAAAAGACGGTGTTCTAGAAAGAAGCCGCACGCGGCGCCCGGGCTCT
>JAUNDR010000082.1 GCA_030525985.1 Slackia sp. | reverse complement strand
GGTCGAGCGCCCCCTCGTCGACCTGGCCCGATGCCATGGCCTTGTCGCCACCCGGCAAGGCGCTCACCAGCTTGCCGATGCCGCCCATCTTTTTGACCTGCTTTTTGATTTCGAGGAAGTCGTTGAGGTTGATCCGCGCCTTCGCCATGCGCGCCGTGGTTTCGGCTTCGATCTCTTCGGCCTGCACCTTCGAGGCATGCTCGATCAGCGACACCACGTCGCCCATGCCGAGGATGCGCTTGGCCATGCGGTCGGGATGGAATTCCTCCAGGCTTTCGGGCTTCTCGCCCGCGCTGATGAACTTGATCGGCTTGCCCGTGACCTGCTTGAGCGACAATGCGCCGCCGCCGCGGGCGTCGCCGTCCATCTTCGACATGATCACGCCGTCGAACTCGACTTTTTCGGCGAACGCCTGCGCCACGTTGACGACGTCCTGACCGGTCATGGCATCGACCACCATGAGAATCTGGTCGGGCTTGACGGCCGCCTTGATCGCGGCGGCCTCGTCCATCATGGCGTCGTCGACATGCAAACGGCCCGCCGTGTCGACGATCACCACGTCGCGCAGGTTGTCGATGGCGCAGCGCACGCCTTCTTCGGCGATGCGCACGGGGTCTTGCCCGTCGCCGCGATACACCTTCACGCCCATCTCGTCGCCGAGCGTCTGCAGCTGGTCGGCGGCGGCAGGACGATACACGTCGCAGGCCACCAGAAGGGGGCTATGTCCCTTGCTCTTCAGCAAATAGGCGAGCTTGGCGGACGCCGTGGTTTTACCCGAACCCTGCAAGCCGACGAGCATGATGACGTTGGGAATGCGGCTTGTAAGCACCAATTTGGAGTCGGATTGGCCAAGCAGCGCCGTAAGCTCGTCGAGCACCACTTTCACCACGTTTTGGGCGGGCGTGAGCGAATCGAGGATTTCGGCCTCGAGGCAACGCGCCTTGGTGGAGGCCACGAACTCTTTGACCACTTTGAAATTGACGTCCGCTTCGAGCAGCGCCATGCGGATTTCACGCATGGCCGCGTTGATATCGTCTTCGGTCAGGCGGCCCTTAGAGCGAAGGCCCGAGAAAATGCCTTGCAGGCGATCGGAAAGGTTGTCGAACATCGGAAAAGCTCCTTCGAGATATCGAGCAGGATTATCGTGCGAATCCATCTATTATGCAGCACGGCGCCCCACCCCCAGAAAAAAGTCCTGGATTACGCGATGAATCCGGGACCGGAAACGATGCATCGGCATCGTCGCGAAAAACGAAAGCCGCACGAACGCCGAAACGGCGCGCCTACGCCTGGGAACGTTCGTCGAAATCGCCTACGAAGGCGCGGGCGAAATCATGCGCGTCGAAATCCTTCAGATCGCCGAGCGCCTCGCCGACGCCGATCTTGAGCACGGGAAGGTCGAGCTCGTGGCTCACGGCAAGCGCGATGCCGCCTTTGGCCGTGCCGTCGAGCTTGGTGACGATCACGCCGTCGAGCGCGAGCGCGCGGTTGAACTCCCGCGCCTGGGCAAGGCCGTTTTGACCCGTCGTCGCATCGATCACGAGCACCGTATAGACCGGCAACTTCGAGCGCTTGCGCACCACGTTCACCACTTTTTCCAGCTCGCGCATCAAATCGGCCGAGGTATGCAGGCGTCCTGCCGTATCGATCAGCACCAAATCGGCGTCCTTTTGCTCGGCGCGCTCGATTGCATCGTAGCATACGCTGGCAGGATCGCTTCCTCGCTCGCGCGTGCAGATTTCGACGTCGGCGCGGCGCGCCCATTCCTCGAGCTGCTCGATAGCGGCGGCGCGGAACGTATCGGCGCTTCCGAGAAGCACGGTGCGGCCCGCATCGGTGGCCTCTTTGGCAAGCTTGCCGACCGTGGTCGTCTTGCCAGCGCCGTTGATGCCGACGAACAGCACGCAAGCCGGCTCGCCGCCGAAAATCTCCTCTCCGCCAGCGGCGAAGGTGGATGCCATGCGGTCGTTGAGCAGATCGAGCACGGCGTAGGCATCGGGCAGCGCCTTGCGTGTCGCAGTGTCGCGCAGACCCTCGACGATTTCGCTCGCCGCCGCGCCGCCGATGTCGGCCAGAATGAGCGTTTCTTCCAATCCGTCCCAAAATTCCTCGTCAAGATCGGGACCGCGATCGAGAAGCACGTTCATCTGCTCGGTGAATTTCTCGCGAGAACGCGCGAGGCCTTCGCTGATGCGACTGAAAAATCCCATGTAAGGCTCCTTTCGAACCGGATAAACGAAATGCAAGCGCACCTTCGCCATGATAGCGTACCGAACGGCGTGAAGAGCCCCGCGCCCTAACCCGCCTCGGATGCGCGCTCGAGCTTCTGCGAAACCGCTTTGGTCACGCCGTCGGCCTGCATGGACACGCCGTAGAGCACGTCCGCCATCTCCATCGTGCGACGCTGATGCGTGATCATGATGAGCTGCGTTTCGTGGCGCAGCGTTTCAAGATACGCGAGCAGACGGCGCAAGTTGCTGTCGTCGAGCGCCGCTTCCACCTCGTCGAGGATATAAAACGGCGTGCGCCGGATGCCGTACACCGCGAAGAGCAGCGCAATGGCGACCAGCGATTTCTCGCCACCGCTCATCAGCGTCATCTTGGCGATGCGCTTTCCGCGCGGCTGAGCGTGCACTTCCACGCCGAGCGTTCCCTCGTCGTCGATTCTCTCGAGAGAAAGCCAGCCCGACCCGCCTGGAAACAACTGGGCGAAAATAGAGCGGAAATTCCCGTCGACGCGCTCGAATGCGGCATCGAAGCACTCCTTCATGCGCTCGTCGATGGCGGAAACGATGCGCCTGAGGGCCGCGCGCGCCGCTTCGACGTCTTCGATCTGCGCCATCAGGAAATCGTAGCGCTCCTTCATGGCCGCATACTCATCGACCGCCGACGGATCGCAGGCGCCGATCGCCCGAAGGCGGCGGCGCAGCCCGGCGGCATCATCCTCGGCAGCCTGACGGTTCTCGAGCAAAGGCTGCTCGAGCGCCGTCTCGAGCGAAACGCCGAGGCCTTTGACGATCGAATCGATCGCCGATTCGACCCGCACTTCGATCCTCCCCTTCTCGATCCGCGCCTCGCCCGATGCCGCACGGGCCTCGTCAAGAAGGCTTTGCGCCTGCGCAGAAGCGGCGCGCGCATGCTCGATCCTCGATGCGTTTTCCGCAGCATCGGCTTGCGCGCGGGCACGCCTCGCCTCGAGCTCATCGATACGGCCGTTCGCCGACTTCTTCAACGAAGCCAGCGCTTCCCTCAAAGGATCGATGCGCTTCAACGCGGCTTCGAACGCGGCCTTTTCGGCGGCGGCGCGGCGGATGCGCCTGTCGGCGCAATCCTTATCGGCGCATCGTTCGCGATACTCGCGCTCAAGCGACCGAATGCGTTCGGATGCGGTGGCATGGCGCAGCTTCGATTCGGAAAGGCGGCTTTCGATTCCCTGCTCTTCGTCGCGGACGGCCTGCACATCGAGCAACGCTTGTGCGACGCGCTCATCGGCGTCGTCTCGGCAGCGGCGGGCATCCTCGATCGCCCGAGCAAGTTCTTCCGCGCGACGGTGCGCCGCATCGAGCGTACGCTGGGTTTCCTCCGCATCGGCGCAGGCCGCCTCGATGACGCCTTCGAGCGCTTCGATGCGCGCGCAGATGCGATCGCGCCGACTCCGGATGCCCGCATGCTCCCCTTTGCGCTCGGCATACGCCCGCGCCGCATCGATGCTCGCCGCGCGCGCACCCTCGAAAACATCGTCAAGGCGCGCAAGACGCTCTTCGGCAGAAGATGCCGCCGCCGCTTCCACGGCGAGTTCGGCACGCAGGGCGTCGAGTTCGCGTTCGCGCGCAAGCACGCCGTCTTGAGCCTCGGCGGTGCGACTGAACGAGACCTTCGCGCCGGGATGCACCGTCATGCCGTCGAGCGTGACATAGCGCATATGCGCCGCGCCGTCGTTCGCGCGATCAAGGGCCTCGTCGAACGAATCGACCACCGCCACGTCGCCGAGCAACGCCTCCATCGCCGATGCCAGGTCATCGGGATAGTCCAGGGCGTCGATCAGGCGCCTTACGCCCGTATGGCGGCGGGCAATCCTCCCGTCGTCTGCGAAAAGAACGCTCGCCGTGCCGGCGGGCGCCGACGCATGCAGGCTCGATGCGATAGCGAAAGCGTGCTCGGCATCGCTTGCCAGCCATGCCTGCGCATCGGCGCCGAGAAGCCTTTCGACAAGCGCCTCGAGCTCGATCGGAGCCTTGATGAGCGACGCGATCGGCACGGCCGTTCCGTCGATGTCTTTCGCATGCGCCGCCATCCATGCCGCTGCGGCATTCTTTTCGCGCGCAGCACGATCGATCGCTTCGAGGGCGGCGATGCGCGCCTGCCGCTCATGCACCGAGCGCCGCGCCGCATCGACGGCGACGCGCGCTTCGGCGATATCGCGTTCAAGGTCGGAAAGACGTTTGCGCGCCTCCTCGTTTTTCAGGGAAGCCTCCTCGAGAAGCTTCGACGCCTTGAGAGCCTCTTCGTCACATGAAGCAAGCTCTTCGCACGCGGCGTCCGATTCGCGCATGGCATCGAAGCGCCGCGACTCCAAAAGACCCTTGT
>JAUNDR010000018.1 GCA_030525985.1 Slackia sp. | reverse complement strand
CTCCCATCCCGTACCCCGGATTCCGCACCTTGCAGTGCCGGCGAATGTATCCGCTCGGTGTCGGTTGCTGCGACGTGCGATTTTGCGGTCGTGCTGTTTTTCGGTATCAGGTATCATGTTCCGACATGAATGCGCCTTCGCGGCGCTGCGCGCGCGGCCGGATGCCGCCCGCGTTTTCATCCGGCGGGCGGTCCGTCGGATGCGAGACCCTTGCAACCGTCTTGAAAGGAGAGAGTCTCACCTATGCCTGTTGGCCTAAGTCTGCTTCTTGTTCTGTTCTTCCTTCTGATGAACGCCTTTTTCGTCGTGTCCGAATTCTCGTTGGTGCGCGTGCGCAAGTCCCAGGTGGACATGCTTGTCGAGGAGGGGCGTCCCGGATCGAAATACGCCCAGCTCATCGCCAATAACGTCAATGCGTATCTCTCGGCGTGCCAGTTGGGCATCACGCTTGCCTCGCTTGCGCTCGGCTGGTTGGGCGAGCCGGCGGTTTCGGCATTGTTCCATCCTTTGTTCACCCTGCTGGGCCTTCCCGAAAGCGCCAATTTCGCCATTTCGGTGGCAATCGGCTTCTGCCTGGTCACGGCGTTGCACATCGTGGTGGGCGAGCTCATTCCCAAATCGCTCGCCATTTTCAGCACCGAGAAATACGCGCTGTTCACGGCCGGTCCCTTGGTGTGGTTCTATCGTCTGACCTATCCGATCATGTGGCTGTTCAACAGCATCACCAACGGCGTGGTGCGTTTGATGGGCCACGATCCCGCCGACGAGCACGATGTGTACACCGAAGAGGAGATTCGCCTGCTCATCGACGAGAGCACCGAAAACGGCCTGATCGATTCCGAGCAGAACGAGTTCGTGGACAACATCTTCGACATTGCCGATAAAGACGTCGAGGCCATCATGACCCCGCGTCCCGACATGGTGTGTCTGGGGCTCGAAGATACGCTTGAAGAGAACCTGCGCGTGGTCGAGGAGCACAAATTCACGCGTTTCCCCGTGTATCGCAAAGACAAAGACGACATCGTGGGCTTCGTGCATATCAAAGACCTCTACCACCTCGACCCCGACACCACGATGGCCGACATCCGCATCCGTCGCATCGTGGCGGCGCCCGAGAGCATGCCGGTGGTCAAGCTGTTGCAGCTGTTGAAGAAGGAAAAGACCAAGATCGCCATCGTGGTGGACGAGCATGGCGGCACGTCGGGCGTAGTCACCATGGGCGATATCTTCGAAGAGATCATCGGCGACTACGACGACGAATACGTGCACAGCAACAACGAAACGCTGACCAAGGTGTCCGAGGGCCACTACCTTACCACCGGCGCCTGCGCGATCGACGATTTCGCCGAATGCGTGGGGCTCGATTCCGACGGCTTCCCTGAATACGAGACGCTCGGCGGTTTGCTGCTCGAGTCGTTCGACCGCATTCCCGAGGCGGGCGATGAGACCGCTTACACCGAAGGCGATGTGACTGTGCGTTTCGCCGTTCGCTCGATGGACGCCCGTCGTATCGGACAGGTGGAATTCTGGGTGAGTGTGGAGGAATCCGACGAGACCGAGAAGTAGTCGCGGCACGACGGGTTGCGCGTCGAAGCGCGACGGAAGGGCTGTCGAGTCGCTCGGGCGTGCGCCTGCTGTCGACTGCGGTATCTCGGTTTGCGAATCTCGATTTGCTTGAAGGGCGGCATCCGAAAGGATGCCGCCCTTTTTGCGTACGTTTATGCGGGTCGTTGCGGGGGTCGTGCCGGTTTGTGGGCCGGCGGTAGCAAGATTCGAATCCGTGTTCGTGAAAACCGTTGCGATCGATTCGCATGCAGCTCCGCTCACCGCCCGAAAAGCCCGTCGGGCGAGCCGCGCGATTTACTGCTCTATCCCAGTGGAGCAATTGTGGATATCTGATAAAATTTGCAGCTTGGAATAGGTCGAATCGACACAAAACAAGAAAGGGGGCTCTCTATGAACGGAGATCTGATGGACAACCTTATCGCGATTTCAGGTCAGATCAGCGATTTCATGTACACCTACATCCTGGTGTTCCTGCTTATCTTCTGCGCGATTTATTTCACCGTTCGCACCAAGGGCGTGCAAATCCGCTACATCAAGGATATGTTCACCCAGCTGACGGAGAAAAGGCACGTAGAAGGCAAGAGGTCCATCTCGTCGTTCCAGGCACTCATGGTTTCCACCGCTTCTCGCGTCGGCACGGGCAACATCGCCGGCATCGCGACTGCGGTTGCCACGGGTGGTCCGGGCGCGGTGTTCTGGATGTGGATCATGGCGCTTGCCGGCGCTGCTTCCGCCTTCGTTGAATCCACGCTTGCGCAGATTTGGAAGGTGCGCGGCAAGGAAGGCGAATTCCGCGGCGGTCCCGCCTACTACATCGAGCAGGCGCTGGGCAAGCGCTGGGTCGGCGTGCTGTTCGCTGTTCTGCTGATCATCTGCTATGCCTACGGCTTCAACGGCTTGCAGGCGTTCAACATGGCGAGCGCCCTTGAGTATTACATCCCCGATTACGCCACCAACGGCACCGCCGTGGCGCTCGGCATCGTTCTCGTGGTCATGACCGCGTTCGTCATCTTCGGCGGATCCAAGCGCATCAGCGTGATCACCTCCATCGTGGTTCCCGTGATGGCCATCGCCTATATCGGCCTGGGCCTGTTCATCACGTTCACCAACCTCGACCGGCTTCCCGCTGTGTTCGCTTACATCGGCGAGTCGGCCTTCGACTTCCAGTCGATCTTCGGCGGCTTCGCCGGTTCGGTTGTGGTCCTGGGCATCAAGCGCGGCCTGTTCTCCAACGAGGCGGGCATGGGTTCTGCGCCGAACGCCGCCGCTACCGCGAGCGTTTCGCATCCGGTCAAGCAGGGTCTTGTCCAGTCGCTGTCCGTTTATATTGACACGCTGGTCGTGTGCACCTGCTCCGCATTCATGGTGCTGATCTTCTACGTGAAGTCTGGCGGTACCTTCGGCGAGCTCAACGGCATGCCGCTCGTGCAGATGGCCGTGAACTCCGCCGTGGGCGAGGTGGGCATCCACTTCGTGACGTTCGCGATCTTCGCCTTCGCGTTCTCCAGCTTGATCGGCAACTACTTCTACGCCGAGAGCAACATCCGCTTCATCAAGAACAGCCCCGTGGTCATCACGGTGTTCCGCGTGACCTGCCTGATCGCCATCATGGTGGGCTGCCTGAACAACTTCACGCTGGCTTGGAACTTCGCCGACATCACCATGGGCTTCATGGCCATCGTGAACTTGATCGCCATCCTGCTGCTGGGCAAGTGGGCGTTCAAGGCGCTCGACGACTACACCCGTCAGCGTAAGGCCGGCAAAGACCCCGTGTTCGTCGCCGACGAAATCGAGGGCATGCCTAAGACGCAGTGCTGGCATATCGGCAGCGACGACCTGAAAGACATCGGCCCTCAGCCTGTCGTCGAATACTTCGAAGAGGCCATCGACGCCGGCGGCGATTCGTTCGAGCCGATGAAATAAGCTTTTCCGCTTCCCGTGCGGCGTGGCGCTTCGGGCAAGGGCTTTTCGAAGATACCTTGCATTGCAACGGGTGCCCGCAACATAAAACGACCCCTCATGCGAGGGGTCGTTTTATGTTGCGGGCTTCAGCCTGGCGCGTGCGTAGCCGCGCCGAATAAACCACCCGCTATGCGGGTGGATGAGAAAAGGCTTTACAAAACCACCCTTCCGCCCGATATTGACGATTGTTCAGGCCGTCAAGATTTCCAGGAGAAAGGGTGGTGGTGGCCATGGCGCAGAAGGCCCACAGCCTGTCGCACACGAAATGGCTGTGCAAGTACCACATCGTGTTCACGCCGAAGTATAGGCGCAAAGCCATATACGGACAAATAAGGAAAGACATAGGGGAGATACTCAGGAGGCTTTGCGAGTACAAGGGGGTCGAGATCATCGAGGGGCATCTGATGCCCGACCACGTGCACATGCTCGCGTCCATCCCGCCGAAGATGTCGGCCTCGAGCTTCATGGGGTATCTGAAGGGGAAGAGCTCCCTGATGATTTTCGACAGGCACGCGAACCTCAGGTACAAGTACGGCAACAGGAAGTTCTGGGCCGAGGGCTACTACGTGACGACCGTCGGTCTGAACGAGGCGACGATCGCGAAGTACGTCAGGGAGCAGGAGGCCTCCGACATCGCTCAGGACAAGCTGAGCGTCAAGGAATACGAGGACCCGTTCGGGTCGAGGTGACGGCGGGCCGGCTCGGCCGGCTTGCCACGAGTCAACAGCAGCGAGGCCTGAACGAAGAGAAGGCCGGCGTCTTTAGGCGCCGGCTGGCATTCCGAGGGTTACACCCTAAGAGCAAACCACCCGTTATCACGGGTGGTTTTGATTCGGGGGAAGTTGAGCGAGAGCTGCGTTGGTTGCGGGTGGGGTTGTGCGGGTCGAAGCACTCGAAAGAGGAGGTGTGCCGCTCGCTCGGAGGATGGCTCGTTCGAATCGTAGCGGACCGTTCGAATTGCGAGGGCGATAGGTTGCTTGTGTGGCGGGGGATTGCTCGACCGCCTCTCGCTCGAGGGAGGCGGGTATTCGAATCGGGTGAATCGCGCTTTCACCGTGCGCGCAAGCGCTTGAGGTCGGCAAGCGGAATCGGGAAGCGCCGGCGCGATTACGCGAGCGCGCTTTGCTGCTGTGAAATGGGAATTCTTTTCGTAAGCCATGAATACGATTCTCGTACCGATGCGATATACGGGCGCTTGCCCTATGGTCGTTGCAGTGGTTGCAGTTTGGCGGCTCTTAAGTATGCACGGTCAGGAGGGAACTTATGGCAATGGTGGTCAGAGAAGTGCGCGATCCGGAATATATTCCGAACGGAAACGAAGTCGCTGTCATCGAAACCGTTCGCGGCGTCATTCGTGTCGAATTATTCGGTGCCGAATGTCCGTTGACGGTGGGGCAATTCGTCCAGTTGGCCCAAGAGGGCTTCTACGACAAATTGGCTTTCCATGCGCGCAAGGAGGATTCGGTTGTGGTGGGCGGATGCCCGATTACGCGTAATATGCCCCCGAATCAGGTGTATCAGGCTATGCGCGGCGTGCTCCACGGCATGCATCCCGGCACGGGCGAGGCCGATTTCCGCATCAAGGACGAATGGGGTTCCAATCCGAAAAACCACCATGAGGACGGCTCCTTGGTGCTTGCCCATAAATCCGATCCCAACTCGGGAAGTTGCCAGTTCTATTTTTCGTTGGCCGATCAGCCTGAATTCGATGACAAATACACGGTATTCGGCAAAACGATAGAAGGACTCGACGTGGTGCATGCGTTACGCGTGGGCGATCGCATCGAACGCATCGTTATCGAAGGCGCGACGGCATAGGGGCGCAGCCGGCGCATGGGACGCCTACCATGTGCCGGCTGTGCGCTTAGGGTGAATACTCTCGGTTCCTGTGAAAAAGATGATTCCTAGGTGCCGTCGACGTGTTTGTTTGGATAAGGCTTTCTCTTGTTTCCTTTAAGAGAAGGAGGGGCCGGCTTTTCGGGAGGGAGCCTTGTTACCGCATGCTGTCCGCTTCGATGAGGCTGCGGCTATTGCCGTGTATCATTCGCACGTTCCACCAGGTCGATGAGTTCTTGCTGCTTATGCACGTCGAGCTTTCGGTAAATGCGCTCCGTGTGCGTGCGGGCGGTGCCTTTGGCTATCTGCAAGTCGCGGGCGATGATGGCGATGGTCCGCCCTTTCGCCAGAAGCACGAGAATCTCGCTCTCGCGTGGCGTCAGGCCGAATCGCTGCGCTGTTGAAGCGCACCGGTCCTCGATGCTCGACATGACATCTTCCGAACTGCCGTTTTCTTCGGCTTCTTCCTGATTTCGTTCGGCGGGTTCGCGTGCGGCAAGTTTCGCCACGGCGCTTTCGGGCAAAACCATGAATCCCGTGACGACGAGCGACATGATGCAGAACAAAACCACGACGCTCATCTGCAAGAAATCATTGCTCACGAGTATATGAATCAGCTCTCCCGCTAAAATACCTGCCGCCATTCCGAGGAACATGCACGCTACGCCGAGTCCGTAGATGTAAAGCGCTCCGCGGCGGTCTTCTTTTGATAGATGAGCGAATAAAATCCAGGCGAGAATATCGAAGAATTCGTAGCCGATGCCGATAAACAGCACCGATATGGCGGGATTTTGCTCGAAGAGCAAAGCGAGCGCGGTCAAGCCTGCAACCATGACGGGTATCGAGATACGGTAGACCGTCGCGGCGTCGAAGCGGTTTTTGAACACAGCCGCCAGAACAAGAAACGCGAGCCCTGTGACGACGAGCGCGAATATCGCGCTTCCCCCGAATGGCGAGAAGGGATCGTTTTCGCCGATGGGAACGGAATCGAAAATGCGGGCGAGAAACGAGAACATGGCGATCGAGAACATGAGTTTCCCCAGTGCCCTGCTGCCGTCGCTATCGCGTTCGGTCGAGTTTTCGGAGGAAATATCAGCGCGGGGAGCCGTCGTTTCTTCAAGGTCTTCTTCGGTAAGCCCCGTGCGCCAGGATATTTTTGTTATCTTGCATTGCGCAATATAGAGGGCAAGCGAAGCCAAAGGGAAGGCGGCACAGGAGAAAACCCGTGCCCACAGTGGCGTTATCGACAAAAGGAGCGCCGTTACGATGGCTGCTGCCGCCGAGCAGATGACAACGAATCGGGTGCTGCCGCCGCAGAAGCGTTCTCCCCAAAGGATTTGCAGTATGCCTGCCGCAACGCCTCCTGTCATGACGCCCGCAAAGACAAACAACGGCGAACCGATGGCCGCCGCTGCGATGGCGATGGCTGCGGAGGACGTGGCGAGCACGAGACCCGCTTCGACGATGTGCTCGTGCAGCCGATCGTTTCGTCCGATATTTTTGCGCACGGCAAAGGCGATGAAGAGCGCAGCGATTGCGCCCATGACGAGATAGGCCCAATTCGCTCCCATAAGCGTGTCTTTTGCGGCTGCTAAAGACAGGCAGGCGACAATCCACGCGCGGCAGAATCCGAAACCGAGCAGCGTTATTGCATATTCGAGAATTTTGGGTGCGTCGAACCGGCGCGCGGCGTCGCGCCCGGTCGACTCGTCGACCTGTTCGATATGATGCATGAATCCCCCTCCGCGCGGATGCCGCATGCTTCGGTTTCCGCTGATTTACGGGTCGTATCTTAGTGCCTGCGCTTCTCTCATGAAATACGATTCCGCATCGTATGGCCTATATATGCCTTTCTGAACAGGTGAAATGCAAATATAGAAAAATACGATTCTCGACCGGACGAGAAGATTCCCTTCGCTTTCTATGATGGCGTCGCTTAGTGCGATGAACGGCCGTCGTAGGGAGGCGGTTGCGATTCGCTCAGAACAAGGAGGAGAAATGAGCGATAAGGAAATGGGGTTCTCCCGTCGTAATTTCCTGAAGGGTGCTGCTTTGACCGGTGCCGCTATGGCGGGCGCCGCCACGCTGGCGGGCTGCGCGGGTGGCTCCGATTCCGCATCCGCCGACTGGATGCCGGCTTCCTGGGACTACGAGACCGATGTTTTGGTTATCGGCTACGGCGGTGCTGGTATGTGGGCCTCGCTGATTGCGGCTGACGAGTGCGGCCAGAAGGTTCTCGTTCTCGAAAAGGCTCCGGTCGAAGGCGGCGGCAACAGCCGTATCAACAACGGCGAGTGGACCATCGTCGAAGAGGACAAAAAGGAACTCTTCGCCGACTATATTCGCGCATTCACGCATGGCAAGACCCCGGATGACATGATCGAGGCTTGGGTCAACGAGGCCGTTCGCAATACCGAGTATGCCGACAAATACGGCATGACTTACGAGGTCGTGGAGCAGGCTCTCGCAGGTGCCATCCCCGAGTACTGGTTCCTCGACGGCGGCAAGTACGAGGGCGCTTGCAAGCTGTCCTCCGTCGACGGTTTCGGCATGCTGACCTTCCGCGAGCTCGATGCGAAGCGCGAGGAGCTCGGCGTCGAGGTTTTGTTCGACTGCCATGACGAGGAACTCATCCAGAACCCCGAGACCAAAGAAATCGTCGGCTGCTACACCTTGATCGGCGAGGACGGCACCAAAAAGGCCGTCAAGGCTCGCAAGGGCGTCATCATGTGCACGGGTGGCTTCGAGTTCAACGAGGAGATGAAGGATTACTACCTGAAGTGCTCCCCGTTCAAGTTCGAGGGCTGGAAGTGGAATACCGGCGACGGCATGACCATGGTCGAGAAGGTCGGCGCGAAACTGTGGCATACCGACATGGCCATCTCCATGTACTCCATGTGGACCCGCGATCCCGAATACGATTTCTCCATCCTGTACTTCATGCCCGCGTTCTCGTACTTCAACGTGAACCGCCTGGGTCGTCGCTATGTGGACGAGAACAAGATGGGCTCGCCGCATAACGGTTGGCATACGCTTCTGTCCTTCAGCGACGAAATTGACGATTACGACCGCATTCCCACCTGGTGCATCTTCGACCAGAGCTGCTTCGATGCGGGCAAGCTTTCCACTTCTCAGGGCGACTTCTTCGAGTGCGGTAATTTCGCATCCGACTTGCCTGAAGAGCTGCGTGCGTGGGATGGCTGGTCTCAGGACAACAAGGCCGAGCTCGAGCGCGGCTGGATTCTTACCGGCAACACCATCGAAGAACTCGGTGCGAAGATGAAGGAATTCGACGAGTGGATGGACATCGATACCCTGAAGGCGACCTTCGATGAGTACCAGGGCTTCTGTGACGCCGGTGTCGACGCTCGCTTCGACCGTTCCGCCGAGACCATGACCAAGCTGGACGGCGGCCCGTACTACGCCATCAGCGTGTATCCGGGTTCCTGCTCCACGCTGGGCGGCCCGAAGAAGAACGCCAACGGCCAGGTGCTCGACCCCGCCGACAACCCCATTCCGCGTCTGTACGCTGCGGGCTGCTTCGGCAATTTCCAGAGCCACAGCTACGGCATCACCGGCGGCAACAACGCCGAGAACCAGGTGTGGGGCCGCATTTCCGCGCGCCACTGCGCCGGTCTCGAGAGCTGGGATGCCGAATAGTCTTTCAAGCGCGTTTATGCGATAGCAATGAAGCGGGGCGATGTTCGCGCGTCGCCCCGCCATGCCGATGCGCGAGGCCATGACCCTTTAAGTAAGGACAAACGAACATGACGAAAGCGATTTCAACCAATTCGCGCAAGAGCCTGGTCGTTTTTGCGACCATCGGCATCGTATGCGCTCTTGCGCTTGCCTTGGGCAGCATCATGGGATGCTCTCCGAAGCAGGCGGACCCTGCTGCCAAGGAGGCCAAGGAAGACCCGTTGATGGCACAGCCGGTAGAGTGGAGCATGGAAAGCGATTGCCAGACGTGTCACTCCACGGAAGCTGCCACGATGGCTGATGAGAAGTGCCCGCAGGCGTCCGAGCACGCCGACCTGGAATGCGTTCAGTGCCATACTGCCGAGGACTCCCTTGCCGAATCTCATACGGATTTGAAATACGGCGATATGGAGAAGACCGCCGATTTAAAGGCGAGCAAAGTCACTGTCGACGATCAAAGCTGCCAGGTTCCCGAGTGCCACGGCACCATGGAAGAGATGGCCGCGCAGACCGAGGGCAAAGTGTTTTTGACCGACTCTAACGGTAATCAGGTCAATCCGCATAAATACGACAGCAACGAGCAGCACGACGCCAATCAGCCGACGTGCATCGATTGCCACAAGGTGCATTCCGAAGATATGCAGAAAGATGCCACCAAATGGTGCGCCCAGTGCCATCACCGCGGCGTATTCACCTGTGGAAATTGCCACGAAATTCGCGAGCGTCCAGTTTCTCACGGGGCGTAGCGAGGTCGATCGAAGCATCTGCGCTCGATCGGTGTGCTCCAAAGGGGCGGCGTCTCTCTGAAGCGTTGCGACAGCCAATTCCTGACGTGCGCGTCTTTCCCTCCCTCCCGGACGCGTCCGTCGTTTTCCATCAAGGCCCGGCACCCTCCGCCGGGCCTTTTTGTTTTAAGAGGAGGTTGAAGACTGCTTTTCGATAGAGACGTGATTAGTATAATTTAGATTATACTAATCACGATTATACTAATTTGATCGGAGGAGCCATGTTCGTCGGGCGTGAAAGGGAATTGGCCGAGATGAATCGCCTCTACGATGCCCCTGGTTTCCAGATGCTGGTGCTTTATGGCAGGAGGCGTGTCGGCAAGACCACGCTGATAGAGGAGTTTTCGCGCTCGCGAAGAACACTCTTCTTCACGGCGAAAATCCAGGTCGACAAAGAGAATCTTTCCGACTTCTCCAAAACTGTCTATGATTTTTTCGATTTACCGACGTCGATGCCTCCGTTCGGCACGTGGGATGATGCATTCGATTTCGTGGTTGAACAGTCTCGTGACGAACGCATCGTGCTTGTGTTCGATGAGTTTCCCTATGCGGCCAAAGCAAACCCCTCGCTTCCTTCCATCATGCAAATAGCTATCGACCGTCGCATGAAAGGGTCGAATATCTATTTGATTCTTTCGGGGAGCAACCAGGGGTTCATGGAAAGCGAGGTTTTGGGAAGGGAGAGTCCCTTATTCGGACGAAGGACGGCGCAACTTAAGCTGTCGGCGTTCGGCTATCTCGATTCTGCTCGCATGCTTGAAGGGATTTCGCTTGAAGACCAGGTGAAATACTATTCATGCATCGGTGGAACACCGTATTATCTGTCGCTGGTCGACGCGGGCGATTCGTTCGAGAACAATATCAAGCGCCTCTTCTTCGAGAAGATGGGCTTTCTCTACGAAGAACCCTTGATGCTGCTGCGACAGGAGCTTCGCGAGCCTACCGTCTACGCCTCTGTGCTCGGCGCCATCGGGCAAGGTGCGGTGAAGGCGAAGGAAATTGCGGATCGTCTCGGTATCGAGAGGACGGCGGCGGCGCGCTATATTGCGACGCTGCGCGCGTTGGGAATCATCGAAAGAAAAGTTCCGTTCGGGGAAAACGTGGAAACTTCCCGGAAGGGGATATATGTATTCAACGAGGGCTGTTTCGCCTACTGGTACCGGTTTGTAAAGCCGTATGTGGGGGAAATCGAGCAGGGTGCCGGTCCGCTTGTTGCCGACCAGGTGGCATTCGGCGATGCCCTTTCCACATATGTGGGGCAGCGTTTCGAAGGCATATGCCGAGAATGGCTGCGTACGCAGGCTCTTTCGGGGAGGCTTCCGTTCTCTGCAATAAGCTTCGGCCAATGGTGGGGGGCGGACCCCCTCAAGAAAAGCCAGACCGACATCGATGCAGTGGCGGCTAATAGGCTGACGAGGCAGGCGCTATTCGGCGAATGCAAATGGCGCGAATCGTTCGACGAGACGGCTGCGCTTGCTCGCGTTCAAGACGAAGCGCCCCGTTTGATCGGCGGATACGGCGACGTGTGGGCGGCGCTGTTTACCAAGCGCTCCGTAAGTGCCGGCACGAAAAGGAAGGCAGTTGCGTCGGGTGGTCGCATTTTGCTTATCGACCTCGAAACGCTTTACGAAGGGCTTTAAAAGCCGTCATTCGCTTTCTTCGGCCTCGTGAAAGCGAACGCGAGGTGTTTGCTCTTGTCGCGCGCGGCAAGACGAATGCTGCTGTGGCCGAAGAGCTGGTGGTGTCTGAGAACACCGTGAAGTTCCATATCAAAAGTATCTATCAGAAACTCGATATCCATTCGAAAGCGGAGGTGGTTGCGCTCGTGGCCGATGCTGACGAGTAGCGCGACGGGGTCTGCAAGCCCTGCGTTGCTCCGGTTTTCCGTCTGAAAATCCCCATCAGACGGAAAAGTTGCAAGATTTTTCCGTTTTCCAATCTTTCGAAGCGCGCGGGAATGCGCTTTCGTTATAAAAGCCCAGGTCGCTGTTTTCGGAAATCGCGCTTGTGCGCTCGATTGCCTTCGAGGCACCGCGAAACGGGTAGGAAAACGGAAAAATATGACAATCGGACCCACGCGGGACGGCCTTCGCGCCGGCCGTTTCAGCGAATCAGCTTGCGGGCGACCTCCGCTGCGGGAACGATGCCACGTTCGAGGCGTACGCGAAGCAACGTTTTGTGCGACGCGCGCATATTCTCGCTCATCACGATGGTTCCGTAAGCTTCTTCGGGCACCGAATCGATGATTTCGTCGATGGCGCTTATATCGACGGTTTCGGCGAATCGGACGACTGCTGCAGCGAGGTCGGGGTTGCGCGACGTGCGCATGTAGTCGAAGGGGTGGATGGCGTGTCCGCAGCGCGATTCGGAATCGAAAATGCGATAGCAGCTGACATTGGTCCCGAAGGCGTCTTGCTCGATGGATTCGTCGTGCTCCAGCCGTGCCGCCGCCACCGATGGCGTTCTTTTGCTGAAAAGGCAGCTGCCGTTATCGTAGACGGGCGCGAGCGAGAACGTGCCGTCCGCCGTTCGCAAAAGACCCCAATTGCCATTGTTGCGATCGGGGTTTTTGATGAACGCATCCACGACGAACATGTCCCAGAATCGCTCGATGACTCCCTGCGTCGAGCGAAGCGGTTCGACGAGCGCGATGGAGGCGAGCACGTCGGAAAGATATGTCGAGTCGCCGTCGGAAAGGGACCCCGATACGGCGGGCATATCGTCGGGCGTCGAGTTCTTGAGGTTTTTGAATTCGACGAGCTGCGTGCCCTGATTGCAGAAATCCTTGCAGGCGCAGACGATCTTCCCCTCAAGAAACCCCAGCATGGTTTCATGGACGGGAATGCCCAGGCTTGCGTAGATGTGCGATCCGAGATATTCGGACACGGGGCTCGATGTACAGGACGGCAGATGCTTTCCTTTCATATCGCGCGCCGTGCGGGGGAATTTGGCGATCCACGGCTGCCCGTCGATCAAGATGCCTTCTTTGCGCCCTGCTGCGCCGCCGTAATACAGATAGCTTCGTGCGCATTCGTTCAAATCGATGGCGTCCACGCTCTTTCCTCCTTCGACTTCAGGCGATTATACCCAAGGCCGTTCGCCATGCGACGTGCATGCGGCATCGCCTTTCTGTTGTTGCCGATCGGCGCTTTTCCATCGCGGTCCGCCGCGATTTCCCCCGCGTTCCTTCGCCTGAAACTTGCTAGTATGGCATGCGGAAAATTCGCCTCGCGGCATGGCATGGCAAGGAGGTCTCTCATGGATACGATGAATACCGAATACGAACAGGCGAATCGCCCGTCTGCAGACGAGCGGGTCGGGACGGACGAACGCATGGCGGGCGTCGCTTTCATCGGCGCCGCGCTCTCGCCGTTTTTCTTGAACGACCCCTCGACGGGCGCGACCGACGCGGCTCTCGCCGTCATGGCGGCGCTCGATGCGGATGCGGCGGCGGCAGAGTGGCCGTTCGTCGAAGCGGCCGAGGCGCAGCGCTGCCTGACTCTTCTGGCGGAAGGTGCCAAACGGCGCGAATCCGATGGCGGCGACGCTCTGAAATGGGAATACCGCCGTCTGTTCGTGGGGCCGCAATCGCTTCCCGCGCCGCCGTGGGGATCGGTCTACACCGACCGCGACCGCGTGGTGTTCGGCGAGGGCACCCTGGCGCTGCGTGCATGGATGCGCGCTCATGGCGTGCAGCGCCTAAGCGACGAGAAAACTCCCGAAGACCACATCGGTCTGGTGCTCGCCATGGCGGGTTGGCTGGCGGAGGCGAAGCCCGAGCTGGTGGCCGAGTTCTTGCAGCTGCACGTGCTGCCGTGGTCGGGCCATCTGCTCGAACAGCTCGAAGCTGCTGCTGAGCATCCCTTCTACAAAGGGCTCGCCGCTATGGCGAATGCGAGCCTCGAAGGCATGAAGGATGCATTCGGCCTCGAGGTGGCCGTGCCGCGCTTCTATCGCTAGGTCGCGGCGGTTTCCCTAAGGCCTGGCGCCGGTCTTCGTTCCGTCGAGCATCCACGGGTTGTTTTCCGCCACCCATTTGCGCACGCATTCGATGAAGGCCTTGGTGGCCATCGAGGCCCTGCTGTAGGAGCGCACGGCGATGGCGAGCTCGCGGTGGGTGGGTATTTCGGGCTCCACGCGCGCCAGGTCGACGGTCGCGTTGTCCAAAACGAGCTGAGGAAACAGGCTGAACCCGAACCCCTTGCTCACCATGCCCATGACCGCGTAGTCGTTGTCCATGACGAAGCGCACGTGCGGCTCCACCTGATGCCGCGCGAAAACGGCGTCGAATTCGGTGCGGTCGTCGCTGCTCCTTACTTTTATATAGGGTTCGACGGCGAGCGATTCTTTCGGGAAAAACGGCGCGTCGGCCAGGGGGTGGTCGGGCGGCAGCACCACGTAGAGCGGGTCGCGCGCCAGGGGTATGGTGAAGAAGTCGAGCGTCGTCGGCAGAATGATGAAGCAGCAGTCGAATTCGCCGCGCCAGGTGGCGGCCTCCATCTCGTCCTGGCTTTCGTAGGTGACCAGTTCGTATTCGATATTGGGGCGGTCGCGCAAAAACGCCTCCATGATGCCCGGCAGCCACTGCACGGCGATGCTCGCGAATGCGGCGATGCGCAGGCTTCCTTCGCCGACATGCTTCAGTTCCGCCAGGCGTTTTTGCAGCGCCTGCTCGCTTGCGTAGACGTCTTGGATCCACGGCAGGAGGTTGCGTCCGTCGGCGGTCAGCCGCGCTCCCGAGTGGTCGCGCGTGAACAGGGCGGTTCCCATTTCCTGCTCGAGGGAGCTCATCATGTAGCTGACGCCTGCCTGGGTGTACCCCAGGATTTCGGCGGTCTTTTTGAAGCTGCCCGTTTTCGCCACGGTGACGAAGGCTTCGTATTTCTGGTTCGACATATATCTTCCTTCGGTTTTCCATTCGCCGCCGCGCAAGGCGTCTGCTCTTCCGCTGGCCAAGGTCGTTTCTGCGTGGGCGCTGTCGCTTTTGCGTGGGTCGCGGCTGTTTTCCGCACTATCGTTCGCTCGATGATGCCGTGCGCTTGCCGTCGCTTTTCCTGCCGCCGCCTTCGGACTTCGCCCCAATGCCCGTCGTCATCCCCTCTCGTTCCGACGTCGTCCACTGGCGTGTAATGGGGTATAAGATTTTTTTAATTATTTATAAGATACACTCATTTTACTTTTATACGATCAAAAACTACTATGCATGTATCGAAAGCCCGTGTGGGCATGGCGACCGTCCGCAAAAATACGGCTTTCGATTCCGACACCCATAGTGCACGGCTCGGCGGCCGCGTTCATGCGGCGCGCCGAGGCTGTGTGCGCACGTGCCGGCACCTTGAAATCGCACCTCTCCAGGGTGCATGGCGATGCTCTTTTATCGGGGGTCGGTTCCCATGCGCCTTTCTCGAAAGGGCGGGGCAACCTACCTCTCTCGGCTTGCTTCCCTTTAAGTCTCTTGCTTGTCCCGCTTCGATTTTACGCGACGCCTTCGGTCGGTGTGACTGGGGGCGTCGTTTTGCGTTTTACGGCGGTTCTGCCGTTTTTCGCGTGCGAATGTGGTGGCGGCGCGATCGGCGTTGCAGCGCAGCGGATGGCGGCACGTTACAATGGTCGGCATGGAAAAGAAGAACACATATCATACGGGTCCGAAATCGAACCGGAAATCGGCCGGCGGTCGGCGTACGGCATCGAAGGCGTCCGCCGCTTCGTCTCGTGCGCACGATTCGGCGGGCCGCAGCGGGCGCGCCGGATACGCCGCCGCGAAGCCGAAGCCGAAGGGCGCCCCGCATCGCGCGCCGAAGGGAAAGGCCGCCGTTCGCTCCGAGGCGTCGAAGGAGGCGAGCGCGCACAGTGCGCGCCGCAACGGGCTTTTCTGCCCGATCGACGGTCGCTGCGGAGGCTGCGAGCTTTTGAGCGTCCCCTATCGAAAGCAGCTGCGTGCCAAGCAGGCGCAGATGGAGGAGCTGTTCTCTGGATTGCTTGATGAAAACGCTCAGGTGCACGCCATCGCGGGCATGCGCGACCCGCGCTACTATCGCAACAAGGTGGTCTCGCCCTATGTCGCCGTCTACGATCGCCGAGCCCGCAAGCGCCGCGTACTGTGCGGTATGTACGAGCGCGGCACGCATCGCGTCATCGATTCGAAAGAGTGCCTGATAGAAAATCAGGAGGCCAAGCGCATCATCCTCACCGTGCGCGAACTGATGGGCAACTTCGGCATGACGCCGTACGACGAGGATGCCGACACGGGCTTTTTGCGCCACGTGCAGGTGCGCGTGGGCCACACGTCGGGCGAGGTCATGGTCACCCTGGTCACGCGCGAAGAGGCGTTTCCCGCATCGCGGGCATTCGTGCGCGCCCTGAAGCGCGCCCATCCGTCGATCACGACGGTGGTGCAGAACGTCAATACGCGCAAGACCAACGTGATCATGGGGGACAAAGAGCGCACGCTGTACGGCCCCGGATTCATTCTCGACTCGCTGTGCGGGCTGACGTTTCGCATCTCGTCGAAATCGTTCTATCAGGTGAATGCGGATCAAACCGAAGTGCTTTACATGCGCGCCATCGAGATGGCGCAGCTGGCGGGCACCGAAACGGTGATGGATGCGTATTGCGGCACCGGCACGATCGGGCTGGTCGCGGCGCGCGGAGTGAACGGCGGGCCCGGCGCGGCGCGTGTCATCGGCGTCGAAGAGCGTCCCGATGCGGTGGCCGATGCGGCGAACAACGCCCGTCATAATGGCATCGAGGCGGCCGAGTTCGTCGCCGCCGACGCGGGCGCGTTCATGCGCGAACTCGCCGCTCGCGGCGAACGGCTCGACGTGCTGCTGATGGACCCTCCGCGTGCAGGGTCCACCCCCGATTTTCTCAAGGCGGCCTGTACGCTCGCTCCGCGCCGCATCGTGTACATCTCGTGCAATCCGCATACGCAGATGCGCGATGCCGGCTATCTGGTGCAGCACGGCTATCGCATCGTCGAAATGCAGCCGGTGGACATGTTCCCCCACACGCCGCATGTCGAAAATATCCTGGCCTTCGAGCGTGCGGCCTGCGAGGACGCGTCGCACGAAGGATGATCGGCCGCACCGCACGCGGGTCTGGTCCGACGCCGAATCGACGGCACGGCGTATGCCGTGCGGCGATGGTTCGAATGCATCGCCTTGGTTGTTCTTGTCATGAAGGGAAGGTACGGCAATGACCGAGCATCTGAGCGCCGCCATCGGCGCGACGCCCCTGATCAAGCTTGAGAAGCTGAGCGCCGAGGTGGGCGCGGGCGTTTTCGTGAAATACGAGGCGGCCAATCCCGGCGGGTCGATCAAAGACCGCGCGGCGAAAAATATGATCGACGCCGCCGAGGCGCGCGGCGATATCGCGCCTGGAAAAAGCGTGCTTGTGGAGCCGACGAGCGGCAATACGGGTATCGGCATCGCCATGATCGGTGCTGCCCGCGGCTACGAGGTCGTGCTCACCATGCCCGAATCCATGAGCAAGGAGCGCCGCATGCTGCTTGCGGCCTACGGGGCGAAGCTCGTTCTGACGCCCGCCGCCGAGGGCATGGCGGGCGCCGTGGCCGAAGCCGAGCGAATCGAGCGCGAGACTCCCGGCGCATGGATCGTGGGGCAGTTCACGAATCCCGATAATCCGGCGGCTCATGAGAAAACAACGGGCCCCGAAATAAAGACGGCGCTCAGCGGCGCGAATCCTGATTATGTCGTGGCGGCGGTCGGCACCGGCGGAACGGTTTCCGGCGTCGCGCATTTCTTCAATGGTCCCGGCAAGCAGAATAAAAACGGGCTGGCTGCCTTGACGGGCGAGCGCGTGCGCATCTTCGCGGTGCAGCCGAGCGAAAGTCCGCTGATTTCCCAGGCGCTGGCGGGTGAGGACTTGACGCCGGCATCTCATGGCATCCAAGGCATCGGTGCCAACTTCATTCCCGAGACGCTCGATTTGGATGCGCTTGACGGCGTTATCTCGGTGACGACCGACGAGGCGTATGAGCAGGCTCGTTTCATGGCGACCGACGAGGCGTTGCTGGTGGGCATTTCGAGCGGCGCCAATATCGCCGCCGTGCGCAAGTTGGTCGAAGATCATCCCGAAGCGAAGGGGTCGACCATCGTGACGTTCGCGGTGGATACGGGCGAGCGCTATCTGTCCACGCCGCTGTTCGCGTAGGCCGCCGCTCCGCTCGGACGGCATCGGGGCCGCGGTTGCGCGATGTCGCCCGCAGCGCCGCCATATGCCGTTCTCGTGTCGCGGGTTCGTGCTGTTTGCGCGTGTCGTTCGTCACATCGCTTTCGTATGCTCCATTCGATCCATGGGAAAGCGTTCGGCGGCGTTTCGGTTCTTTCGGTCCCTAAGATGGCGCATGTGCGCATCTTGGGGACCGATGGCTTGAGGCCGCGCGAATCGGAATGAGGCGGGCACCTGACTAATGTGCTTTCGTATTGAATCAGTGGTTATACGAGGTCGGGTGCAATACATACTAAAAGATAGTTTAAATATTTTAGTATGTACTAAGGAAACAGAAACTAGACTTCTGAAAGAAATGTGCTATCCGATAAAGTTGATACATCGATTCGTATTGATATCGTAAATAGATCGTAGAAGTAAAATAAACATCACCTCTTTAAAAGAAGATAACTTTTAAAAAGAAATAAAGTATCGAAAGGTAACTAATATGGCTGAAAAGGCCGAAGATATGAAGATCGATATCATTCTTGCAAGCGGCAGCCCGCGTCGTCGCGAGCTTTTGGAACGCGAGGGCATTTCGTTCGCGGTGCACGTGTCGCAAGCCGACGAGTCGCTCGATGCCGATTTGATGCGCCAACCCGAAGAGGCGGCGAAAAAACTCGCCGAACGCAAGGCTCGCGCCGTGGTGGAAGAGGTGCTCAATGACGGCTATGCCGGCATGGCGATGGTGGTCGGCGCCGATACCATGGTGGTTGCCGACGGCATCATCTACGGCAAGCCTGCCGACGAGACGGATGCCAAGCGCATCTTGAACGAGCTATCGGGGCGCGCACATCAAGTCATTACCGGCGTCTCGGTATGGCTTGTCGGCGCTCCCGAAGGGGAGGAGGATATCTCGCTTGCCTTCCGCTCGTTCGCCGAAACGAGCCACGTGCTGTTCCGCGACCTCGACGATGCTTTGATCGAGGAATATATCGCCACGGGCGAGCCGATGGACAAGGCGGGCGCTTACGGTGTTCAGGGCAAGGGCGGCGAGATGCTGGTCGAGCGCGTATCGGGCGATTTCGATAACGTGGTCGGCCTTCCCGTGAAGCGCTTGATCGAGGAGTTCTCAGAATTTTTCGAGGCGGCGAAATAGGATGGCGGACATGACGGACGAGCCGAAGCGGTCGAATCGTGCGGATGTCTTTGCGCGTATGATGGATGTCGTGCGCAAACGCGGCATGGCGACGCGCGAAACCGTAGCGCTGCTCATGGTGAGCGGCGGATCCGACAGCACGGCGCTTGCCTACCTTGCCGCCGATATGGTGGCGGCGGGCGATGTGGGCGCCGTCGCCATGCTGCACGTAAACCATAAATTGCGTGGCGCGGCGTCCGACGGCGACGCCGCTTTCGTTGAGAAATTGGCGCAGCATCTGGGAATTCCGCTCTTCATGTGCGAGGTGGACGTTGCCGCCATGGTGCAATCTTCGGGTGGCAATATGGAGGCGATCGCGCGCGCGGAGCGTTATCGTGCGGCGCGCGAAGCGCTCGAAAGCACGTGCCTGCACATGGGGTTTCCGTTCGGGGCCGGGCGTATTTTCACGGCGCATACGGCCGATGACCGCGTGGAGAACTTCTATATGCGCTCGATCGTGGGAACGGGCCCCGGCGGATTCCGCTCTATGGACCACAGCGTCATGATCGAAGGTTGCCGCGTCTGCCGCCCGTTGCTCGAATCGGGCCGCGACGAACTGCGCGCATTCCTCGAGCTGCGTGACGACGCCGTGCGCGACGAGTCGGGTGCGCTGTGGCGCGAAGACGCTACCAATGCCGATACCGACCGCTTCCGCGCATTCGTGCGCCACGAGATCGTGCCACGCGCCAAAGAGCGCAATCCGCGTCTGCTCGAAACGCTGACGCGCACGATGAATCTCATCGCCGATGAAGACGACATGCTCGCCGCCCAGGCGCGCGAACTGCTGCTCGAGCACGTGCGTCCGCTCGCGACGTCGCCTTCCGAGGGTTTCCTCGTTTCGCCTGCGCTCGGAGAGGCCGCCATGCCGTTGGCCCGTCGCGTCATCGAGCGCGTGCTTTCGCTTGCGCTCGGTTTCGATGCGCGCGTCGAGAACGCATCGGTCGAAGCGTGCCTTGCGGGAATCGGACGCAGCGGATATGTGGCGAACATCCAGGGCGATCTGGCCGTGTCGTACAACAAGCAGGGCCTGCGCATCGAGCCTATGCCCGCATTCCGCGCGCGCAGGAAAAAGGAGTAGTATCCCGTCGCGCGCGATTCGGGCGGCGTCCCCTTCGTTTCTCGAAACCTGACGTCTTCTTAGGGCATCCGGTTTCTTTACGCTGAGCCGCCTGCGCTGTTGTGCGCATGCGTCCATGCTCGTACTATCCGATACGGGCGAAAAGGCCGCATGCGCGGCTTCGACGCGTATCGGCTTTCGGTGTATGCGAGGTGGATTATGGCTGAAAACGGCTGCGAGCTCATGCGTTCGGGAAACCGGTGGCGCCAGATTCACTGCGACCCGAACGTATATATGGTGCAGGTTCCCTTCACGAACGTTTCGACGTCGGAGACGAATGTATTCGTGGTCGAGGATGCGGGCGAGGCGTTGCTGGTCGATACCGGCGCGCCGACCGATGCGGGTGCGGCGGTTTTGCGGCGCGCTCTCGAAGAAATAGGCGTCGATTCTGCCGAAATGTCCTTCTTTTTGACCCATCTGCATATGGATCACGCGGGTCTGGTCGATCGGATCGTGCCGTCCGAGGCGCCTTTGTATGTGAACAAGGTCGATTTCGACCTCATGATCGGTTCGAAGGAGCCGCATTTTTGGGAGCGCGCCGAGCGCCGGGTCAGAGCCGAGGGCGTTCCCGCCGAGAGGGCGCGCAGGTATTGCCGCGCCGGCCGCTACGGCACGGGCATCGACAGTTTCAAAGCGGAAGGGCGCGACATCCGCTTTTCCGAGGAAGGCGACGGCATCGCCGTCGGCCGCCATACGCTGCGCGTCGTTTCCACGGCGGGGCATACGCCCGGCCACCAGTCGCTTTTCCACGAGGAGTCGGGGCTGTTTTTCGGCGGCGATCACGTGCTGTTCGTCATTTCGCCCGGTTTGGGATTTCGTCCCGATACGGCCGATCCCATGGCGGTGTATTTAGACAATGTGCGCAAGATGCTCGATATGGATATCAGCCGTTTGCTGGTGTCGCACGGCGACCTTCGCGACGGCTGGCGCGAGCGCGCTGCGTGGTTGATCGAGCACCATGCCCGTCGCATGACGCGCGCGGTGGATGCCGCGCGCGAGAATCCGGGCTCTACGGGGCTCGAGCTGATTCGCGCGTTGAAATGGAACGTTCCCATGGCGTGGGACGATATCTCGATCGCCCAGAAATGGTGCATTCTCGAAAGCGGCATGATCATCTTGGATCACCAGGTGCGCGAAGGGCTGCTTGTACGCACGGAAGACGAGCAGGGTCTCTTCCGTTACTTCGCAGCCGAATAACGGCGAGCATCGCTTCGGCTCGCGCCCTCCGAAACGAAAGAAGCCGACCCTTGCGGTCGGCTTCTTGCATGCTGCGGATGGGGTTTCGCCGCCATCCGCAGCCGGGTTGATTCTCGCGTTCGCGCTATCCGAACCAGATTTGGAACTTCGGCACATAGCCCATGATGAAGATGATGATCATCAGCACGGGGATGCAGTATTTGATCCACACGTAGCTCCAGGCGGGGAACTTCATGCCCGCGCCCGCGTCGGCTTCTGCCTTGAAGTTCTTCCAGCCCCAGCCGTAGCGGCTCGTGCAGAAAAGCACGTACAGCAGGCCGCCCAGCGGCAGGATGTTGTTCGAAACGATGAAGTCTTCGAGGCCCTGGATGTCGCCGATGCCGGGAATCTGGAAGCCGCTCCACACGTTCATGCCCAAGATGCACGGCAGCGACAAGACGACGATTGCCACGGCATTGATCATGACGGCCTTCTTGCGCGAGATGTTCCACTGGTCCATGGCGAAGGCGATGATGTTCTCGAACACGCCGATGACGGTGGACAGCGCCGCGAAGCTCATGAAGACGAAGAACAGCGTTCCCCACAGCTGGCCGAGCCACATCTGGTTGAATACGCTCGGCAGCGTGACGAACACCAGGTTGGGGCCGGAGTCGGGGCTGACGCCGAACGAGAAGCAGGCGGGGAAGATGATCAGGCCCGCGAGCAGCGAAATCATGGTGGAAAGGCCCGCTACCGAGATGGCTTCTCCCGTCAAGCGACGGTCGCGGCCGATGTAGCTGCCGAAGATGGCCATGCCCGAAGCGCCGATGGAAAGCGTGAAGAACGCCTGGCCCATGGCGGCGTAGACCGCATCGCCGAACGTGCCCATCTGCTCGGCCACCGTGTCGCCCGCGAACAGGCGCGAGAAATCGGGCAGCAGGTAGAATGCCAGGCCTTCGCCGGAGTTCGGCAGCAGGATACTGTTGATCGCCAGGATGACGATGGCCACGAACAGGCAGGCCATCATGACCTTCGTAATGCGCTCGACGCCTTTTTGCAGGCCCATGCCGCAGATGCCGAAGCCGATCAGGCAGATGAGCAGCAGCCAACCGAACATCTGCAGCGGATCGGCCTGAAGGGCGGCGAAAACGCTGCCGGTGTTTTCAGGCGCTACTCCGTTAAGCTCGCCGGTGCCCATCTTGAAGGCGTAGGCCACCATCCATCCGGCAACCGTGGTGTAAAACATCATGAGGATGTAGTTGCCGGCAATGGCGAACCATTTGTACAGGTGCCATTTCGTGCCTTTCGGCTCGAGGATGTTGAAGCTGCGCGCGCAGCTTTTCTGCGATGCGCGGCCCACCGAGAATTCCATGACCAGGATGGGCAGGCCCAAGATGGCAAGGAACAGCAGGTAGAGCAGCACGAAGGCGGCGCCGCCGTATTCGCCCGTGACGTAGGGGAATCGCCAGACGTTGCCCAGGCCGATGGCGCAGCCGGCCGAGATGAGGATGAATCCGATGCGCGATGCGAATTTCTCGCGCGACGGTTGCGGTTCGCTCATGGTAGCTCGCTTTCGTCGGACGCGCCGCAGTGTGCGGGCGCGTGCTTTTCAGTCAGTCGGCACATTATAGTGGAAGAGCGCCTTCCGGCAGGTGCGGCGCTTGTCGAAGCGGTCGGCGGCTTGCTTTTCTTTTGCCGTACCGCCGACGTGCTTCTTGCCGACGGCGTTCGCTTTTCGCTTTGAAAGTGCGGCGTTTCGCTTCGAAGGGCGCTTCGTCGTGATAGAGTGGCGGCATCTGCGAACGTGTCGTTCCGCGTTCGTCCGCGTACGATGCTGCAAGGAGGCTGCCAGCATGAACAAGGCCATCATCACTGTGGTCGGTCAAGACACCGTGGGCATCATCGCCCGCGTCTGCACCTATCTCTCCGATCGCAATGTCAACGTGCTTGACATTTCCCAGACCATCATCGACGGGTTTTTCAACATGATGATGATTGTGGACGTCGCCGCCGCGAAAACCGAATTCGGCGCCATGGTCGACGACCTCGAAGCGCTCGGGGAGGAAATCGGCGTGCGCATCCGCTGCCAGAAGGAAGAGATCTTCACGAAGATGCACAGGGTATAACGGCTTCGTCGGCCTGACGGTCAACGAAGCGGGTCGCCCGGCTGCAGTCGAGCGGCGCGGCGCATTCGGCGGTCCAAGCCCTCGTCGCGTATCGAAATACGCTTCCTCGGCCTTTTCCGCCGACCGCACGCCCCGCGCTCGCCCTCGCCTGCATCGCAGAAACCGAAGATTTCTCGCCGCAGGCTCTGTCCGGACGTCGCGCTGCGAGACTCGAAATTTTTTATCCCGAGGTTCGTCCTGATGCTGCGCTGCGGCGATCCGAGGGAATTCGCCACGGCAGCGGTCGCCTCGGCTTGGAAGTCCTTACTGAACGAAAGGCATTTCTTCATGCTGAATATCATGGAGGTCCACGAGACCAATCATATGATCGAGCAGGAAAAGCTCGACGTGCGCACCATCACCATGGGCATCAGCCTGCTCGATTGTGCATGCGACGATGTCGACGCGCTGTGCGCCAACATATATAAGAAGATCACGACGTACGCAAAAGACCTCGTTTCCACGGGCGAGGCGATCGAGCGCGAGTACGGTATTCCCATCGTGAATAAGCGCATCTCGGTGACGCCCATTGCGCTGGTGGGCGCGCGCGCCTGCAAAACCACGGACGACTTCGTCAGGGTGATTCATGCGCTCGACGATGCGGCGGCCGAAGTGGGCGTGAATTTTCTCGGCGGCTATTCGGCGCTCGTGAGCAAATCGATGACGCCTGCCGAAGAGCTGCTGATCCGCTCCATTCCCCAGGCGCTTGCCGAAACCGAGCGCGTGTGCGCCAGCGTGAATGTGGGCTCTACCAAAACGGGCATCAACATGGACGCCGTGAAGCTGATGGGCGAGGTGGTGCGCGCCACCGCAGAGGCCACGGCCGACAACGACAGCCTCGGGTGCGCGAAGCTCGTGGTGTTTTGCAATGCTCCCGACGACAATCCCTTCATGGCGGGCGCCTTCCACGGCGCCACCGAAGGCGATGCCGTCATCAACGTGGGCGTCTCCGGTCCCGGCGTGGTGAAAAGCGCGCTCGAGGCCGCACGCGGCGAGAACTTCGAAGTGCTGTGCGAGACTATCAAGAAAACGGCGTTCAAGATCACGCGCGTCGGCCAGCTGGTCGCCCAGGAGGCAAGCCGTCGTTTGGGAGTGCCGTTCGGCATCATCGATTTGTCGCTGGCTCCCACGCCCGCGGTGGGCGATTCGGTGGGCGAAATCCTCGAAGAGATCGGCCTCGAACAGGTGGGCGCCCCCGGCACCACGGCGGCGCTCGCCATGCTTAACGACCAGGTGAAAAAGGGCGGCGTCATGGCGTCGAGCTATGTGGGCGGCCTGTCGGGCGCGTTCATTCCGGTGTCCGAAGACAAGAACATGATCGATGCCGCCGCGGCCGGCACCCTGACCATCGAAAAGCTCGAGGCCATGACGTGCGTATGCAGCGTCGGCCTGGATATGATCGCCATCCCGGGCGATACCACGGCGGCGACCATTGCGGGCATCATCGCCGATGAGGCCGCGATCGGCATGGTGAACCAGAAAACTACGGCGGTGCGCGTCATTCCCGTGATCGGCAAAGGCGTGGGCGAGACGGCGGAGTTCGGCGGCCTGCTCGGCTACGCGCCCATCATGCCCGTGAACACGAAAAGCTGCGAGGCGTTCGTCAGCCGCGGCGGCCGCATTCCCGCGCCGATCCACTCGTTCAAAAACTAACAGGGGTTTCAGGCGGTGCATTTTCTTTGCCGCGCGCCGAAGACGTCGATGTCCGGAGCCTGCGCCGGCATCGAGCCTCACGAGCCGTCGGGCATTCGGCCCGGCGGCTCTTTTGTCTTTCGCCTGTCGCCTTGCATAGCATCTTGCAGAAGGAGAAGCGAGAGTCTCGATGATGCGGTGGTGGCACGCGCCTCCAGCGGTGTTTTCTCCCGGCGATATGGCGGTTCTCCTGGAAGATGCTCGCTTTTATTCGCGCTCGGGGCGATGCCGTTTCGAGACGTTTCCGCCGCAGGTTCCGTGCAAGTCCTTCTGTCCGCTTCTATTAAAAAATCTGCCATTTTCTAACATTTTCTACTATGTGCTCGCTGCTGTATGTGAGAACGTGGCAGATTCGTGGGAGAAAAGAAACCGACGGGCGTTGTTCGGCATGCAGCCGAGCGCGTCCGGTCGGATGGTGGCAAGGAGCCCGATATGTCGTATGTGGAAATAACAAGCTTGGACGATTCCCGTCTCGACGCGTATGCGCGCCTGACCGAAGCGCAGCTGCGCAATCGGCTCGAGCCCGAAAAGGGCATCTTCATCGCCGAGAGCATCAAGGTGATCGAGCGCGCCCTGGCAGGCGGCATGCAGCCCGTTTCGGTGCTGATGACGCCCGAGTGGAAAGAGGCGGCGGCACCGACGATCGCTGCCGTAGAGCAGGCGGGGGCGACGTGCGGCGAAGACGTGCCGATATTCGTGGCGCCCGAAAGCGAACTGAAGAAGCTGACGGGTTTCGCGCTGACGCGCGGCATTCTGTGCGCCATGCGTCGTCCTGCGCTTGCGAGCGTGGAGGATTTGCTTGCACGCATCGACGAGAAGCGCGCGGCGACGGGGGATGACGACGGTCGCCGCCGCATCGCGGTGCTCGAGGGGATCGTGGACCACACGAACGTCGGCGCGATCTTCCGCTCGGCGGCGGCGCTCGGCATCGATGCCGTGCTCGTCACGCCGACGTGCTGCGATCCGCTGTATCGCCGCGCCGTGCGCGTGTCCATGGGAACGGTGTTTCAAGTTCCGTGGACGCGCATCGGGGAAACGGTGCGCGATTGGCCCGCTTCGGGGTTGGAAAAGCTCGCATCGCTCGGCTACAAGACTGCGGCGATGGCGCTTTCCGACGATTCGATCGCGCTCGGCGATCCTGCGCTTGCGGCATGCGACAAGCTTGCGCTCGTATTCGGCACCGAGGGCGATGGACTGTCGCATCGCACCATCGAGGGGTGCGACTATACGGTGCGCATTCCCATGATGCACGGGGTGGACAGCTTGAACGTGGCGGCGGCGTCCGCCGTGGCGTTTTGGGAGCTGTGCCGATAATCCCGTTCGGGCGGCCGTCGGTATGCGCGGCCGCCTTTCTTGTTTTATCGTCGTCCGCTTCGCATGTCGCCCGCTGCGCCGATTGCGCCTTGCGGTGTCGCGCCGCCCGCTTTCTTTCCATTGTTCGCGCCTGCGCTGAAATTCGTGCGTCTCGGCTTTTCGCCCCCCCATGCCGTCGCGTTGCTGCGTTTTGCGGCGTCGCGCTTCGCGTAGCATCGACCGCGCCGCTGTTTCGTATTGTCATCCTGCCGCATGTCCGCGCTGTCTGCGCTCGCGGCGCCGCATCTTCGCGCTTTTCTGTCCGTTTTTTCGCCGCCGATGCATGGATTCCTATAAGGAAACTAACAAACTTTAAGAAACCTACTTGCTATTTCGCCTGTTCAGGCGCGTATCCTTGTACGCTAAAAGCATAAAACCTCCATAGTTCATGAAAAAAAGTCTTGACTTCATTTTTCAACGTGATTAAATTAATCGTTTGCGTATTTACGCTCATATAGTCTATTTCCCTAACGGAAGGAAGACCTGTGGCCAAAGCAGAAAACAGCGCTCCCACCAGCCTTTATAGGGAACGTCGCAGCTTTGCGAAGATTCCCGACGTCATGGATGTGCCTAACCTGATCGCCATTCAGACGGAAAGCTTCAAGTGGTTCATGGAGGCAGGAATCACCGAAGCCTTCAACGACGTGTGCCCCATCGAAAACGCCACGAAGGATATGTTCGTCGAGCTCGGCGAGCATAAATTCGGCGACCCGAAATACACCGTCGATGAGTGCAAAGAGAAGGACGTCTCTTACCAGGCTCCCTTGTTCGCCGTGATCCGCTTCGTCAATCGCGAGACCGGCGAAATCAAGGAGCAGGAAGTGTTCATGGGCGATTTCCCGCTCATGACCCCGCGCGGCACCTTCATCATCAACGGCACCGAGCGCGTCGTCGTCTCCCAGCTGGTCCGCTCCCCGGGCGTGTACTTCAGCTCCGAGCGCGACAAGACTTCCGATAAAACCATCTTCGGCGCGAAGGTCATTCCTTCCCGCGGCGCTTGGCTCGAGTTCGAGACCGACAAGCGCGACATTCTTTCCGTGCGCATCGACCGCAAGCGCAAGCAGCCGGCCACGCTGCTTCTGCGCGCGCTCGGCATCGCGGAGACCCGCGAGGAAATCGTCGACGTGCTCGGCAGCTCCGAGATGGTGCTGCGCACGCTCGATCGCGATCCCGCGACCACCAAAGACGAGGCTTTGATCGAGCTCTATAAGCGCTTCCGTCCCGGCGAGCCGCCGACGATCGACTCCGCGCGCACGCTGCTCGACGGCCTGTTCTTCAATCCGCAGCGTTACGACCTGGCGAAAGTCGGCCGTTACAAGGCCAACAAGAAGCTGGGCTTCCCTTCCGATTTCGATTCTTCCACGCTCACCGAAGAAGACATCATCGCCACCATGCGCTACATCGTGGCGCTGCATGAGGGCGAGGAGGGCTTCGCCGTCGACGATATCGACCACTTCGGCAACCGCCGCATCCGCACCGTGGGCGAGCTGATTCAGAACCAGTTCCGCATCGGCCTCTCCCGTATGGAGCGCGTCGTGCGCGAGCGCATGAGCATGCAGGAGCCGGACGAGATCACCCCGCAGTCGCTCGTGAATATCCGCCCGATCGTGGCGGCCATCAAGGAGTTCTTCGGCTCCTCGCAGCTGTCGCAGTTCATGGACCAGGCCAACCCCGCCGCAGGCATCACGCACAAGCGTCGTCTGTCCGCACTGGGCCCGGGCGGTCTGTCGCGTGAGCGCGCAGGCTTCGAGGTCCGCGACGTTCACAATTCCCACTACGGCCGCATGTGCCCGATCGAGACGCCCGAAGGCCCCAACATCGGCCTGATCGGCTCTCTGGCGACCTATGCGCGCGTGAACAGCTACGGCTTCATCGAAACGCCGTATCGCCGCGTCATCGACGGCAAGGTCACCGACGAGGTCGACTATCTCACCGCCGATGAGGAGGAGAACTTCGCGATCGCCCAGGCCAACGAGTCCTTCGATCCCGAAACCCGCATGTTCGGCACCTTCGTCGATGGCGAATTCGTGCCCGCCGACAAGGTTTTGTGCCGTACGCGCGACGCCGCGGGCGTTTTCGGCGAGCCCGACGTGGTCGATCCCGAAAAAGTGAATTACATGGACGTTTCCCCGCGTCAGATGACGTCGGTGGCAACCTCGCTCATTCCGTTCCTCGAGCATGACGACGCGAACCGCGCGCTCATGGGTTCGAACATGCAGCGCCAGGCCGTGCCTTTGCTGCGTCCCCATGCTCCGCTGGTCGGCACCGGCATCGAGCACCGCATCGCGGTCGACTCGGGCGAGGTGCTCGTCGCCCAGAACCCGGGCGTGGTCGACTACGTCGACGGCTCCACCATCATCATCCGCAACGACGAGGGCGAATTCGACGAGTACCTGGTTCCCAAGTTCCAGCGTTCCAACCAGTCGGGTTGCATCAACCACAAGCCCATCGTGCGCAAGGGCGACGAAGTGGCCGCAGGCGACGTGCTCGCCGACGGCCCCAGCTGCGACCATGCCGAGCTGGCGCTGGGCCAAAACCTCATGGTCGCCTACATGACCTGGGAAGGCTTCAACTACGAGGACGCTATCATCGTGTCCGAGCGCGTGGTTGCCGAAGACCTGCTCACGTCCATCCATATCTCCGAATACGAGATCGACGCGCGCGACACCAAGCTCGGTCCCGAGGAAATCACCCGCGAGATCCCCAATATCTCCGAGGATATGATTTCCGACCTCGACGCCGACGGCATCATCCGCGTGGGCGCCGAAGTGTTCCCGGGCGACGTGCTCGTGGGCAAGGTCACCCCGAAGGGCGAAACCGAGCTGACCGCCGAGGAGCGCCTGCTGCGCGCCATCTTCGGCGAAAAGGCCCGCGAAGTGCGCGACACCTCGCTGAAGGTTCCCCATGGTGCGGGCGGCCGCGTCGTGGGCATCTACCGCTTCAGCCGCGAGGCCGGCGACGAGCTGGCTCCGGGCGTCAACGAGCTGGTGCGCGTCTACATCGCTCAGAAGCGTAAGGTCCAGCAGGGCGACAAGCTCTCCGGCCGCCACGGCAACAAGGGCGTCATCTCCCGCGTGCTGCCGGTCGAGGACATGCCGTATCTGGCAGACGGCACGCCGATCGACGTCATGCTGAACCCCCTGGGCGTTCCTTCTCGTATGAACGTCGGCCAGCTGCTCGAGTGCCATCTCGGCTGGGCTGCGAAGTGGGGCTTCTCCGACGAGGAGAACGCCACCGAGGCCGTCGAGGGCCCGACCTTCGTCGCAACCCCCGTCTTCGACGGCGCGACCGAGCCTGAAATCGTCGACGTCATCCAGAAGGCCAACGCCAACCTGATCAACCTCAACCACGAGAAGTACGGCGACAAGGCGCGCGACGAGTTCGTCCCGCAGTTGTCCGTCACCGGCAAGACCACGCTTTACGACGGCCGCACCGGCGAGCCGTTCCGCGAGCAGATCACCGTCGGCTTCCCGTACATCCTCAAGCTGGGCCACATGGTCGACGACAAGATCCATGCCCGTTCGACCGGTCCTTACAGCCTGATCACCCAGCAGCCTCTCGGCGGCAAGGCCCAGTTCGGCGGCCAGCGCTTCGGCGAGATGGAGGTGTGGGCGCTCTACGCTTACGGCGCCTCCAACGTGCTGCAGGAGATCCTGACCGTGAAGTCCGACGACACCGCCGGCCGCGTGAAGGCATACGAGGCCATCGTCAAGGGCGACAACATCGACGACGCCGAGGTTCCCGAGTCCTTCAAGGTCCTCATGAAGGAAATGAAGTCGCTCGGCCTCAACGTCGAGATGGTGGCGCAAGACCAGCACACCATCGACTTCGATGCCGCCGACGCCGAAACGCGCGGCTCCGTCAACCGTGCCCGCACGCTGCTTGACGGCGAAGCCGACGCCTCCGAGCCCGCCGAAAGCGATGCCCTCAAAGACATCGCCGCAGACCTGCGCTCCTTGATGGACGACGATCTGCTGGGCGGCTCCAACGCCGATGTTGAAAGCCTGATCGGCGCCGATAGCGCTACCGTTACCGAAACCGCCGAAGGAGAAGAGCGATAAATGAGCGAATTCGACGTTAACAATTTCGACGCCCTGCGAATTTCTCTCGCCAGCGCCGAGGATATCCGCGGCTGGTCTCACGGCGAGGTGAAAAAGGCCGAAACGATCAATTACCGCACGCTCAAGCCCGAAAAGGACGGCTTGTTCTGCGAGAAGATCTTCGGCCCCACCAAAGACTGGGAGTGCGCCTGCGGCAAGTACAAGCGCGTGCGCTTCAAGGGCATCGTCTGCGAGCGCTGCGGCGTCGAAGTGACCCGCAGCAAGGTCCGTCGCGAGCGCATGGGCCACATCGAGCTCGCCGCGCCCGTGAGCCACATCTGGTATTTCAAGGGTTCGCCCTCGCGTCTTGGCTACCTGCTCGACATCGCCCCCAAAGAGCTGGAGAAGGTGCTCTATTTCGCATCCTCTATCGTGACCTGGGTCGATGAAGAGGCTCGCGAAGAAGACGTGGACGAGCTGCGCGACGAGCTCGCCGCAGACCTCGAGGAGCTGGACGCCGAGCGCGACCGCCTCGTCGAGGCCACGCGCCGTCTTTCGACCGAGTACGTGCCCGAAGACGACGAGTTCATCGACGAAATCGACGAAGACGAGCGCATGAGCCCCGAGGAGGTCGACGAGGAGATCGCCGACATCTACGAGGAGTTCAGCGAGCGCAAGGCTCTGCGCACCGAGGCGTTCGACACGTTCCTGAAGATCGTGCCGAAGCAGCTCGTGCCCGACGAGGCCCTCTACCGCGAGATGCGCCTGAACTACAGCGATTACTTCCAGGGCGGCATGGGCGCCGAGGCCGTGCGCGACCTGCTCGATGCCATGGACCTGGAGAAGGTCGCCGAAGAGCTCAAAGAGACGATCGAGACGGGCAAGGGTCAGAAGCGCGCCAAGGCCATCAAGCGCCTGAAGGTGGTCGACGCCTTCCTGAAGTCCGACAACAGCCCGTCCGATATGATTCTGGACGTCATTCCGGTCATCCCGCCCGATCTGCGCCCCATGGTGCAGCTCGACGGCGGCCGTTTCGCCACGTCCGACCTCAACGACCTGTATCGTCGCGTCATCAATCGCAATAACCGCCTCAAGCGCCTGCTCGACCTCGGTGCTCCCGAGATCATCGTGAACAACGAGAAGCGCATGCTGCAGGAGGCCGTGGACTCCCTGTTCGACAACGGCCGTCGCGGCCGTCCCGTCACGGGCCCCGGCAACCGTCCGCTGAAGTCGCTTTCCGACATGCTCAAGGGTAAGCAGGGTCGCTTCCGCCAGAACCTGCTCGGCAAGCGCGTCGACTACTCCGGCCGTTCGGTCA